>DATAGU010000143.1:0-50092 GCA_036263495.1 Polyangia bacterium | reverse complement strand
TCGGGGCTTCACCCGCCTCCGGTCTGAGCCAAAACACCACGGTTCTCCGCCTCTGCGGCGCAGCCAGCGACGGCAGTGCTGCGTGCCTGGTCGATCGCTCGGCAGCACTTGTGGTGTTCCGGCTCAACGGCTGCCGGAACTCTCCTGCGGGTGCTGCGTGAGCCACGCCGCCACCTCGTCCCGCTCCTTCCGGCGCGCCCGCAGCTTGCCGAAGTCCTCTAGCGCCGCGTCCGCCAACTCGCGCGCCTGGCGACGGTCCCCGTCCGTCATCCACAGCGCCTGGGCCAGGCCAAAGCGCGTCCTGCCGAGGAGCTGCGGCGCGAGCCGCCGGGGGCGCTGGATCTCGTAAGCCTCGGCGAGCAGCTGGCGCGCCTCGGCGGCGTGGCCCATGGCCAGCTGGAGGAGGCCGAGGTGGGAGAGCACCTCGGCCCGGTCGGGGTGCATCTTGCCGAGCCGCTGCGTGCGGATGTCGAGAGCGCGCTGGTAGGCGGCGAGCGCCTGGGGGTATTGACGGCTCGCGCGATACACCTCGCCCATCCGATCGAGCGTCGCCGCCACCCAGGGGTGGTCCTTGCCAAAGTGTTTCTCGCGGATGTGGAGCGCCCGATCGAGCTGCCCGAGCGCCGCCGCATACTCGCCGCGATCGAGGTTCACGAGGCCGAGGTTGTCGAGCGTCACCGCCACGGCCGGGTGCTCCTCGCCGAGCAGGCGCTCCCGCAGGGCGAGGGCCTTTTGACCGTGCGCGAGCGCCACGTCGAGCTCGCCGAGGTTGCGGTGCACCTCGCACAGGGTGCTCAGGCTGAAGGACGTGAGCGGGTGCTCCTCGCCGACCGTCTTCTCCTGGATCGAGCGCGCGCGGCCGAGCGCCGTGAGCGCCGCCTCGTACTCGCCGCGATCCATGTACAGCACGCCGAGGTTGGCCTGGCTCGTCGCCACCCAGGGGTGCGCCTCGCCAAAGGCCCGCTCGCCCGCCGCGAGGGAGCGCTGGAAGGCGGCGAGCGCCTCATCGTAGCTCCCTTCCTGCCAGTGGAGGACGCCGAGCGAGTTCTCGAGCTTGGCCTTGCGATCCAGCTGGTCGCCGAGGTGCGCGTTGCCGGCCACGGCCAGGCGGGTCCAGCGCCCGCCCTCGACGTAGTCCTGCTTCCAGACGCCGAGCAGCCAGCCGAGCGCCATCTCCGCCTCCACGGCCGTCTCCTCGTCGCCCGCGGCGGTGGCGCGCAGGATCGCCTCCTCGAGCGAGCGCTCGGCCGCGGCGATGTCCCCCGACTGCAGGCGTAGATCGCCGAGCTGCCACAGCGCCTGACCTAGGAGCGGCTCATACCCGAGGGCCCGCGCGTCGGTCACCACGCCCTCGGCTTGCGGCAGACCCTCGCGGTACTTGCCGGCCGCGCCGAGCGCCCGCACGCGCGCCAGCTCAGCCTCGATCCGGGCGAGCCGCTCCTGGGCCGCTCTCCCCTCGGGGGGCGCGTGTCTCGTGCGCAGGGCACGGACGTCCGAGCACCCCTCGAGCGCCGGCAGCCCTCCCGCCATCTGCACCGCCTGCTCCACCACCTTGGCGTCGGCCGTCACGAAGAGCTCCCCGAGCGCCCGCACCTCGCCGAGGCGGCGCTTGAGGCACTCGAGGCGCAGCTCGAACACGTCCTCCGACTGCTCGCCGTGGACCCAGGTGGCCTCGCAGGCCTCCTGATGCGCGCCGGACCAGGACCGGACGTACCCGTCCACGAGCCGCTCCACGCTCGCCCACGCCGACGCGGCATACGGCAGGTGGGTCCGCTCGAAGGCGGCCCGGATCGCCGCCTTGCGCCCTGGATCCCAGATGCCGGCCAGGTGCTGCTCCACGTCGTGACATCGGCCGGTGCGCCGCGCCACGTAGCGCTCCGCGGCGCCCGCGGCGAGGGCGATCGAGGCGAAGGCCGCGCCCCACAGGAGCCAGCGCCGCCGCCGCACGCGCGGATCGTCGCCGAGGGCGTGGAGCAGCGCGTCCATCGAGGGCCAGCGATCCTCGGGGTTCGGCGCGAGGCCGCGCAGCACCACCTCGCGCAGCCAGGCCGGCACCTGGCTCCCCCGCGGCGCCTCGCGCACCCGCCCCTCGTACTTGGCGAGCGCCAACTCCTCGTCGGGCCGGTCCATGTACGGGTGTTCGCCGTAGAGCGCCCGATAGAGCGACACGCAGAAGCTGAACTGATCCGAGCGCGCGTCGGCGCGCTCGCGCTTGTAGTGCTCGGGCGCCATGTACGCCGGCGTCCCGAACAGGCGGCTCGGCTCCGCGCTCGCCTGGGTCACCGGGGCGGCGGTCTCGGCCCTCTCGGCCCTCTCCATGGAGAGCGCCGACCCCTTCTCCTCGTGCGCCAGGCCGAAATCGACCACCCGCACGCGCCCGTCGTCGCCCACCAGCACATTGGCGGGCTTGAAGTCGCGATGCAGGATGCCCACCGCATGCGCCGCCGCCAGCCCCCGGCCGGCCTGGATGAACACCGCGCGGATCTCGCGCTCGCTGCGTCGCTCCGCGCGCAGCCACTGGGTGAGGTCCTTGCCCTCCACCAGCTCCTCGGCGAGGTACACGAGGTCGCCGTGGGTCCCCACCTCGTAGACCGCGACCACGTTGGGGTGGTTGATGCGGGCGATGGCCTGCGCCTCGCGGAGGAGGCTCGCCCGCGGGCTGCTCGATTCCTGGGCCCCCTGTCCGGCCCCCGGCAGCATCAGCTTGAGCGCCACCTTGCGCCCGAGATCCGGGTCGAAGGCGGCGTAGATGAGCGACAGTCCGCCGCTGCCGATCAGGTGCAGGATGACGTAGCGTCCGACGCGGGCGCCGCACTCGAGGGCCACCGAGCTCGGAGGCACACAGTCCGGGTCGCCCCCGGAGGCGGAGCGGTAACGAAAATCGTGCGTGCGGTCATCCATGAAGCGCTGGGGACGTGGGATCTTGAAGGACAGGGAGCCCAGACGCTGCGCCGGACTGCTTTGGATTCCTCGGAGACCTGACGTTCAGGCGCGCGCCCTCGTCCAGAGTACCCGAGCCGACCTGGCAAGCAAACGGTCGGGTGCGTGCCGAGCCGTGAGGCGGCCGAATGTCACCTGACTGTTACGATGGGCTCGCGCCCATTCGCGCAAATCCTGCGAATTAGGCCCCCGGCGATGCGCTTTCCCGCAAGAACTGCGCAAAAGGAACAGCCGCTGTGCGAACCGTGCACACTGCATGTTCGCGCTCCTGGCCTGTATTTCATCCCCACGCCCCCTTGGTATGGCTCCTGCTCTGGTTGCCCCGCGGCGGCGGTTTCTCCGCACGGAGCGGAGCCCGTATCGAAACGTTCAGGGGCCCCATCGGCGCCAGATGGCGGTTGGTCCCTGCCAGAGAAACCGAGGAATCGCCCATGGCCATCCAGCGCACTCGCCCCCGGACCCGCTGCGGATCGACCCGGCAAGCTCCCTACACCGTCCGCATCGACATCGACCCGATCCGGCGCATCACCATCCTGCCGGCCTACCACACCGTCCGGTTCTCGCCGGGCAGCCAGATCTCGTTCCGGGCCGCGGATCAGAGCGGCAACGACGTGACGCAGCTCCTCACCTGGGAGAGCGGGGACCCGCAGCGCCTGCGGGCGGAGCAGGGCATGCCCGGGGTCTTCACCCCGCTCAGCCCGGGGCGAGCGGAGATCCATGCCTATCACAAGGATTCTCGGGGACCGATCGGGGAGACCGTGGTGATGATCCAGTCCACCCGGCAGGAGGCGGCGTAGGAAGGGGAGCGCGGACTACCGGTCGACGAGGACGATGCCGGTCGCGCCGGCGTTGCTGACGAGGTCGCTGGGCAGCTCGAGGCGCTGGACCTCGCGCAGCCCGGCGTTCGTGCTCGTGTCGCTCACCGTCTCGAGCACCGTGATGAACGGCTGCACCGGCCGCCCGAAGAGCGGGTTCGCGGCCCCGGAGCGCAGCTGGTAGAGGAACTTGCCCTGGGTGTCGATGGTGACGTCCTCGGAGGCCACGAACACCCGCGCGCTCGGGTCCTGCGGGTCGGGCACGCTGTCGTTCGGCTGGTACTCGCTGCCCCGCTGGATCTGGCCCTGGCCGTCGATGGTGAAGAGGTTCATGCTGCGCGGGATGAAGGACGAGGTCCAGAACCGCCGCCCATCGGGGGCAAAGAGGACCCAGCAGGGATCCCGCAGCGCGGTGTCGGTCTTGTCGGCGTCCTCGTAGACGCTCCGCTGCGTGAGCGTGGCGGCGGCGGGATCGACGTCGAACCGGACCACGCCCGGGGCGAGTGACTCCGGCGCGGTGTAGAACTGGGGCAGGGCCACGGTGACGTAGAGCTCGCGCGGCGCGCTCGGCCGGTAGATGACGGAGAAGGGGCCGCCGAGGCCGGTCATGGTCTTGGGGTTCACGAGGCAGCCGTTGGCGTCCACGTTGTAGTAGTGGAGGGTGTCGCCGAGGAGCACGGTGCCGGCGAACAGGGTGTTGTCCTGGTTGAGCACCATGCCGGAGGTGAAGCCGCCGGTGCTGTTGACGTTGGTTTGCACGACCGGGCAGTCGAGGGGTGTGAGCGTGCCGTTGGTCCCGACGCGGAAGCCCTGATAGGACCCTTGCTCGATGGCCTGGCCGGCGCCCGGGGAGTAGCCGGCGCTGCCCACGTAGAGGAGGTCGCGGTTCACGGTCAGGGTGGCCGGGTAGGCGCCGGTGGTGGGCTCCTGGCTGACGAGCGTCAGCGAACCGTTCTGCTCGATGCGCAGCGAGCTGACGGTGTTGCTGCCGGGGTTGACGGCGAAGAGGTACTGGCCGTTCGAGACGATGGCGTTCGAGCCGAAGCCGGCGATGGACTCGAAGCCCTCGCCGCCGGTGGGGAAGCGGTTGATGCGGGTGAGCCGACCCGTCGTGCGATCGCGCCGGAAGGCCTCGACCCCGTTGTTTCCATTGTGATTGGCCAGGACGTAGACGTAGCTTGGGGGGCCGCTGTTATCGCAGCCGCCCGTGGTGCCGACGAAGGCGGCCGCCAGGGGGGCCAGGGCCAGGATGCCGAGCCGGGACAGGTTCATGCATTTCTTCATGAGCCGCTCCTCCTTTTCCCTCCGCAGGGAGTGGCAGCGCAGCGGGCGATTCCGCTGGCTGAAGGAGCGAACGTATCGCACCTCTGCAGAACCAATCAACGTTGGATCTCGAACGGTCCCGGTCGGCGCTCCGACAGTCAGCGATTGAGCTCCAGGGTGAAGGTGGCCCCGCCGCCCGGCGTGTCGTCGACCTGGAGGGCGCCGCCGTGGGCCTCGACGAGCTGCCTCGCGATCCAGAGGCCGAGGCCGAGGCCGCCGTATTGCAGACCCGAGACCGCGCGCTCGAATTTTTCGAAGATGCGGGCCCGATCCTGGGGCGGGATCCCGATGCCGTGATCGACGACGCGGACGTAGGGTCGATCGCCTGCGTCCCCTACCTCGATGTCCACTGGACGTCCCTTGCCGTACTTCATCGCGTTGGTCACGAGGTTCGTGACCACCTGGTCGAGGCGCCCGCGGTCCCAGCGGCCCCGGACGGGGGACCCCGCCGTGAGCTGGACGGCGCACCCGGCCTCCGCCAGCTCCTCGGAGAACCGGCTCACCACCTCGCGGACGAGCTCGGCGAGGTCCATCTCCTCCCGCTGGAGCTCGAGCCGCCCCTGGGTGATCCGGGAGACGTCGAGGAGGGTGCGGATGAGATCCTCGAGCCTGGTGACCTGGCGCACGATCTTCTCGAGCTTGCCGCGCACCCGCTCGCTCGCCCGCTCAGGCTCCCCGCGGCCGGCCATGCGCTCCAGCATCTCGACATGGATGCGGAGCGTCGTGAGCGGGGTCCTGAGCTCATGGGACGCGACCGACAGGAAGTCGTCCCGCTCGCGCAGCGCCTGCTGGAGGTCGGCCAGGAGCCGCTCGCGCTCGGCCTCGGCCTTCTGCTGCTCGGTGACGTCGGTGACGGTGCCGAGGTAGCCGGTGAGCGCGCCGCTCGCGTCGCGCAGCTCGACGGACGAGCCGAGGATCCAGCTCACGCGGCCTTGCGGCGTCTGGAAGCGGTAGCGGGATTCGAAGGGGCGCCCGGTCTGGGCGGCCTCGTACCACTCGCGGAACACACGCCCCGCGTCCTCGGGGTGGAGCGAGCGCACCCACCCCTGGCCAGCCGCCTCCTCGGGCGACAGGCCGGCGAGCTCGCACCAGCGGGGGTTGACGAACTCGCAGTCGCCCGTGGCGTTGGTCAAGAAGATGCCGACCGGGGCGTGGTTCGTGAGCGTGCGGAAGAGGCGCTCGGTCACCTCGACCTGCTGGCGCGCGAGGACCTGTTCGGTCACCTCGTAGGCCAAGATCATCACCCCCTCGATCGAGCCGTCCGCGGCCCGGAGCGGATGATAGACGCCGTTCAGGAACAAGGCCCGCTCCCCCGTGGGCGTCGCGACCCGGAGCGGCACCTCCTTGCCGACCACCGGCTGGCCGGTGCGGTACACGCGCTCGAGCACCTCGCGGAGCCCGATCGCCTCGAGCTCGGGGAGCGCCTCGTCGACGGTCTTGCCGACGAGCGCGCGGCCCTGCGTGAGCTCCTGATGGAGGGGGTTCGAGAGCTCGTAACGAAAGTCCGGGCCGCGGAGGATGGCGATCGCCGCGGGCGCCTGCATGAAGAGCGAGTAGAGCCGCTCGCGCTCCCGGCGCTCCGCGGTGTAGAGGCGGGCGTTGTCGATGGCGAGGGCGGCGCGCCGCGCCAGCTCTTGCGCGAGCACCTGGTCCTCGGCTGAGAACCTGCGGCCGGGCTCGCTCAGCACGAACGCGATGGTCCCGAGGACGCGCGAGCGGGCGGTCAAGGGCTGGAAGATCCAGGCGCGGGGACGGAGGGTCCCTATCACGTGCAGGTGGCCCTCGTCGCGCGCCATGGGCGTCCACATCTCGGCCGTGAGGTCCTCGTGCAGGACCGGCGCGCCGGTCCTGAGGACGGTGGCGGCCGGATGTCCGCCGCGAGCCACGTATCGATCTTCGGTGGTTCGGAGGAGCGACTCCTTGTCCGGATCGCGATGGGCGGTCGCGACCCGGCGGAGCTGGCCATCCTCGTCGAGGAGATCCACGAAGCAGGCGTCGGCGAGCTTGGGCACGGCGAGCCGCGCCACGAGCTGGAGCGTGGTGGCGTAATCGAGCGAGGCGTCGAGGAGGGCGCTGGCCTCTGCGAGGAACGTCAGGCGGTCGTTGGTCGCGCGCTCGGCGGTCAGCGCTTGCTCGAGCACCATCCGAGGGCCGAGATCGCGGAGCGCCGCGACCATGAATTCGCGGCCGTCGCCCTGCCGGAACGCCGAGAGCGACAACTCGACGTCGATCTCGGCGCCGTCCTTGCGGAGCCCGGGCACCCGAATGGTCCGGCCGATGATCCGGGCCTCGTGCGTCGTGACGTAGCGGTGGAAGCCGGCCTGGTGCGCGGCGCGCCAGCGCGGCGGCATGAGGACGGTGAGCGGCTGGCCGAGGAGTTCTTCGGGGGACCAACCGAAGAGCCGTCCGGTCGCCCGGTTCGCGTAGACGATCCGCCCCGCGGTGTCGGCGGCCACGATGGCGTCGGAGAATCCCTCGAGCAGACGACCGACTTCTATATCGTGAGGGACATCCACGCGGTATCGGCACCTGTGGATAAGTCTTTCTCTTGTTGCTCACCCTCGTCAAGGAGACGCGGGATCTGTGGGCCGCAATGCGGGATGGCGACGGGGATGGCGTACGGACGGACGCTGGGGGAGCGAACGGGGCGTCCTATCGGGTGAGGATGGTGCAGCGGTTGGTGGTGCCGCCGGCGCCGATGGCCTGGCCGAGCTCCAGCGGGCTCAGCTGGCGCACGGTCTCGATGCTGAGGGCGAGCTTCTTGGTCGTCTTCTTCGTGTTCATGGGGGCCTCCTGGTTGGATAGGGGTGGCAGAGTTGGCGGGCCCCGCGCGGCGCAGTGCCTGGCGTGAGCCTTCATACAGGATTACGGCCCGGAGAGTCGGATGGTTACTGGTGCCCCGCGAGTGGGGACGCGTGCTGAAGGGCGGGCGTTGATCTTCGCCAGCCGTTCCGCCAGGCCCACCGTAGGAACGCCGGTCCTACTTCTCGAGGCAGTGGGTTCGGGTAGTTGGTGTACTGGGCGCCCGATGCCTGGAAACGTGCGATGGGGGCGCTTCTAGAGCTACTTGGCAGGCTGCTGGATCGAGAGGCAGAGGCTGTCAGGCTCGGACGGATCGTCTGCTGGTCCGTCGGACCGCTTGCCAACTCCGGTCCGGTGGCGGCCGGATGGATCGGATGGCTCGCTGAATCGCTCCGGTGGCTTCCTAAATGAAGTAGAGGCTCTGCCAGATGACCCGGGTGGCTTGCCCATCGGCTTGGATCGCTTGCCCATTGGCTCGGGGAGCTTGCCAATTGGCTCGGGGAGCTTGCCCATTGGCTCGGGGAGCTTGCCAATTGGCTCGGGGAGCTTGCAAATTGGCTGAGGGAGCTTGTCGAATCGACGAGGTAGCTTCCAACGCCGTGAAACAAGCCAGGAAATTCATCCGGCGAGCGAGCCGGGGGCGCGCGCAAGCGCCGCGGGCGAAAAAAAAGCCAATGATTTCCAATTTGCAAGCCGTCCCGTTCAATTTGCAAGCTCGGCCCGCGATTCGGCAAGGGGATCTGGACGCGCGCGGATGAAATTCGCACCGAGGATGGGGGTTGTCATACGCTATCGAGGGGGCCAAGGCCGTGCCGCAGCATGACAGCTTCGAGCCGGGCAAGTAATGCAGGCGCTCTGCAAGACGGGTCCCTAGGGACCGGTGCTGATGCATAGGGCTCTGGTGACCGTGTACAGCGGGCTCCCGCTCATGACCGCGTGCGCCGCGAACGTGTGGCGCAGTGCGTGCCAGGGTTTGTCTGGGGTGTGGCAACGCCCCTCGAGCGCGGGGTCTGTTGGCCCTCAGTGCCAGGCGTCCTGGGTTGAGGCGCGAGCGTCTGATCCGAGGTGCATGGAAGGCAAGAGCCCTGCATGCGAAGATGGCAGCATGCGCTTGCTGATCTTCCTCTTCCTCATCATGGTGGGGCTGCTCTGGGGCGGCGGCCAGGGCCTCTACACCGTGTTCGCCAACCGCGCGCCCACCACCATGAGCATCGCCGAGTACACGCGGACTCGGCCCAGCGGGAAGTGGCTCCGCCTCACCGACTGCTCGCTGTCGCTGCTGGATGCGATGCACCGCGAGGTCGCACAAAAGCCCGTCGAACTGTTCATCCCGGCGCGCGACCCCGGTGACGACGAGAAGAGCAAGGTCCAGGTCCTAGTGGCGACCAAGGACCCCGCGCTGCTTGAGGTCTACCGACGCCTCTCCTCTGAAAAAGATGAGAAGGCTGTGGAGACGATCAGCGCTGAATTCGGCAAGGTGTTCCAGCACCGTGACGTGCAGGGACTGGTGCGCTTTGGCTTTGACCTAGACGAGGAGGATCGCGAGAAGCTCGCTTCGCTGACAGCCTCGCTTGCACCCGACTTTGTCATCATCGATGAAGGTGAGAAGCCGCAAGTAGCATTCGCCTTCGCACGCTTGGCCGGCGGGCTCATGCTGTTTGCATTCCTCTTCTGGCGGGTTCTCTCAAAGCTGCGCACTCGTTCGTCACCGGCGAGCATCGAGACGGCGGTGCGCTGATCGGGGACGCTGTCTCTCGCCCGCCCGCGGCGAGCAATGCCTCCCCGGCGGGGTGATCTGCAGTCCTGGGCAGGTAGCAAGCGGGTGGCGCTGCCTCTCACCCACCTGTGGCGAGCGGTGTTTTCCGTAGGGGACGGGCGCTCGTGCGCTACTGATTCTGGCGTGCGCTGTGCAGCGACAGTACCTTCCCCTCCATCGGCGCTGCAAAGTTGAGGGGCCGTGTGAGCCATCATGCGGACCGGTGCGATGCCGGGCGGTCACTCGC
Organism: Polyangia bacterium; assembly: GCA_036263495.1. Lineage (GTDB taxonomy): Bacteria > Myxococcota_A > Polyangia > Palsa-1104 > SHYY01 > DATAGU01. Next base: position 40,209 of record DATAGU010000143.1, on the reverse strand, counting down.
TAAGCTCCCTATCAGAAAGATCAATTCGCTTTCGTCCCGGCTCGTCGCGCGCGGTGCCTGTGTGCGTGAATACGGATCCCATTTCATGTAAAGAGATTTTTTTAGCTGCCCCGAAACTTCTCCCTTCCGGTTGCGTATTCCTGGTCGATGCCGGTCGGGTCCGGCAGAGGGTGCACCATGGCAAGAAGAGTGAATGCAGAAGGGCCGTCCCGTCAGACGCTCGAAGCGACGCCGACACGGGTTGTCACGTTCCTGCGCGGGATTGGTCTGTGGCCCCAGATCCGCGCGACGCTCGAACAGTTCGGGTACACGGAGGCGGAGCACCAGCGGGGCTGGGAGCTGCTCCATCGGGTGACGGGTTACAAGCTGGTGGCCAGCGCCTCCGCGGTGGCGGACCCCGCGGTGCGGGCTGCGATCCAGGAGCTCGATGCCTGGGACGAGCCTGGCTTCGCCCGCGTTCGGGCGGCGCTCGAGCGGCTGCATCCGGAGCAGGCGCGCTTCGTGTTCGCCGACCTCGAGCCGGCGAAGGGCGCGGCGGCGGTGCTGTCGGTGCGGACGCTGCTCACCCGGCTCGACGCGCTCGAAAAGGCGCCCGAGCGGGAGGCGACGCGCACCGAGGATCAGGCGGCGCTGGCGACGCTGGCGACGCGAGGGATCGGCGCGGAGGAGCGGCGGCGGTTGTGGGGGCTCGTCGAGGTCGCGGAGCGGGGCACGCAGGAGTCGGCGTCGGCGTCGGTGGCGCAGGCCACGGCGGTGCAGAGTCAGGAGCAGCGGATGGCCAATCTGCGTGAGCTCCGCGCCTGGCACCAGGATTGGGCCGAGACGGCGCGCTCGGTCATCACGCGGCGCGACTACCGCATCCGCCTCGGGCTGGCGCAGCGGCGCAGCGCCGCCGAGGAGGACGCGCCCGATGAGGGCAAGCCAGACGGCGGGAAGCCGGAGGAGTGCAAGCCCGGTACGGGCGCCTCTGGCACGGCGATGCCCGAAGGCGCCGAGTAGCGCGGCGGCGCCGCGGGGGCGCTCTCATCCGTGCGATGAGCGTCTCGGGAGGGGAGCAGATGAGCCACGCGCTACACTGTGGCCATGCGCCTCCGCTCGTTCGTCCCCCTCCTGGCTGTGACCACGCTGGCGGTCGCCACCCTCCTCTATTCCCACCTCGCCGCCGCGCCCCCACCCCTCCCACCGTCGCCCCTCTTGCCCAGGCTCTCGCCCGAGGCCGGCTTGTCCTTCTCCATCCGCGACGCCGACACGGGCGAGCTCATGCCGGGCAAGCTCACCTTCCTTGGCGCGGGCGGCAGCCGCACGCCCGAGTTCTCCCGCAACGACATCGGCCGCACCGAGGAGGGGGGCGTGGCGGCCTTCAACCACGTCTTCTCCGCCGGCGGCCTCGGCGTCGTGCGCGTCCCCCTCGGCACGTACGACGTCTACGTGAGCCGCGGGCCGGAGTGGGACCTCTTCGTCGCTCGCAACGTCCGTGTCGGGCCCCAAGGCGCCGAGCTGCGCGCCACCCTGCGCCGCGCCTTCGACACCACGGGGTGGCTGTCGGGCGACTTCCATGTCCACTCGGCCGCCTCGATGGATTCACACGTGCCGCTGCTCCACCGGGTCCACCAGTTCCTCGCCGATGGGGTGGAGATGATCGTCGCCACGGATCACAACGTGGTGTCCGACTATGCGCCGATCATCGCCGAGCTCGGCGTGGGCCGCTACCTCGCCTGCGCGACCGGCGACGAGCTGACCACGGCGACCTGGGGGCACTTCGGCGCCTTCCCGCTGCCGCAGGTGCTCGAGTCCGCGGGCCAGGGCGCCGTGCTCGTGCACGGACGCACGGCGCGCGACTTCTTCGCCGACGTGCGCAAGGCCGCCCCGGCCGCGCTCATCGACGTGCACCACCCGCGCATCGACAACCTCATCGGCTACTTCGATCTCGGCCGCTTCGACAGCCACGCCGACCGCGCCGAGCGCCCTGGGTTCTCCTACGACTTCGACGCGATCGAGGTGCTCAACGGCTACCAGGACTCGGAGCGGCGCAGCATCGACCGTGTCATGACCGATTGGTTCGCGCTCCTCGACCACGGCCACCTGGTCACCGCCACCGGCAACTCCGATACCCACCACCTCACGTACAACCTCGGCGGCTACCCGCGGAACTACGTGCTCCTGCGCGACGATCATCCGGCGGTGGTGCGGCCCGAGGAGGTGGCGGCGGCCGTGCGGGCGCACCATTCGTTCTTCACCACCGGCCCCTTCGTCCAGCTCACGGTGAACCAGGGCCGCATCGGCGACACGGTGCCGGCGCCGGGCGGCACGGCCTACGCCGAGGTGGACGTGCGGGCCGCGTCCTGGGTCGATATCAGCGAGGTCACCCTCTTCGTCGATGGCAAGGAGGAGCGGCGCTGGGAGCTGCCCCGGGGGACCCACCTCGGCCATTTTCATGAGGGGCACGAGTTCGCCCTCAAGCGCGATGCCTACGTGGTGGCGCGGGTCGAGGGCCGAGAGCCGCTGGCCCCGGTGATCGGGGACCGGGAGCGGTTCGTCGTGCTCCCCTTTGCCCTCACCAACCCGGTGTTCCTCGACGTGGACGGCAACGGCCACTTCGACGCCGCGCTCGCTCACGGTAGCCACGTCGCGCCGGCCCCCGCGGCTGCGCCGCCGCCTGCAGCCCCGTAGCTGCCGGTCGCTCCCCGGAGGCCCGCGGAGGGCGGGCGCGGTTCACTCCTCGGCCAGCGCCAGGAGGGCCGTGGCCAGCACGGTCGCGCCGGCCACGATGTGCTCGGGTTCGGTCTCTTCGTCGGGGCAGTGGCTCCGGCCGCGGATCGAGGGCACGAACACCATCGACGTGGGCGCCACGGTGGACAGGTTGAGGGCGTCGTGGATCGCGCCGGAGGGCATGCGCAGGGACATGTGCCCGGCGGCGTGCGCGGCCTCCTCCACCCTGGTGATGCAGTGCTCGTCCATCACCCCGGGATCGATGCGCTGCAGGCGCCGTTCGTGGACCACCACCTTGCGCGCCGCGGCCAGGATGAGCGCCGCCGAGACGCGCGCGTCGAGGGCATCGAGGAGCTCGCTCGTGGGGGCGCGCAGGTCGCAGGTGGCGTCGACGCGGCCGGGGATGATGTTCCGGCCGCCGGGGAGGACCTCCATGCGGCCCACGGTGGCCACCGCGCCGCCACCGACCTCCTTGGCGGCCCGCTCGATGGCCAGGGCCCACTCGGCGGCGGCGAGGAGCGCGTCACGGCGCAGGGTCATGGGCGTGGCCCCGGCGTGGTTGGCGTCGCCGGTGAACGTCACGCTGCGCTGGACGAGGCCGTTGATGGCGGTCACCGCGCCGATGGGGATGCCGGCGGTCTCGAGGACGGCCCCCTGCTCGATGTGGAGCTCGAGGAAGGCGTGCACCGAGCCGGCGGGGGCCGGCGCGGGCAGGGGCACGGCGCCGGCAAAGAGGGCGTCGTCGCCGTACGCGGCGAGCGCCTCGCTGTAGAGCGTGCCATCGGTGTCGCGCAGCCGGAGGAGATCCGCCATCTCGAGCTCGCCCGACAGCACGGAGGAGCCGAGGGTGCCGCGGGGGAAGCGCGATCCTTCTTCGGCCACGAACACAACGATCTCGATGCTCCGGCGCGGCACGAGGCCCCGCTTGCGGATGGCCTCGACCGCCGCGAGCGCGCCGGCGACGCCGAGGGGGCCGTCGAGCCGTCCCCCCGAGGGGACGGAGTCGAGGTGGGAGCCGCTCATCACCGCGGGCAGGCCGGGCTCGCGGCCGGGGAGGCGAGCGCGCACGTTGCCCGCCTCGTCGCGCTGGACGCCAAGACCCACGGCGCGCAGCCGCTGGATGATGTAGCGACGGGCCGCCATGTCGGCGGGCGAGAACGCAGGTCGCGTCCAGCCGCCCATGGGCGCCTGGCCATATTCGGCCAGCACCGCCAGGTCCTCTTCCAGCTGCCGGCCGTCGACGGAAACAACCGAGGGAATGACCGAGATCGCCACGTTGGGTCCCTAGGCAAGACCTGCGTCAAACGCCCGTCACCCCAGGGGCGACGGCTCTAAGCGTGCCAAAACCGCGACATCATAGACCATCGACTGGGTCCTCCCCTACAAATTGTGGGGGCGTTGATCCCATGAAGGCGGGGGCGGAGGCGGGGGGTTATCGGATCTGTACGAGGCCGGCGGGGCGGCGGGGGCCGGACAGGATCATGCCGCCGATGCGGGTGGCGACGCGAGCGGCGATGTCCATGAACTGCTTGGCGTTGGGGGTCTCGGGCGCGCCCACGACCACGGGGCGGCCGGTGTCGCCGCCGTAGCGCACGCGGGTGTCGAGGGGCAGCTCGCCGAGGAACGGGGTGCCGAGCTGGTCGGCCAGGCGGCGCCCGCCGCCGCGCGAGAAGATCTCGTCGTTGTGGCCGCACGCGGGGCAGACGTAGTAGCTCATGTTCTCGATCACGCCGAGGATGGGGATCTCCACCTTCTTGAACATGGAGACGGCCTTGACGACGTCGATGAGGGCCACCTCCTGCGGGGTGGTGACCATGACGGCCCCGGTGATGGGGATGAGCTGCGACAGGGACAGCTGGGCGTCGCCCGTGCCGGGCGGGAGGTCGACGACCATGTAGTCGAGCTGGCCCCAGTCGACGTCTTCGAGGAACTGCTGGAGGAGCTTGTGCACCATCGGTCCGCGCCACACCACGGCGCCCTCGCGCTCGACGAAGAAGCCGATGGACATGACCTTGATGCCCCAGTGGATGGCGGGGATGATCTTCTGCCCGCTCTGCTGCGCGGCCGGGACGTCGGGGTCGCCGAGCATGGTGGGGACCGAGGGGCCGTACACATCGGCGTCGAGCAGGCCCACGGTGGCGCCGTGGCTGCGCAGGGCCAGGGCCAGGTTGGTGGCGACGGTGGACTTGCCGACGCCGCCTTTGCCCGCGGCCACGGCGATGATGTTCTTGACGCCGGGGAGCCGGTTCTGGTCCGCGGTGCGGGCGCCCCGGCCCTCGGTGCGGTGGCTGAATTGCAGCTCGACGTGCTCGACGCCGGGGAGCTTGGTCACCGCCTCCTGGACGGCCTGCTCGAGCGCGGCGCGGTGCGCGTACGCGGGGGTATAGAGCTCGATGCCTACGGTGACGGTGGTGCCGCTCACGGAGATCGACTTCACCATCCGCAAGGACACGATGTCCTTGCCGAGCTCTGGTTCTTTGACCTGCTGGAGGGCGGCCTTGACCGCGTCCTCGTTGACTTGGCTCATCGTGTCACTCCCGGTGTCCCAGCTTGGACCGCTTGACCTCAAGATAGTCACGATTGTGCTCGTGATGGCCCACCCAGTGCGGAATCCGCTCCGCGACCCGGACGCCCGCGGCCTCGAGCCCGGCTTCCTTGTCTGGGTTGTTGGTCATGAGCGCGACCGAGGTGACGCCGAGGTCGGCGAGGATGGCGGCGGCCAAACCGTAGCTGCGGAGATCCGCTGCGAAGCCAAGCTGGGTGTTGGCTTCCACGGTGTCGGCGCCCTGATTTTGCAGCGCGTAGGCGCGGATCTTGTTCCCGAGGCCGATGCCGCGGCCTTCTTGCCGGAGGTAGACGACCACGCCGCGCCCCGCTTCGACGATGGCTTCGAGGGCCCGGTCGAGCTGCTCGCGGCAGTCGCACTTGAGCGAGCCGAGGGTCTCGCCGGTCCAGCACTCGGAGTGGACGCGCGCGAGCACGCCCTCGCCGCGTACGTCGCCCGAGACGATGGCCATGTGCTCTTCGGGTTGGCCCTGGCGTTCGCCCGCTGGGGCGGGGGAGGGGAGGGCCTCGGCAGGCGCGGCCCCTTCCTGGCCCAGTCGGTAGACGATCAGCCGGAGGGGGCCTGCGTGGGTGGGGATGTCCGCTTCGGCGTAGCGGATGACGTGGGGTCGTTCAGGCGTCATCGCGTCCATGTCGCATATGGGTTGGAATGTCGGCAGGAGAAGTGTGACCGGCCGAGCGGGCGGAGAGGGACCTGCCGGGCTCCGCGCCCCTGGCTTGACACGGCGGCATGATAATTTACAATTCCCAACTGTCAACGCGCCTTTACGGCCTCATTAAAAACCCCTACTGCAAGGCCCACGATGTCTCTGCGCCCGATCGTCAAGTACCCTGACCCGCGCCTACGCCAGCCGACCGTGGAGGTCAAGGAGTTCGGACCCGAGCTCCGCTCCCTGGTCGAGGACATGATCGAGACCATGTATGCGTCGAATGGCGCGGGCATCGCCGCCATCCAGGTGGGGGCGCCCGAGCGCATCTTCGTGGTCGAGGCCGCGGTGGCGGGCCGCGACGCCAACGATCCGCCGGTGGTGTTCATCAACCCGGTCATCGAGTGGCTCTCGGACGACGACGAGGTCACGGACGAGGGCTGCCTGTCGTTTCCAGGGGTCTACGTCCCGATCAAGCGCTCGCTGCGCGCGCGCGTGCGTGCGGTCGACGTCGAAGGGAAGGAGTTCGTGGTCGAGGGCGAGGGGCTGTATGCGCGGGCCATGCAGCATGAGAACGATCACCTGATCAATCGCCTGCTCATCGATTACGTGGGCCCGCTCAAGCGCAAGCTCATCCATCGCCGGCTCGAGCGCGAGCTGCGCGTCGAGATGGCCGCGGCGCGTGACTAGAGCCGCGGTCCCCTTCATGTTCCAGGAGATCTACTCGTGAGGGCCGTCCTCGCGCTGGTGACGATCGCCATCATCCTCACGTTCGTGGGCGGTGTGGGCTGGGTGGCGAGCGCGGTGTCCGAGGCCCATACGACGCGGATGGTGTTCCAGTGGACGCTGGTCCTGGCCATGGCCATCACGTTCGCGGCGCTGAGCGTGGCCATCGTGGTCGGCGTCTACCACCTCTATCTCTATCTCTTCACCCGCAAGAAGCCGCTCAGTCTGTTCGCCACGACCTCGCGCGACGAGAAGCCGTGAACGGCGTCATCCTCATCCGCAACCTCGAGTTCCAGGGGCGGCACGGCGCCACGGCGGCCGAGCGCAAGCTCCTGCGGCGCTTTCAGGTCGACATCGATATCGCGTTCCCGATCGGCGCCGCGGCCAAGAGCGATCGGCTCGGCGACACGGTCGACTACGACCAGATCTGCGCCCGGACGGTCGAGCTCGGTACGGGCCGGACCTTCCACCTCATCGAGGCGCTGGCCGGCGCCCTGGTGGACGCCATCGCCGAGTACTGCCCGCAGGCCGGCATCACGGTCGAGGTGCGCAAGCTCAACCCGCCGTGTCCGGGGAGCCCCGCCTATGCCGCGGCGCGCTTGTCGCGGCCGGCCCCCGCCTCCCGCTGATCCCTTCTTCTCCAGATTGAAACACGGACCCTCACGCATCCACGTTGCGCATGGCGGCATGGGACGGGAGGTGCCCGCTGCGAACTGTGTTAGCGTAAAGGCGAACCGCGAGGACGAGCGTGCAAGCATTGACCTGGAAAGACAAATTGGCTGGGCGCGTGAGCGAGCCGCTCGGTCGGGAGATCGACATCTTCGAGACCGAGATCGGGCTCCGCAAGCAGGGCAAGATGGAGGAGAAGCTGTTCGCCGAGACGCGGCTCCGGCGCGGTGTGTATGGCCAGCGCTACGACAACGGCCAGCGCCATGACGGCATCGCCTCCCAGACCCTCTCCTATCCCTCGGGTGAGCTGACCAAGGGGCCCATGACCCTGTGGGATGCCCCGGGCATGCAGCGCATCAAGATCCCGTATGGCGTCCTCACCGCGGACCAGATGGAGGTGCTGGCCGAGGTGGCCGAGGAGTATTCGGACGCCATCCTGCACGTCACCACGCGCCAGGACCTGCAGCTCCACTTCGTCCACGTGGAGGACACGCCGGACATCATGCGCCGCCTGGCGGCGGTGGGGATCACCACGCGCGAGGCCTGCGGCAACACGGTGCGCAACGTCACGGCCTGCCCCTATGCGGGGGTGTGCGGCGACGAGAGCTTCGATACGACCCCGTATGCCCAGGCGCTGACCTACTTCCTCCTCGGGCATCAGGACGCGCAGGACTTCGGTCGCAAGTTCAAGATCGCGCTCTCGGGCTGCCGGCAGCACGCCTGCGCGCTGGTCAACATGCACGACCTCGGCGTCATCGCCTGCCGGCGGCCGGTGCCCGGGAACAGCGACGGTCGCGAGGAGCGCGGGTTCGAGGTCTACGTGGGCGGCGGCCTGGGCTCGGTGCCGCACCAGGCCAAGCTGCTCCTGGAGTTCGTGCCGGAGGGCGAGCTCCTCCCCACGGCGCAGGCCGTGGCCCGGGTGTTCGCGCGGCTCGGGGAGAAGAAGAATCGGCAGCGGGCGCGTCTCAAGTTCCTGATCGCGCGGCTCGGGGTGGAGGAGTTCAAGCGCCTGGTCATCGAGGAGCGCGCGCGCCTGCCGCTGGACCGCCGCTGGACCGCGTTCTTGCCCGAGGGCGAGGGCGATCTCGCGGGGGTCGACCGGCCGCGCAAGCCGGGGGCACCGCTCGGCCCGGGGGCCCGTCCCGAGGGCTTCGAGGCCTGGCACAAGACCAACGTGCGGCCGCAGAAGCAGCCGGGCTATGCGGTCGTCACCGTGCGCCTGCCGCTCGGCGATCTCACCTCGCGCCAGATGCGCGGGCTGGCCAACCTGGCGCGCCGGTTCACCGGGGACACCCTGACTCGTCCCCTCGGCGTGGCCGAGGCTGGCGCCGAGGCGCCGCGGGGACCGTATGGCTCGGTCCGCGCCACGGTCGAGCAGAACATCGCGCTGCGCTGGGTCCCGGAGGCGGAGCTGCCGGCGCTCTATCAGGAGCTGGTCGCGCTCGGCCTCGGGATGGCCGGCGCCGGCACCATCGCCGACATCACCGCCTGCCCGGGGACGGACACCTGCAAGCTCGGCATCTCGTCGTCCCGCGGGCTGGGGGCGGAGCTCTCCCATCACCTGGCGGCGCGGGAGCACGACGCCGCGGTGGCCGGGCTGCACATCAAGATGAGCGGCTGTTTCAATGCCTGCGGCCAGCATCACATCGCCGACATCGGCTTCCTCGGCGTGAGCCGAAACGTCGGCGGCCGGCGGGTGCCGCACTTCCAGCTCGTGGTGGGCGGGCAATGGACCGAGAACGCCGGGTCCTATGGGCTCGCGGTGGGCGCCATTCCCTCGAAGCGCATCCCCGAGGTGGTCGACCGGGTGACCGGTCTCTACACGCGCGAACGCCTGGCGGGCGAGAGCTTTCAGGCCTTCATTCGCCGCATCGGCAAGGCGGCGCTGCGCACGCTGGTCGAGGATCTGCTCGAGGTGCCGCCGTATGAGCAGGATCCGGGCTTCTACTCCGACTGGGGGGACCCGCGCGAGTACACCATCGGCGATCTCGGCGTCGGCGAGTGCGCGGGGGAGGTGGTGTCGCCGGTGCACTTCGGTCTGGCGGCGAGCGAGCGCGAGGCGTTCGAGGCGCTGCTCCACCTGGATCAGGGACGCCCGGAGGAGGCGGCCCGGCTGGCGTATACGGCCATGCTCACGGCGGCCCGGACCCTGGTCCGCCTGCAGTACCTCGACGTCAGCGAGGAGCCGGACGAGATCGCGAACGAGTTCCGGACGCGTCTGGTCGACACGAGGCTGTTTGCGGATCCCTACGCGGGGGACAAGTTCGCGCAGTACTTCTTGCGGGTGCACAGTCGGAGCGCGGCGGGTGGGGGCGGCGGCGGCGAGATGACGGCCGAGCGGGCGCATCGACGGATCGAGGAGGCGCAGCTCTTCATCGAAGCCGCGCATGCTTGCTATGACCGCATGACGCAGACGCGGGGCGCGTGATGGAAGCCTACCGGCTCGGGGTCAAGGTCTTCGTGGAGCCGCCCGCGGCGTCTGGGGCGCTGCGGAGCGAGGAGTTCATTCCGGTCTTTCATCGCTGGATCCAGAACCGGCGCCTCGCCGAGACCCTCATCGACGTGGCCGATTATGGGCACGTCCATCAGGGGCCAGGGGTGGTGCTCATCGGGCACGCGGCGAACTACGCGCTCGACTTCGACGAGGGGCTGCCGGGGCTCTTGTATGTCCGCAAGCGGCCGGCGGAGGGGGCGTTCGCCGAGCGTCTCGCAGAAACCTTTCGGGCGGCGTTGCACGCGGCGCGGCTGCTCGAGGAGGAGCCGGGGCTGGCGGGGAAGCTGCGCTTCGGGGCTGCACGGATCAGGTTCCGCATCCATGACCGGCTCCTGGCGCCGAATGGCTCGGCGACGCTGGCGGCGGTGCGGCCGGCGCTGGAGGCGATCGGCGCTCGGGTGCATGGGGGGGCGGCGGTGACGCTGCATCCTTTGTTCGAGGATCCGCGGGCGCTCTTCACGGTGGATGTGGTGGGGCCGGGGGCGCTCGATGTGGCGACGGCGGAGGCGCGGCTGGGCGGCGGCACGTAGTCTCTCTCCCCGCGAGGGCTCGTGTATGCTCGGGCCATGATGAAATGGGTCCTCGTGGGGGCCGCGGCCTTGGCGGTCGGCTTCGTGCTGGGGGGCTACGCGCCGCGGACGGAGCTCGAGAAGACACGGCAGGAGCTGGCGGAGGCGCGCGCCCGGCTCGAGCGCGGTGAGCGCGAGCGGTCGGCCTGGACGGCGGGGCTCCGTGGGCTGCTGGCGCAGCGTGCAGCGGCGCCGACGGTGGCCGCGGCGCCGGCGCGCGTGCAGGCGGTTCAGGCCCAGGGCTCGGCCGCGCAGCGCGAGGTCCCCCCGGAGGACGACGAGGAAGGGCCGGGGGACGGCGGGACGAGCGGCGATGGCGGCGGTGAGCGGGGTCGCTTCGATCCCAAGGATCCGAAGGCGTTCGAGACGATGCGCTCGGCGGCCGAGCTGCGCGCGGGGCAGTATCGCGCGGCGTTCGTCGAGGCGGCCCACCTCGATGCACGCAAGCAGCAGGCCCTCGACGAGATCGTCCGCGGCATGAACGCCGAGGTGGCGCGTGAGTCCGAGCGCCTGGCGGCCACGCTCGCCCAGGGCGCCGGCAAGCTGCGGACACGGGAGATGATCGACGTCGGCCAGGCGCTGGCGCAGATCTATCAACGCGCCGACGATCGCCTGGGGCAGCTCCTCGACCCCACCGAGCAGGCGGCGGCGAGGAGCACGGACTTCGACTTGCTGACGCAGGTGGATCTCGAGTCCGTGCACCGGCTGTTCGAGGTCACCACGAGCCGGCAGGAGGGCGCGGAGGCCGGCGCCGCGGGGCCCCGATGAGCGGTGCGGCGCAGCCGTCGCCGATCGGCGCGGCGTGGCGCGACATCAGGACGGTCACACGGTTCGAGCTCATCGAGTCGCTGCGGACCCGCCGGGTGGTGCTCTCCATCTTGCTCTTTCTCGCCTGCGGCGCCGTCTGGGCCTGGGGCTTTGCCCGCCTGGTCGACCAGGCCGAGAGGGCGGCGGCAGAGGTCCTGGCGGCGCCGGCGACCCAGAAGGCAGGCGCCTCCCTGGATCGTCTGCGCAGGACGCCGATGTATCGCGAGATCGTGAAGAGCGTGGTGGACGATCCCGAGGCGGCGACGTCGCTCGAGGCGTTGCCGCCGTTGGTCGTGGTCTTTGCCTGGCTCGCCATGAGCTTCGCGCCGTTTCTGATCCTGTTCTGCTCCTCGGGAGCGATCGCCGACGAGGTGGGGAGCCGCGGCGTGCGGTACTCGCTCCTCCGCACCGGGCGCACCGAGTACGTGCTCGGCAAGTTCTGTGGCCAGCTCCTGCTCCTCGCCGTGGCGGTGGGTCTCTCGGGGATCGCCTTTCTCGTCGTCTCCTGGTTCCTGCTGGTGAATCTGCCGGTGGGCGAGACCGTGCTCGGCATGGTGCGGTTCTGGCCGTACGTGGTGCTCCATGCGCTGCCGTATCTCGCGCTCGCCTTTCTGGCGTCGATGCTGGCGCGCGGCTGGATTGGCGCTTGCGTCTATGCCGCGCTCGGCATGATCGGGCTCTGGATCGTGCATCTGCTCGCGCGCTGGGAGTGGCTGCGTCACGGGCCGATCGTCTCGGCCTTGCTCGACCTGGCGGATTATGCGACGCCGAGCACGCTCGGCTACGGCGTGCTGGCGCCCCTCGGGGGGACCTTTCTGCGCTCGGCCGCGCTGTGCCTGTGGCTGACGGCGCTCTATCTCGGGAGCGGGTTGGCGCTGTTCCAGCGGAGGGATCTATGAGCGGGGCCGCGCCGGAGGCCGCCCTGACGGTGAGGGGGCTGCGCAAGCGCTTCGGCCGCTTCGAGGCGCTGCGCGGGCTCGACCTCACGGTGCCGCGGGGATCGATCTTCGGTCTCATCGGGCCGAACGGCGCGGGCAAGACCACGACGTTCGCGATCGCCTGCGGTTTTCTCCGGCCCGACGCCGGGGAGCTGACCCTCCTCGGGGAGAGCGGCTTCGTCGTGCGGCGCCTCAAGGGGCGCCTGACCGCCATGCCGCAGGACGCGGCGCTCGGCGGCGAGATGCGCTGCCGCGAGCATCTCCTCTATTTCGCCGCGTTGCAGGGCCTCCACGGCGCCGCGGCCGAGCGCGCGGCGGAGCAGGCCCTCGCCGAGGTGGGCCTCCTCGATCGGGCCGCATCGCCAGCGCGCACGCTGTCGCACGGCATGATGCGGCGCCTCGGCATCGCCCAGGCCCTGCTGGGCTCACCCGAGCTCGTGCTCCTCGACGAGCCGACCAATGGGCTCGATCCCCGGCACGCCCACGAGCTGCGCGAGCTCCTCGCGCGGCATCGGGGCCAGCGCACGCTCATCATCTCCTCGCACAACCTGGTCGAGCTCGAGCAGCTGTGCGATCACGTGGCGTTCATCGACCAGGGGGCCTATGTGGGCGGCGGCGCGGTGGAGGCCATCACGGGGCGGGGGGAGGTGATCGAGGTGGTGCTGGGCGAGGGGGCGGCGCCGCTGGCGGCGTTGCGGGCGGCGTTCGGGGAGGCGGAGGTGACGTGGGCCGAGGAGACGCGCACGGTGCGGGTGCGGTTCGTCCCCGGGCCCGGCCGCCAGGCCGAGGATGTGATGAGCGAGGTGCTCCGCGTGCTCCTGGGCGAGGGGGCGCGCATCTCGGCGGCGCGCCGCGGCACGAGCCTCGAGAAACGTTTCCTCGAGCTGACGTAACGGAGTCCGGGCCGCCGGAGGAGGGGCCGTGGCTACTGGGCCGCGGCCTTGGTCTTCTCCTTGTTCTCCTCGGCGTGGGCCTTGGTCTCGGCCGCATTCTGGTCGGCCGTGGCCTTGGCCGCCTTGGAGCCGCCCTTGAAGAAGTCGCGTACGGTGCGGCCGGTGGTGCGGCCGCTGTCCTTGACGGCCTCGCCCGCGGTCTTGCCGCCGGCCTTGATGGTCTCCTTGGACTTGTTCTTGTCCTTGGCGAACGCCGGGGGTGCGGCCAGGGGGGCGAGGAGAAGGGCACAAAGGAGCAGGGTGCGGCGGGGTCTGGTCATGGCGTCCTCCGTAGAGGGAGACAGGATACCGCGCCTTGGTGCGCGCTGCGCGGGGGAGCGGCTCAGGGCTCTTCGAAGACCTCGCGGAGAGAGGGCGCCGTGGCGGCGCGCACGATCCAGCGTTGCAGCTGCTCGGAGTCGGTGCAGCCCAGGATCCGCTCGCGCGTGGAGGCATCGGGCGCGAGTCCCCGCGCTTCCAGCACGGCCAGCAGCGCCTCGGCTCTCCCCTCGGCCTTGCCCTCGGCCTTGCCCTCGGCCTTGCCCTCGGCCTTCCCCTCGGCCTTCCCCTGGCCAAAGTACGTCCGCGCAAAGTCGCTCTGATACTCGTACTTCCCCTCCTGCATCGTCATCTCCTTCTCCAGGGCCCGCCGCATCGCCTCGTTGAGCGAGCGCAGCACCACATCATAGTAAAAACCCTTTCGGTCCTCGTCGAGGGTGCGCAGCGCGTCGATCGTCGGCAGGAGCACCTCCAGCCCCGCGGGCTCGTTGCCGTGCGCCACCGCCGAGAGGACCGCCAGCTCGGGCAGCTCGACGGCCAGCGCCCGCGACTTGACCCACGGCACCTGCTCGGGCCCGAGCACCCTCGGCCAATACCACCAGTCCCCGCCGATGAAGATCGGCCGCCGCGCCCAGCTGGCCACCTTCTCATCGTCGCAGAAGACCAGGAGCACGACCGGGATCTGGAGCCGCGCCCGCAGCCCGACCACGTACCAGGGCCAGCTCCACTGTTTGGCCGGATCGAGCTGGAGCTGCACTTCGACCACGATGCCCAGCACCGGCTGGCCGTGGTCGTCGTAGAGGGTGACCACGAGGTCGGCGTGATACTCGGTCGGGGTCAGCTGCGTGAGGTTCGATTCGACGATGCGCACCTCGCGATACGGTGGCAGCTCGACCTCGAGCGCCTTGAGCAGGTGCGGCACGAGCTCGGGGCAACGACGGAACAAGGCGAGCGGCAGCTCGTGCGGGAAGGACGGCATGCGCGTACTGTGGTGCAGAACGGCGGCGTTTTCCAGCGCAAAGGGCAGCGCCGCCGAGCGACTCGCGACCGGGCGCGACGTGCCCCTTCCTCGAGCGGCTCGAGCGGGTGACGCTCGCCGAGGCGGGGCTGGCCGTGCGTCTCTGTCGCTCTACGAGTGGGGTTCTTTGATACCGTCACCGGCGCCGGCGCCGAACTGCTGCCAAATCTCGGCGGCGAGGCGGCGCAGGACGGGGCCTCCATCGGTGCGGTAGGAGAGTTCGAGGCCGGGCACGAGGGTGAGGCGCTCCCAGCGCTCGGACGGGAGCCCGGCAGGGGCGGTAGGCGGCGCGGGAGGGGCCGGCTGCGCCGGCGGGGTCGCGAGGCGGCGGCGGATCTGGTCGAAGTTGAGACCCTCGCGACGCAGGCGCCGGATGGTCGTGGCGCGCTCGATGAAGGCGTCGTCGTAGCGCACGCCGCGACCGGTGGAGGTCGGCCGGGGGAGGAGGCCGGCGCGGACCCAGGCATAGATCGTGCGGTTGCTCATGCCGGTCTTCGCCATCAGCCCGGCCATTGTCAGCCCTGGGAGTTTCTTCGGTCTGGTCATCGCTCGCCCTCCTTGGGCGCTGATCGTACACGGACAGGCCAGCGCTGTCCCGATGATGACGGTGTCGGTCCCGATGCGGGCGGTGTCAGTCCCGATGCAGGCGGTGTCGGTCCCGATGCAGGCGGTGTCGGTCCCGATGCGGGCGGTTTCTGTCCCTGCGCAGGCGGTTTCGGTCCCGATGCAGGCGGTTTCGGTCCCTGTGCAGGCGGTGTCAGGTCCCGATGATGGCGGTGTTGGTCCCTGTGCAGGCGGTGTTGGTCCCTGTGCAGGCGGTGTTGGTCCCTGTGCAGGCGGTGTCAGGTCCCGATGCAGGCGGTGTTGGTCCCTGTGCAGGCGGTGTCGGTTCCTGCGTAGGGGGTGTTGGTCCCTGTGCAGGCGGTGTCGATCCAGATGCAGGGGGTGGCGGTCTCTGCGCAGGGGGTGGCGGTCTCTGCGCAGAGGGTGTTGGTCCCTATGCAGACGGTATCGGTCCCTGAGAGGGGGGGCCGGTCCCAGAGGGAGGGGAGGCCGGTCCCTGAGAGAGGGGGGCCGAGCCCTGGGAGGGCGTGCTTGCGCAAGGGGACGGTGGGGGACGCCCCCAAGAGCACCGTGAATCCGGCGCCTTGGGTGCATCCGCTTGATCGGTCCGAGGGAATCTCGCACGATGGGCGCCCAGCTTGGCGGCCCCCCCTCCGTCAGCGGCAGCCCTGCGACTGTCGCCCGAGCCGCCCCTCTCTCTTTCTTCAAGGAGCCTGCGCATGCATCTGACCATGTCTCCCTCTAGCGGCGAATGGCTGCTGCGTCACGTCGGCGATCGCGTCCGCTTCGTCCTCCATGCCCACGGCGGCGTGCCCGAGGGCTGGCGGGCCCTGATCCGCACCGACCTCGGTCGCGCCCGCGTGGCGCGCCAGGAGCTGGTGGCCACGCTCGGCGGCGCGCGCACCTTCGCAGGCTCCTCCTGGCGCGATATCCCGCTCACCCGCACCGAGGACGGCTGGTCCATCGATCTGGCGCTCACCGAGGTGGGCTGGTTCCGCGCCAAGCCCTATGCCATGGACCCGGAGGGGCGCCAGCACTGGCCCCAGGGCGAGGACGTGGGCATCACCGTCCACCCGGACAGCTACCGCACCGCCAACACGATCTATTGCGCGTTCGTGCGCATGTTCGGCTCGACGCGCCAGGCCGAGGCGACCAAGGGCGCGCCCATCGAGGAGCAGTACGAGTTCTTCGACAAGCAGGGCTACACGCTCATCCCGCCGTCGGGCAAGCTGCGCGACCTCACGCGTGAGATCCCGCACATCGTGACCCGCCTCGGCTGCCGCATCCTGCACCTCCTGCCCATCACCGAGACGCCGACGACCTATGCCCGCTACGGCCGCTACGGCAGCCCGTACGCCGCGGGCGACCTCGTGGACATCGACCCGGCGCTGGTGGTCTTCGACAAGCGCACGACGGCGGTGGACCAGTTCCGCGAGCTCACCTACGCGGCGCACCTCCGCGGCGCGCGCGTGTTCCTCGACATCGTCGTCAATCACACGGGCTGGGGCTCGACGCTCATGAACGAGCACCCGGAGTGGTTCAAGCGCAAGTCGGACGGCGAGTTCCACAGCCCGGGGGCCTGGGGCACGACGTGGGAGGACCTGGTGGAGCTCGACAACCGCTTCCCGGCGCTGTGGGAGGAGTTCGCGGAGGCGCTCCTCACGTGGTGCCGCCGCGGCGTGGACGGCTTCCGCTGCGACGCGGGTTACATGGTGCCGCTCCAGGCCTGGCAGTACATCATCAGCCGCGTGCGCGACGAGTTCCCGGACACGGTGTTCCTCCTCGAGGGGCTGGGTGGCGCGTGGGAGGCGACGGAGTCGCTCCTCACGCAGGGCGGGATGCAGTGGGCGTACTCGGAGCTGTTCCAGAACTTCTCTCCGCGCGAGGTGTCGGGCTATCTCGACCACGCGGTCCGGCAGGGGCAGCGCGTGGGCGTGCTCGTGAACTACAGCGAGACGCACGACAATGACCGTCTGGCCAAGCGGGGACGGCCGTGGACGCTGCTGCGCAACCGGCTGTCGGCGTTGACGTCGCAGAACGGGGCCTTTGGCTTCACCTGCGGGGTGGAGTGGCTGGCGACGGAGAAGCTGGAGGTGCACCAGAGCCGCGGCCTGAACTGGGGGGCGCAGAACAATATCGTCGAGGAGCTCCTGCAGATGAACAAGCTCCTCGAGCAGCACCCGGCGTTCTTCGACGGGGCGACGATCGCGCGCCTGAGTCCGCCGGAGTCGGCGGTGCTGGGGTTCGTGCGCCGCTCGGCCGAGGGCAAGGACGAGGTGCTGGTGATCATCAACACGGACGTGAACCTGCCGGCGCAGCTGGTGCTCGACGCGGATACCTGGCGCGGGCTCGGCGAGCCGCAGATCGATCTCCTGGGACAGAACGCGCCGGCGATCCGGAGCGCGGACGGCAAGGTGACGCTGTGGCTCGCGCCGGGGGCGTCGCACTGCCTGTCGCGCGATGGTCTGGTGCATGGGCTCGGGGGCGATGGCTATCGCCGCAAGCGCGCCCAGGTGGCGTGGGCCTACGGGGCGCTCAAGGAGGTGATCGGGATGGAGGACATCGGCCCGGTCGACTGGCAGGCGCTGGCCGGCTGGGTGGGCGAGGATCCGGTGCGCTTCCTCGGGGGGCTCGGGCGGCTCGACGTGGCGCGGGCGCGCACGGACCTGCTGGCGGCGCTGCGCGCGGCGGTGGCGGAGCGGCACCTGCCGGAGGTGGTGGTGTGGGAGCGCAATGACCTCAACCGGGTGGTGCTGGTGCCGCCCGGGCACTGGCTGCTGGTGCGCGACAGCGCGCCGTTCGATGCGGCGCTGGCGACGTTCAATGGGGTCGCGAGCGAGGGGACGAGCCGCGTGGGCGGGCGGGCCCGGACGCTCCTGCGGCTGCGCTCGGTGGCGATGGATGGGTACTATGTGGCGGCGTTCCCGCCGCGCCGCGAGGCGGGCCCGCAGGCGCTGTGGGCGGACCTGCTGCTCGAGCGGTTCACCGAGGAGGGACGGCAGGCGCGCGGGCGGATCCGGTTCCTGGCCGAGGAGCCGGAGGCGGAGCCGTCGCGCACGCCGCTCGATGGGCTGGTGCTGCTCACCAACGGCCGCGGGGGTATGGCGCGGCTGTGCGTGGACCTCGGCGAGGTGCACTCGAAGTACGACTGCTTCCTGGGCGCGAACCTCCACGCGTCGGCGCCGAGCGATCGGCACGTGCTGGCCAAGCGGGTGCGGGTGTGGGTCAACGCCGACGGTTTCATCACGCCGCTCGACCGCGACAACCTGGTGGATTTCCTGGCCGGGCCGCCGGCGTCGTGGAGCTTCGTGGCCAACGCGGGCGACAGCCGGGCGGTGCGCATCGACATCGAGGCGGACATGCTGGAGGGGCGGAACACGACGGTGCTGCGCTTCACGCGCGCCAAGGCGCCGGTGCCGCCGCCGCGGCGCGAGCTGCCCGAGGAGCGCGACGTGCGGCTCATCGTGCGGCTCGATCTCGAGGACCGCAGCTTTCACGCCGAGACGCGGCGGTCGCCGGGGGCGGAGGACCACTTCCATCATCACACGCGGACGAATGGGGAAGGGGACCGGCCGGGCTTCGTGTTCGAGCCGGCCCCGGAGCGCCGGCTGCGCGTCTACACAGACGGGGGGCGCTATCACGCGGTGGAGGAGTGGTCGGAGAACGTCCCTCATCCGGTGGAGGGGAGCCGCGGGATGACGGGCGCGGGCGACGCCTGGAGTCCGGGCTGGTTCGATGTGCCGCTCACGCGCGGCCAGCCGGTGATGCTGGTGGCCACGGCGGACCCGCAAGATCCGGGGGCCGAGGAGGTGGCGGGGTTCGCGGAGGCGCGCCGGGCGGCGCTGGTGCGGGCGGTGGAGCGGAGCGGGCTCGCCGAGGACGACCGGTTCGGTCGCGCGCTGGCGCGGGCGCTGCCGGCGTACCTCGCGCGCCGGGACCAGGGCTGGACGGTGATCGCGGGCTACCCCTGGTTCCTCGACTGGGGGCGGGACACGTTCATCGCGGCGCGCGGGCTGCTGGCCGCGGGCATGGCCGAGGAGGTGCGGAAGATCCTGTTCACGTTCGCGCGTTTCGAGTCCGGCGGCACGCTGCCGAACATGCTGCAGGGCGAGGACGCCTCGAACCGCGACACGAGCGACGCGTCGCTCTGGTTCGGCGTGGTGTGCGAGGACGTGGCGGCGCTCGGGCAGCGGGATCTGTTCGAGGCGGTGGTGCCGGGGCCGAGCCCGGGGACGGAGACGGGGCGCACGGTGACGGATGTGCTGCGCTCGATCGCCACCGGGTATCTCGATGGGACGCCCAATGGGATCCGGGTGGACCGGGCCTCGGGGCTGGTGTGGAGCCCGAGTCACTTCACGTGGATGGACACGAATTACCCGGCGGGGACGCCGCGGCAGGGGTATCCGATCGAGATCCAGGTGCTGTGGATCCGGCTCCTGCGGCTGCTCGAGCGGCTGCGCGTGCCGCCGACGCGCGAGGGCTGGGGCGAGCTGGCGGAGCGTGCGAGCCGCGCGTTGCAGGAGCGGTACTGGCTGGAGTCGCGCGGGTACTTCGCCGACCAGCTCATCGCCGCGCCGGGCGTGGCGGCGGCCGATGCGGTGGTGGACACGGCGCTGCGGCCGAACTTCCTGTTCGGGGTGAGCCTGGGGCTCATCGGCGGCGACCGGGCGCGGCGCGCGGTGGCGGCGGCGGAGCGCTGGCTGCTGATCCCGGGGGCGTTGCGGAGCCTCGCGCCGCTGCCGGTGGAGCCGCCGCTCGCCGTGTACGGGGTCGGGTCGGCCGAAGGACGGCTCCTCAACGACCCGCATCATCCCTACTGGGGGCGCTACGAGGGCGACGAGGACACGCGGCGGAAGCCGGCCTATCACAACGGCACGGGCTGGAACTGGCTCCTGCCGGTGTTCTGTGAGGCGCTCGTGCGCGCCTGGGATTTTTCCGACGCGGCGATGCGCGCGTCGCGGGCCTACCTCGGCAGTGTGGACGATGCGCTGGTGAACGGGTGCATCGGGCAGCTGCCCGAGAACGTGGACGGCGATGCGCCCCACACGCAGCGCGGCACCGACGCCCAGGCGTGGAGCGTGAGTGAGGCGCTGCGGGTGTGGAAGCTGCTCGGCGCCCGGCGCTGAGACGGCACGGCCTGCCTGATACCCCTGCTCCCGCTCACGCCCCCGCTCCCGCTCCCGTTCCTGCTCCCGCTCACGGTCTCGGTCTCACTGTGATTTGACAGGGGTCGGCCCCCCTCATAGCTTGCTCCTATGATCTTTCTCGTTGCGTTCGGGGCGATGGCCCTCGGCGCGGGGGTCATCGCCCTCATCGCCGTCTATGCGCCGCATCCCAACGCCCAGCAAGGCCCCCGCCTGGTCGTCGACGGTCTCGCGATTCCGCTCGAGGAGTTCCAGGCGCTCGTCATCGATCTCCTCGAGGCCCTCAAGCTCGAGGTGGTGCTGATGACGTCGACCCAGACCGAGATCGACGTCATCGTCCGCTCGTCCGAGCCGCTCACGGGAGGGCGCTACCTGGTCCACGCGGTGTGGAACGTGCCCGGCGACGTGGTGGATCAGCCGTTCCTCCTGCGGCTCCAGGACGCGGTGCGCGCGGATGGGGCGGCCAAGGGGATCCTCCTCACGCCCTACACCGTGATCACCGATGGGCTCGGCAACCTGGAGGCGCCGATCGAGGTGGTCGATGGGCGGAGGCTGCGCGGGATGGTCGAGAAGTATCTGCCCAACCGGATGATGCAGCTCGCTCGCTACCGCGGTTTTGGTCTGTAGCCGCCCCGCCCGGTCTCCTCGAAGTTCATTCCCTCATCACCGGAGGAATTTCTCTCATGTTCAAGAGCTCGCCCCCGCTACGCCTCGCCCTGCCGCTGTCCCTGCTCCTCGGCGCGGCGCTGCCTGCCCTGGCCGCTCCGCCGGCAGGCGGTGTCGCGGCCAAGGCCCCGGCCGGCGCCGGGACCGCGCCCGAGAAGGTCACGACCGTCGAGGGCATCACGGAGTACCGGCTGCCGAACGGCCTGCGCGTCTTGCTCTTCCCCGACAGCTCCAAGCCCACGGTGACGGTCAACGTCACCTACTTCGTCGGCTCGCGCCACGAGGGGTACGGCGAGACGGGGATGGCGCACCTCCTCGAACACCTCCTCTTCAAGGGCACGGCCACGAGGAACAACATCCTCGGTCTCCTCGAGACGCGCGGCGCCATCTCGAACGGCTCGACGTCGTATGACCGCACGAACTATTACGAGACCCTGCCGTCCATCCCCGGCAACCTCGACTTCGCGCTCGCGCTCGAGGCCGACCGGATGGTGAACAGCCGCGTGGCCAAGGCCGACCTCGACACCGAGTTCTCGGTGGTGCGCAACGAGTTCGAGCAGGGCGAGAACGAACCGCTGGCGGTGCTCGAGGAGCGCATGTACTCGGCCGCGTACCTCTGGCACAACTACGGGAAGTCGACCATCGGCTCGCGGAGCGACATCGAGCGCGTGCCGATCGACAACCTGAAGGCGTTCTATCAGCGCTATTACCAGCCGGACAACGCCATGCTGGTGGTCGCCGGCAAGTTCGACCCGGCTGAGGCGCTGCGGCTCATCACCCAGTACTTCGGGCCCATCCCGCGGCCGGCGCGCAAGCTCAATCCCACCCACACCGTCGAGCCCGTGCAGGACGGCGAGCGTGCGGTGACGCTGCGCCGCGCGGGCGACGTGGCCGTGGTCGGGCTCGTGTATCACTCGGTCGCGGGCTCCGATGCGGACGAGGTGGCGGCTGAGGCCGTGGCCGACATCCTCACGGCCAAGCCGGCCGGGCGCCTTTATAAAGCCCTGATCGAGACGGGCCTGGCCACCACGGTGGATGGCGACGCCCAGCCCCTCGCCGAGCCGGGTGTGATCGAGTTCTTCGCCAAGGTGCGCCCGGAGCAGGCGGGTGGGCAGGGCCTCGAGCGCGTGCGCGACAAGATGATCGAGACGGTCGAGGGCCTCGCCCGCGGCGCCATCGGCGAGGACGAGGTGAAGCGCTTCCAGGTGCGCCGGCTCAAGGAGATCGAGCTCGATCTGACGCAGAGCGAGCGCATCGGCATCGAGCTCAGCGAGTGGGGAGGGATGGGCGACTGGCGGCTCCTCTTCCTCCACCGCGACAACGTCAAGAAGCTCACGCTCGCGCAGGTGCGCCGCTTTGCCGAGCGCTACCTCAAGGCGAACAACCGCACCGTGGGCCTGTTCGTCCCTACCAAGGCCCCGGAGCGCAGCCCGCAGCCCGCGCAGCCCGACGTGGCCGCCCTGGTCAAGGACTACAAGGGCCAGGAGGACCTCCAGCAGGGCGAGGAGTTCGCCGCCACCATCGACAACATCGAGAAGCGCACGGTGCGCACCACGTTGCCGAGCGGCATGAAGGTGGCCCTGCTCGCCAAGGCCACGCGCGGTCATGCGGTGCGCGTCGCCCTCGACATCCACTACGGCAGCGAGGCCGATCTCAAGGGCCGCACCACGGCCGCGCTCCTGATCCCGCGCATGCTCCTCCGCGGGACGAAGAAACACACCTACCAGCAGCTCAAGGACGAGCTCGATCGCTTGAAGGCCGAGGTGCGGGTGGCAGGGGAGGGGGGCTTTGATGGCGAGCCCGGACAGGCGCAGCTCAGCATCTCTACCGTGCGCGAGAACCTGCCCGCCGTCCTCACGCTGCTCGGCGAGGTGCTCTCGCAGCCTGCCTTCCCCGCGGAGCAGTTCGAGATCGTGCGCAAGGAGCTGCTCACCTCGTTCGAGGAGGAGCTGCAGGATCCGCAGGCGCAGGCCTTCCAGACGCTCCTGCGCAAGATCGATCCCCACCCGGTGGACGACGTGCGGTACCTCCCGACCACGCGCGAGCTCATCGAGCGCGTGCGCGCCCTCAAGCTCGCCGACGTCGCGGGGGTCTATCGCGAGCTGTGGGGCGGCAGCGCCTCGGCCCTCGCCATCGTCGGCGACTTCGACGCCCAGCAGGTGCGGACCACGCTCGTCGCCGAGCTCGGCGGCTGGCGCTCGCCGCGGCCGTTCCAGCGCATCGCCGAGCCCTTCCAGGCAGGCATCGCCGGCTCCGAGGAGCGCATCGTCACGCCCGACAAGCAGATGGCCATGATCGCGGCGGCCCAGGCGGTCGAGCTCGGCGAGAACGATCCCGACTACCCCGCGGTCGAGATCATCAACTTCGTGCTCGGTGGCACGTTCAAGTCGCGCCTGATCGACCGCCTGCGCCAGAAGGAGGGGTTCTCCTACGGCGCGTCCTCCAACGTGAGCGCCAGCCCCTTCGAGCGCCACGGCGTCATCTTCTCGGTCGCCATCTGCGCGCCCGAGAACGCGGACAAGGCCATGGTCGCCATGCTCGACGAGCTCGGCAAGCTGGTGAAGGACGGCATCCCGCAGGCCGAGCTCGACGAGGCGAAGAAGAGCTACCGTCTCTTCTTCGACAACCTCCTCGCGCGCGACGGCTTCGTCGCGCAGCAGCTCAGTCGGGGGCTCTACACGGGCCGGACGTTCGAGTACTTCCGCCAGCAGCAGGAGCGCATCGACGCCCTGCGCAGCGCCGACCTCGTCCCCGTCCTCCAGAAGTACTTCGGGCTCGATCGCCTGGTCCGGGTCAAGGCCGGCGACCTCAAGGGCTGAGCCGATCCATCAAGCCGGGCCTCCTGTTTCGGGAGGCCCGGTCCCTTCTCCAGCTTGGCCCTCAGCCCTCCGCGCTCATGTCCAGTTCCGGGTCCGGGTTCACGATCTCGAGTTCGAATTCGGTATCGCTCGACCTCGCGACGTGCTGCCGCCAGCGCAGCGCGCGATAGCTCGCCTGGAGACGCGCCACCACGCGGTCGAGGTGCTCGCTCTCTTGCGCGCGCGCGATCTCGGCGCCGTTGTGCCACTGCATCGGCGAGTAGTTCCCCGGGATGGCGCGGAACTTCGCATCCGCCGTGCGCGACTCCCAGTCCACCGGCGCGTGCATCATGATGTACATCGTCCGCATGACGTCATCGAGGCGCACCACCGGGTCGAGCTCCCGCATGAGCGCGCCCACCTCGCCGGGCACGCGGTTGAGCGCCCCCTGCACCCGCTTGACCCACTCGCCGCTCGTGCGCTGCCGCGAGCGCGGCGGGGGGATCACGTTCGACGCCATCGCTACCTGGGCCCCCTCGACGTAGAGGGTGTCGTCGGGCACGATGTTGATCACGCCGCCGTCGACGAAGCGATAGCGGCGCCGCGTCTGCCCCGAGCCGCGCTGCTCCATGATGGTCGGCGTGAAGACCCCGGGGAACGAAGCGCTCGCCTGCACGCCTTGCCCTACGGTCCCATACCGGATCGTGGTCTGGCAGGCCGTGTCGATGTCCACGACCACCGGGTAGAACGGCACCTCCAGATCCTCGAGGCGGATCCCGCCGAGCACGCCATCGATGAAGCGGCCGATCATGCGCGAGCTGATGATCCCCCGCTTGAACAGCACGCTGCCGGCCTCTGCCAGGAACTCGGACAGCCCATTCAGCCCGCGGGCCGCGTAATAGGCCCCCACCCCCGAGCCCACGCTGCACCCCGAGATCAGATCGATCGGGATCCCCGCCTGCTCGATGCGCTCGATGAGCGGGATGTGGGCAAAACCAAAGGCCCCGCCGCCGCCGAGCGCCAGCCCCACGCGCCGGTCGGTCAAGGCGCGGCCCCAGCGATTCACCTGGCGACGCAGGCGCGGTTCGAGCTCCGAGTACGCGCCTCCCCGCCGCGCTGCCTCGATGAGGTCGCGGTGCAGGCGCGCGGTCCCGTGCGGCACCTTGGGATCCTGCCCCGGCGGCATGGGCAGGCTCGGCACCACCGCCGTGTAGAGGAGCGGGTGCGGCAGGCTGTTGAGGAGCTGCTGCGGCGGATCCACATAGGGCCGGCTCGCAATGTACACCGTGTGGTCCACGGCGCTCAGCCGCCCCGGCAGCGGTCCCGGCTCGAGGCCCCCGGTCGAGTCGAGGAAGACGTACTGCGCCGCGATCCCGTAGCCCTCGATCGTGCCGTTCTCGATGAGCGGCGAGTTCGGATGGATCCGCACCCGCTTCACCTCACCCCCCTGACCATACGGGACCCCCCGCACCTCCGGCAGCTCGCCCGCGCGCTTGTCGAGGTGGAGCACCACCACCCTGTCGCCGAACTCGGTCGCCGTCGCCTCGGCCACCCAGTCGATCAGCGTCGAGATCGGCAGGCTCGGATGGTCGCCCAGCACCGAGATGAGGTTCATCGCCCCCTGTTCGCGATCTTGCACATAGGAGATGAGGCTCTGACGCTGGGCGAGCTGGTCGTCGCTGCAGGAGAGGACGAACCGCCGGAACGTGCTCGATTGCCCGATGAGCTCGTAGACCCGCTCCGCCTCGACCTTGAGGACCCGCGCCCGGTCCGGCGAGGCCTTGATGGCATACTCGATGCCGCGCGCCGCCATCAGCTCCAGGTCGCCGAAGACGTCCCCGGCCCCGAGGATGCGGAGGGTGTGCATCGTGTTGCGGTCGCACATGTACAGCTCACCGCTCATCACGACATAGATCCCGCGCGGATCCTCCCCCGCCCGGAGCAACGTCTCCCCCGCCGCCAAATCCGTGATGTCCGCCCCTTCGAGGAGCTCGTAGACGAACCGCGGCGGCACGTTGCGGAGGAGCGCGCTCCGCCTGAGCCGGTCCGCCAGCCACGGCAGGTGGCGATAGATCCGGCGCAGGCGCTTGACCACCTCATGGAACGACGGCAGCTGCTTCTGCGCCCACTCGATCCCCGCCATGTCCAGGCGCAGGAGCTGCGAACGCCGGTACGCCTCCGCCCCGAGCAGCCCACCGCCCACCAGCGAGCTCTCACCGAACAGACCCCCCGGCCCGAGCGTGAAGATCACCGGAGCCCGGCGATGCTCCGAACGGTGCGTCACCGAGACCAGCCCCTCGACGACGCAGTAGAGCCCCGATCCGCCCCGACACCCCGCCGCGGCCGAAGCGCCCGCCGAGGCCCCTTCCTCCTCCAGCTCCTCCTGGCAGATCACCTCTCCGGGGTCGACCAGCATCTCCTCGAAGCGTGGCGCCAGACGCGCGCGATCTTCGTAGCACAGACCATGTAAGTCCAGGCACCGCGCAAGCACGTTCTGCTTCTCGCTCAGGCTCAGCTTGCTGATGACCGTCACTTGAGACCCCTCGTGTGTTGTCCGTTCAATACGTTCTTCCCTTCCACCGCCGGAGAATCGACCGGTGACGAAATCGGAGGGCGAGCTACCAGGCACTGGTCCCTGGTCCGGGAGCGATCCTAGGGGGTCAAGGGGAAAAGCGCAAATCAGCAGCGCTTATCTGTTGAAGGGATGAGCCCGTCTGCAGCGTGCGAAGGAGGGGAGTTGCTGGCGGGAGAGGATGAGGATAGGGGAGGGTGATGCAGAGGGGCTGATGAAACCCGAGGTCAGGCCTTCTCGGGCTCTTCCTTGAGAGCAGGGGCCGGGCGGCCGAAGATGCTGGGGCGCTTCTCCTTCTCGGCCACCGGGGCGGGGTTCCGCCGCGGCGGCGGCGTCCGCTTGATGACACCCCCGGCGAGGATCACGTCCAGATCCTCACCCTCGATGCTCTCGTGCTCGAGCAGGGCCTCTGCGATGCGCTTGAGGTCCTCGATGCGCTCGGTCAGGATGGAATTGGCCGTGCTGTAGCCATCCGTCACGATCCGTTTGATCTCCGAGTCGATCTCTCTCGCCGTCTGCTCCGAGTAGTCCTGGTGCTGCGCGAACTCGCGACCGAGGAAGATCTGTTCCTCTTTCTTGCCGAAGGTGATGGGGCCCATCTTCTCGCTCATGCCCCACTCGCAGACCATCTTGCGCGCGAGTTCCGTCGCCTTCTCGAGATCGTTGCCCGCGCCGGTCGTCATCTGACCGAAGATGAGCTGCTCGGCGATGCGGCCGCCCAGGCAGATGGCGATCCGGTTCTCGGCCCACTCCCGGGTGTACGACAGCCGGTCCTCGGCCGGGATCTGCTGCGTCAGGCCGAGCGCCGGCCCGCGCGGGATGATCGTCACCTTGTGCACCGGGTCCGCGTCCGGCAGCAGGCGCGCCACCAGCGCGTGTCCTGCCTCGTGATAGGCCGTCACCCGCTTCTCCTTCTCGGAGATGACCATCGACTTGCGCTCGGGGCCCATGAGGACCTTGTCCTTGGCCTCCTCGAAGTCGCGCATGTCGACGCGGTCCTTGGACTTGCGCGCCGCGAGCAGCGCCGCCTCGTTGACCAGGGACTCGAGATCCGCGCCTGAGAACCCGGGCGTACCCCTGGCCAGCGTCTCCAGTGACACCGCCGGATCGAGCGGCACCTTGCGGGCATGCACCCGCAGGATCCCCTCGCGCCCGCGCACGTCGGGACGCGGCACCACGATGCGGCGGTCGAAGCGTCCCGGCCGAAGGAGCGCCGGGTCGAGGACGTCCGGCCGGTTGGTGGCCGCGATCAGGATGACGCCGTCGTTCGACTCGAAGCCGTCCATCTCGACGAGCAGCTGGTTGAGCGTCTGCTCGCGCTCGTCGTGTCCACCGCCCAGGCCGGCGCCACGATGCCGCCCCACCGCATCGATCTCATCGATGAAGATGATGCACGGCGCGTTCTTCTTGCCCTGCTCGAAGAGGTCGCGCACGCGCGAGGCGCCCACGCCCACGAACATCTCGACGAAGTCCGAGCCCGAGATGGAGAAGAACGGGACGCCCGCCTCGCCGGCGATGGCGCGGGCGAGCAGCGTCTTGCCCGTGCCCGGCGGGCCCATCATCAGGACGCCCTTGGGGATGCGCCCTCCGAGCTTGGTGAACTTCTTGGGATCCTTCAGGAACTCGATGATCTCCTCGACCTCGTCCTTGGCCTCCTCCACGCCGGCCACATCGGCGAAGGTCACCTTGTTCTGGTGCTCACCGAGCAGCTTGGCCTTGGACTTGCCAAAGCTCATGGCCTTGCCGCCACCGGACTGGAGCTGGCGCATGAACAGGAACAGCACCAGCACCAGCGCCAACATCGGCAGCCAGGTGCCGAGCAGGGGCCACAGGAGGCTGTCCTGCTTGGCCTCGATCTCGTAGGGGATCGAATACTTGCCGTCCTTGCCGGCGTGCTCGAGGTCCTTCAGCACATCGGAGGGATCCGGCGGGCCGACGGTGCGGAACTTCTTGCCGTCGTGCTCGCCGCTGTAGTCCTGTCCATTGATATGGATCCGGTTGATCTTCTGTGGTTCGTTGAGGACCCACTGCTTGAACTGACCAAAGGAGACTCGCTCGTCGCCCTTGGTGCCTCCTGACTGGAAGAGGTGCCAAACGCTCACCACCATCAGGAACAGCAGGAGCCAGAAAAGGATGGTCTTGTGGGACTGTCGCAATCGGGTTCGCCTCTTTACCTGGATGTCACCGCAGGGAAGCCCTGCGGACGCCATGCACCGCCCATCGGTACACAGCCTGACCGACCGTCAACCATTATTGCATACACGTGAGGCGAGTCAACCAAGGGATCACCACCTATTCCCGTCGGAAACCAGGTAGGTGACTGCCAGCTCGGCAGGCTCCTCGGCTCCAGGCGCCAAACGCCCCGGCCGGCCGCCTCCCGGCCAGCCGACCCATAGGACCTCACTCTCGACCGCCAGGAGCGGCACACGCCGGCGCAAACTGCGAGGCACTTTGCGGTCGACCAGCATATCGTGCAACTTGCGTCTCCCCGCCGGGGTGCGCAAGCGGTCTCCGGGCCGCAAATTGCGGAGCACGAGGTTCGCGGGCACCGTGGCGCCCTCGGCCAGGGTCACCACGACCACCCCCACGCCCCAGGGGTAGCGTCCTCCGCCGGTCACCGGGATCGCCAGGTCACCCGGATCCTGCCGTGGAGGCCCGAGGCGCAGCCGGCCATAACAGCGCTCGGCCACGATGCCCGAGCCCAGGTCGAGCGTCCGCGATCCTTGTTGAGAGGACACCAGCCGGAGCAGCGCCTCCACCTGCACCCGACCCGCTCGATAGAGCCCCGCCCGGCGCAGCAGCCGCAGCGCCACCTCCGGCCCCGCCGCCGCCACCGCCGTCGCGTCCAGATCGTCGAGCGTGCCGAGACCCTGAGCCGCCTCGTCATACAGGGCCACCGCCTGCACCACCTCGCCCGATCGCCGCAGCCATTCCGACGCCTCCCCTTGGGCCGCGAGCCAGCGCCGGATGCGGACGCGGGCGAACTCGCTCCGCTCGTTGCTCGGATCCCGCACGATCGGCAACCCCCGCGCGGCCACGAAGGCCTCGGTCTCCTCCCGCTTCACCGCGAGCAGAGGCCGCACGAGCTCGATCCCCCCGCCTGAAGGCCCTTCCCCACCCACCAACACCCGCCGCGCCGGCATGCCCGCTAGCGCCTGCTGCAGATCCCCGCGCCAGGCACGAAACACCACGGTCTCGGCCTGATCCGTCGCCGTGTGCCCCACCGCCACCCAGCGCGCGCCCTGCCGCCGCGCCGCCTCCGCGAGCGCCTGATAGCGGGCCCGCCGCGCCTGGGCCAGGAGATTCCCCCGCCGCTCCACCACCACCGCGATCCGCTCCGACGTAGCCCCCGCGACCCGCGCCACCCCGGCCACGATCTCGGCCTCGGACGCGGTCTCGCCCGGCCGCAGGCCGTGATCGACATACACCGCGTGCAGCGGACCCAGGCCACACGCGGCCAGGGCCAGGAGGAGCGCCGACGAATCCGCCCCGCCCGAGCAGCCCACCACCACCGGCTCCCCGGGGGCCGGCACCCCCTCGCGTTCGATCCAGCGTCGCACCAGGTCCACCGGTCTCTCGACCGGCGGTTCGGCCGGCGCCTCGATCGGCGGCTCGATCAGACCCATGTCCGTGTTCCCCGTTGACTCGCGTCTCATACGAGGCTAGCTCCTCTGCAATGGCAAAGGTGGCCTATCTCTGCACCGATCTCCTGTTCACCTCCAAGATCCGCGAGACCGCGCGGGCCCTCGGCCACGAGACCGAGGCGTGCCGCGACGCCCGGAGCCTGGCCGCCACGGCGCGCGACGCCCGCCTGATCATCATCGATCTACGCCGCCCGGACGCCCTCGCCGCCTTGATCCAGCTGCGGGCCGAGGCCGCGACCGCCGAGGTCCCGGCCATCGGCTTCTGCGATCACGAGCGCACGGACCTCATGGAGAGCGCCCACCAGGCCGGCTGCTCGCTCGTCTTGGCCAAGGGCAAGTTCTCGTCCGATCTACGCCGCCTCCTCAGCGACCAGGCCCTCACCGCGCCCTGACACCATTTTCCAGAACCCTGAATGACGAATCGGCAGCCACCCTCTATCCCAGGAGAACGGCTGCCGATCGTCGTCAAGCTACCTTCGCCTTCGGTTTCTTCCACTCGTGACGTCAGAGCTCCGCCTTAGCGCTCGGGGACCGAGGGGATCCGATTCAGGTCTCCGGTGTCCTGGGGCGTGTTGGCGTTGCTCGGGCGCGGCATCTGATCCGGGCTCTGACCCTGGAACCGTCCGCCCTGATCGCGGCCTCGATCCTGATCGAGGGTGCCCTGATCGCCCTGGTTCACGTCACGCTTGAGGTCCAGATCCCTGTCCTCGCCGCGCACCGGCTGGCGCTCCGGCACATCGATGTCCTTGATGCGGGTGAACTTCTGCTTGTCGGCGATATCGCCGAACGCATCGCCCGCGTTCTTCAGGCTGGTGAACAGCTGCGACGACAGGAGCTGGATCTGCGAGCGCGAATCGCTCTTCACCGCCGAGCGCAGCTGCGGCACGACCGACCGCGCCTGATACAGGTTGCGCTGGAAGTCATCCGCCTTGTCCAGGTTCGTGATCGCGCCGGGCATGGCCTTGACGCGCTGGAAGTGATTGAGCGCCTGGCCGAGCGCGCGATCGATGTCGCCGATCGCCTCGCGCTGGATCACCTCGTCGGCCCGGCCCGCCTTCATCTGGGTCGACTCATAGATCACCTTGACGTCGTTCATCGCGTTCTCGAGGTACAGATCGACCGCCGACAGATACTTCTTGGGCTCGTCGACCGACCCGAACCCGCGCTTCTGCGACACGTCGCCCTTGAGGCTGCCCGTATCCTGCCCGCTCTGGCCCACGTCCTGATTCATGCGGTCCGACGGGCTCGCCTGATTGAACTGCCCCGTGGAGCCGGACTGCCCTTGACGTTGTGCCAGCGCCGGCCCTGCCATCAGCGAGACCCCTGCAAGCATCACAAACAGCGTTCTCCTCATCCTACACCTCCTTGGTGTTGTCCCCATGACGGGTCACGCCGATGGACAGTAAAGCCATGCCTGGAGGCGACAACCCTTGAACGCCGCCCACACGCTTCAATCCGCTCAGGCCATCCGGCCTCGCTCACCGCGGGCTCCGCCCGCATCTTGTCCTATGGATGCGTGTGGTCGGCGGGGGTCCTCGTACACAAAACGACATGGCCTGGAGCGAGCGCGGCCGGCCCACGGATTCCTGGCTCGTTCGAGGAGGGAGAGGGTAGGGGAGAGGGAGGGTAGGGGAGAGGGAGGGACTCGAGACCTGGGACACGCGTCGACGGCGCAGCACCGTCGAGCGTCGATCTACTTCAGGCCCACCACGCGGTAGAGCCCCATCGGAGCGTTCTTGCCCTTCAGGGTGGCGAAACGGATGAACTCGGCGACCACCTTGCCGCGGACCCTCTCGTAGGTCACCTCGGAGATGGTCACCGCGTTGAGCGCACCGTTCGACTCGATGCGATTAGCCGTGTTGACCGTGTCGCCCCAGATGTCGAAGACGAACTTCTTCTTGCCCACCACCCCGCCCACCAGCGGCCCCGAGTGGATGCCGATGCGGATGTTGAAGGCGACGTTGCGCCGCGGCTTGAGCACCTCTTCGTTGATGCGCTCCACCTCCGCCACCATGTCGAGCCCACCGCGGATGCAGTCCACCGCGTGCGTCGTGTTGGCGATCGGCACCCCGCCCGCGCACATGTACGCATCGCCGATGGTCTTCAGCTTCTCGAGCTGGTAGCGGTCCACCACATCGTCGAAGGCATCGAAGAACAGGCGCAGGTGGTTGACCACGTCGATCGCCGAGCCGCGCTCGGAGAACGTCGTGAACCCCTGGAAGTCGGTGAACATCACCGTCGCGTCGTCGTACTTCTTGGGCTCGACCTGCCCCGTCTCCTCGAGCTCGCGCTTGATCTCGAGCGGCAGGATGTTGAGGAGCAGCTGGTTGACCCGCTCCTTCTCCTGGCGTAGCTGCTGCGACAATTGATCCAGCTCGTCGTAGAGCTTGATGTTCACGCTCTCGTTCGCCTGCGCGATCTTGTCGAGCTGCTCGAGCTTGCGGTCGGCGAGCCGGAGCTTGCGGATGAGGTTCTTCTGCTCCTTCTGGAGCTGCTGGTTCTCGGCCTCGAGGGCCTCGATCCGCACCCTCGAACCGTCGACCTCGGCCAACGGCCCGGCGGCCTCGCTGGCCACCGGCACCGGCTTGACCCCGTCGTCAGAAGGACACATGGAGGCGCGTGCTCCTAGAGCGCACAGAGAACAACCGTCGCATTGTGGAAGCGGACCTTTCGCAAGTGTTCGTCCGCGGAATCAATCGGACCGATCTCACCGTACGTATACCACCCACTGATAGCCACCTTGTCCGCCGCGTCGCTCGCCTCCTCCCGCCGGGAGAAGTGAGTCTTGAGCGCCTCGATCTCGCGATCGATCTGCAGGCCCAGAAGGAGCTTTCGCGCAGCGCAGCTGAAAACCATCACACAGCTCACCCCCCGGCCCTGCGTGTTCCCCACGATAGACCGGGCGGCCTCATCCAGACCGGCGATGGCATCGTCGCGCGAGCCGCGCGCGAGCGACACCTCCGCCCCCTCGGCGATCGGCACCGCGTAGTGCACCACGCCCGTTTCCTTGTCATATCGAAAGGCGAACCGCATCACCGCATACTTGCTGTACTTCTCGCTCAGCTGGGAGAGCTCCGGGTCATACACCGCGAGCGGGTACGAGCCGAGGATGTCGGGATCATCCACGTCGGCTATGTACCGCTTGAGATATTCGATGGCGGGGCGGCCATCGATCTCGCACAGATGCCCTTCCTGGGAGCGCGTCACGTGCCCCTTGGTCGCCGTCGGCACCCAGCCGCTACGCGTCGCCACGATCGGATGGATGTCGCCCCCGAGGAGCACGACCGGGATGGCGTCGGAACACACCCGGGCGCCAAAGAATTGATAGGTGCGCTTGTATTGCCCCCCGTCTGCCGGCAATCCGCCCACGATCGGCGTCTCCGGGAAGCGCCGGCTGAGCGACTGCAGGACCGTATCGGCCGACAGCGAGGGCGTGAGCGCCACGTCGGGGAAGGTGATGATCAGGCGAGGGGGGCCTTGCAGCCCGCGCTGCGCCGCTTCGCAGGCCGCCGCCACCGCGGCCTCAGCGTCGCGGCTCAGGCCCTCACCGAGGCCGCAACCGACCTCCAGGGAGTCCGACGTGAGCACCAGCAGCACCGCCGATTCCTCGGCGTATCCCGCCTCGGTGATGTTCGAGTACGTGGTGCAGCCGATGACCGGGATATCGAGGTGTGTCTTCAGGCCCGCGAGGAGTTTTTCGAAGTCGAACTCCATCGTGGCATAAAGGATGCCGATGCTGCGCCGCTGCAGCTCGAGCTTGGCCAGGATCGCGCGAGCCAGCTCCTCGCCAGCCTCGTACGAGTCCTCGTTCTCGGAGACCGCCGATGCCGATCGCAGCGCCATGGCCCTCAGACACTACTCCGCCAAGCTCGAATGAATCGATAAAATCAACGGCATCTTAACGGTGACCCGAGAGAGGGTCAATCGCCCCGCCGGCCGCCCGGCACGGCCCGAAGCCCCCCGGTAGGAGACCTGCGCAGGTCCCCTCCGCTCGGCGTAAGTATGCTATACTGCCAGGCGTTTTGTTGAACCGAGACCGCACCGTGGGACGCGATGCCTTCCTTGCGCAGGCGAGCGCGCTCCTCAACTCCTCGCTCGACGCCCGTACCATCCTCGAGAGCCTGGCCCATCTGGCCGTGCCCACCATGTGCGACACCTGCATCGTCGACATGGTGGAAGACGGCCAGGTGACGCGTATGGCCGTCGCGCACTTCGACGCCGAGCCCCAGGTCGCGGCCGAAGTCGCGGAGGCCCTCAAGCGCTACCCGCCGCTCAAGGAGAAGCACCCCGTCCAGGAGGTGCTACGGACACAAAAGGCCGAGCTCCAACCCGAAGTCCCGACCAGCGCCCTCGCCGCCGCCGCCCAGGACGTCACCCACCGCGAGCTGCTCGAGCGCGTCGGGCCCATCTCGCACATGATCGTCCCGATCGTGGCCCGCGGTCAGGCGCTCGGCACCATCACCTTCTGGTCGCGCGGCTCGGGCCGCCGGTTCGACGCCGAAGACCTGGCCCTGGCCGAAGACCTCACCCAGCGGGCCGCCCTGGCGGTCGACAACGCCCGTCTCTACCAGGCTGAGCGCCACGCCCGCTCCCAGGCCGAAGCCGCCAGCCGCGCCAAGGACGAGTTCGTCGCCACCATCTCCCACGAGCTGCGCACCCCCCTCACCTCCATCCTCGGCTGGATCACGCTCGTACGCACCGTCGAAGACGACCGCGAAGCCGTGCACCGCGCCCTCGACATCATCGAGCGCAACGCGCGGGCGCAGGCCAAGCTCATCGACGACATCCTCGACATCTCGCGCATCATCACCGGCAAGCTGCGCCTCGAGCAGCACCAGTTCGACCTGCGCCCCATCGTGCAGTCGGCGCTCGACGTCGTGCGCCCGGCCGCCGAGGCGCGCTCCATCCACGTCGAGACCGACCTCGAGCCGCGGGTCATGGTAGTGGGGGATCCGCCACGCGTGCAGCAGGTCGTGTGGAACCTCCTGTCGAACGCCATCAAGTTCACGCCGCAGAACGGCAAGGTGAAGCTGCAGCTCAAACGGATCCCGGAGTCCGCCGAGATCGTCGTGACCGACACCGGGCAGGGCATCTCCGCCGAGTTCCTGCCCTACGTCTTCGATCGTTTCAGCCAGGCGCACCCCTCGCGAGCGCGCACCAAGGGCCTCGGCCTGGGCCTCGCCATCGCCCGCCACCTCGTCGAGCTGCACGGCGGGACCATCGAAGCCCAGAGCCCGGGCCTCGGCCATGGCGCCACCTTCCGCGTGCGCATGCCGCTCGCCGCGGCGACCGCCGTGGGCTGGCCCGAGCGCAAGTCCATCCGCCTCCCGCCCAAGCTGTTTGGCCTCAAAGTGCTGGTGGCCGAGGACGATCCCGACACGCGCGAGTACCTCTCGGTGGTGCTCGAGGGCTACGGCTCGGACGTGCGGGTCGCCGCCTCGGGCAACGAGGCCATGCAGGTCATGACCGAGTGGCGGCCGAGCGTGCTCATCTCCGATCTGGCCATGGCCGAGGGCGACGGCTTCGAGCTCATCCGGTGGGTGCGGTCGTTGCCGTCCGAGCAGGGGGGCAACGTGCCCGCGCTCGCGCTGACCGCCTACGCCACGGTCGACGATCGGGTGCGCGTGCTCAGCGCCGGCTACCAGATGCACCTCCCCAAGCCCATCGAGCCCGACGAACTGGCGCGCGTCGTGGCCCTCCTGGCCCGCCCCCCGGCCACCGTCAGCGGCGGCTGAGCCGACCCTCGACTCGAAGGGGAGTGCGGGCCAGCGAGCAGCTGAGCCATTCGCAGAACTGCTGAGATCCCTCCAGAGATGGCCGAGATCGCTCTCAGCGCTGGGGAGGACTCCCTTTCGGATGGGGAGGACCTACTCCCTGAGGGGGAGTACCCTCTTTCGCGGAGGGAGGACCCTCTTTCGCGGAGGGAGGACCCTCTTTCGGAGGGGGAGGACCCTCTTTCGCGGAGGGAGTACCCTCTTTCGCGCAGGGAGTCCCCTCTTTCGCAGGGGGAGTCCCCTCTTTCGCAGGGGGAGTTCTCGTTTTCACAGGGGAATCGGGGATCATGATCATCTTGCGTGCGACCCTTCGCCTCCTCGTCTTCCTGAGCGTCTGTGCAGTCACGCTCCCCGAGGCCTCGGCGCGCCGGCACGAGCCGGCGCAGAGCAAGCCCTCCGAGCACACACAGAAGAAGAGCGACGGAAAGCAGCCGCAGGGGAAGAAGACGTCATCGGGGAAGAAGCAGCTGCTGGCAAAGCTGGCAAAGAAGGAGCGGCCGGTCAGGAAGCAGCGGCCGAAGAAGCGGCGCACGGCGCAGAAGCGGCATCGCAGCCAGGGGGCCGTCGCCAGCCGGTCAGAGGCGAAGCGAGTGCAGGATGCGCCCGCGAGCGCGGCGGACCCGGCCGAGAAGCACTCGAACCTGCCGGTGGGCTGGGAGTGGCCACCGAACGAGGCCATGCGGGCCGATGGCGAGCGGTGCGGTGCGCGACTCCGCGCGCTCGGCGTGGACTGGCGGCCGGCGCCGCCCCTGCCGAAGATCGCCACGCCGATCGAAGTACCGGCGCGCGAGATCGGCGGCGTGCGGTTCACGCGCCTGCAGCGCGACGACCTCCCGCTCGTCATGGACTGCCGCCTGGCGGAGGCGATGGCCGTGGTGGGCGCGCCCATCCTGCGCGCGGCGGGCGTGCGTGAGCTGCGCTACTCGTCGATCTTCGCCGAGCGCAACGTGATCCGTGACGGGCGCAAGCACCCGGTCCTCAGCCGCCACGCGCTCGGCCTCGCGCTCGACGTCCACGTCTTCGTGACGGACGACGGAGAGACCCACGTCGTGCGGGAAGACTACGCTCGCGGACCGCTCCTGCCCGAGATCGAACGCCGCTTCGACGAGAGCAACGCCTTCCGCAACGTGCTCACGCCCGCCAAGGACCCGCTGTCTCACGCTGACCACTTCCACTTCGAGGCCCGCGCGCTCGGCGACCCCGGGCCGGACCCACCCGCCGAGCCCAGCGCCCCCGACGCGGGCACCGATACCTCCCACGCCGAACGGCGACAAGACTGATCGGAGACGGGTTCAAGGGAGGCGGCCTCTCCACGTCCTGCCGGGCGGTGGCTCGCAGGGGCTTTTCGAATCTCCTCCATCTCGTTGAATGGATTTGCTTTTCCGTCGTCTCACAAGAGCTCCCGGTGGAGTTCAGAGGAAGAGGTAGATCCATGAAGCGAATCGTCCCCATGCTCCTCGCCGGCATCGCCGGCCTGGTATGGTTCCCCGTCGTCGCCGCGGCGCACGAGTCCTGGGAGGCCCGCGATCCCTGGCCCGCCCGCGCGGTGGTGATTCCGCCGCCGCCGGCCGTCCCCGGCCGCGTGCCGGCCTACGTTCCACCAGGGTACGTCCCGCCAGGACATACCCGGTATGCATACGGTCCGCCCGCGTATGATCCGCCCGTGTACAGCGCGCCTGGAGACGGTCGCTGGTACCGCCAGCCCCTTGGAGCGCCGCCGTCGCAGCCTGGCCGCGTCCTCTCGATCGGCCCAGGCTACCTGCTGCTCGACCCGTACGAGCCGGGCGCCGGCGACGCGCGGCTGACGTTCGGGTGGCACGTTCCCGTCGTGTGGGAGGGAGGCGACCTCGCCAGCGCCGCGGCGCTTCGCCCTGGTGCCAACGTGATGGTCTATTACCGTGAACAGCCGGGCCTGGCGCCGTCCGTGGTGCGCGTGGAGCTGCTCTCGCCAGAGCGCGCCCGTGACGTCGAGTGGCAGTATCTGCGCAATACCCCGTACGCTCGTCGCTGGTAGTGGCTACCCCTTGAGCACGGCGAGCGGCTCGAGCCGTAGGACCGCTCGACGAGATCCTCCTGATCCTCGAGCACCTCGCGGATGTCTCGATACACCGCCGGCGCTTCCTCGACCAGATCGGCGGCCCGCCCGACATCGAACACGACGCGCCGCAGGCTATGGACCATCGTGCGCGGCGAGATGCGCGCGCGCCTCAGCCCGATGCGCAGCGATGGCGGCGCCGAGCCCGCGCGAGCCGCTGTGGATCAGCAGCCAGAGCTCTCCCTCGGGAGCACGGTCGATCTCGAGGAAGTGATTCCCGCCGCCCAGCGTACCGAGGTGCCGTGGCCCGGGCTGCGCCTGTGCCCGGCGCAAGGCCCCTGTCGACAGCGGCACCTCTGCCAGGGCCGGCGGTAGGGGTGGGGCGCGACGATGGATCGCGTCCCCCACGGGAATGGCAGCCCCGAGTCGTTCGATCGCCAGCGTCAAACTGCGGCGATCCGGCTGCACCATCGGCAGACCGAGGGGCCCGGCGCGCACGCCGCAGCCGAGGTCCCCACCCAGGGCCCCCGGGACCACCTCCCCGCGCGTGGCGAACACCGTGCCCACGGCCACACCCTCGGACACGTGGGCGTCGGCCATGGCCGCCACGTGCCGCACGACGTAGGGCTGCGCGGCGATGCGTTCGAGCTATCGCAGCGTGGCATCGACCGCAGCGCGGCGCCATATACACACCGGGACGCGCTGCCCGCGAGCTTCGTCGAAGTGAACCCTCATGGCTCGCCCTCCACGTCCTCGCCGCCACGGCCTGCAGCATCGCCGTCGGCCTCCTCGCCGACCCATCTCTCGGGCCCGTGCTCCGCCTCGTTCGGGGCTTCTTTCTCCACCGCCGGACCCGAGCTCCCGAGGTGGCCGGAGGCATCGGGGTCATAGAGGAAGCGTAGATTCGGGCAGCGCTTGAGGTCGAGCGCGAGGGCCAGACGGGCGCGCAGAAACCCCATCGCACGCTCCAGCGCCGCCTCGATCCGTTGCCGGTCCTGGCGCTCCAAGGCGCCCGTGCGCATGGCCACGAACCACACCCGCGCCATGCCGTAATCGACCGACAGCTCGACGCGTGAGAAGCCCACCTCCACGAGGCGCGGGTCGGTCACCTCACCACGCAGGAGGCCGTTCAGTTCTTCAAGAAGGAGGTGCTCCAGGCGGTCATGCCGGTGTCCGGCCGATGCCCCTGTATCGAAATTGGAAGAGATGGCGCCGCCTCGCGGCGGACGCCGGTGTCGCTTGCTCATGTCTGCCCAGCTCCTCGGATAGACGGATCAATTTCCGTGCTCCCGACGAAGCGTGGTGCGACGTGGATCGCCGTTCAGGGCGAGCGGACGCGGCTAGGCGCTCGTGCGGGAGCAGGACCAACGACGGATGCTGAAGTTGAATGCACGCATGGTCGCCTCCTGCTGAGGGGAATTACCGCAGCCACTCTGGGGACACGAGTTGGGCTTGTCAAGATCGGGTCAGGCGCTCTAACGCTGCCGAGCGTCTCGCCGTGTTGCGCGCCCAGGGCGATCGAACCGGCGCCATAGATCCATGACGAAAGACTTCGTAAGCTGCTCGCCGTCTTCGGTTCGGTGCCAAGCGCTGCCCGTCCCTGATGAAATCGACACAGGAGCTGGACTTGATAGACGACGTGGAACTGGCCCGACGCTCGATCCGCGGCTTTGGCGAGATGGTCGCTGTGCTCGGGCGCTGTGGGGTAGGCGCCGAGGCGGAAGTGCGACGACCCAACGTGCTGGGCGCGAGGATCGACGCCGCGGCCAACAACCCCTGGTTTGACGCGGCGGTTGTGCCGCTCGGCGAGACGCCGCCCTCCGATGACCCGTGGCTGCCGCCCTGCCTGTGGACCGTGGCCGACGCGGTCCCGGGCCGGGTGGAGGAGCCCGGGATCGCGACGCCGTGCATGGGCGTCGCGCTCGGCGACCCCGCCCTCAAGCTCGACGGCGGCGCGCGAGACGTGGAGGCACCGCCGCTCGCGGTGCTCGGCGATGTCAATGAACGCGCCTACGGTGAGGCGGGGGTGTTCGGCCCGCTGGTCCGCGAGTTGCGCGACGACCGCATTCGCACCTACGGCTTGCGCGACGATGGCGCGTTCGTCTGCGTCGCGCTGACGTTGAGGGTTGGCGACGACCTCAGCATCCATTACGTCGCAACCGAGACCAGCCACCGCCGTCGCGGCTTGGCCAGCCGGCTGATGCTCGCGGTGATGGCCGCGGCGCGGGACGAGGGCCTCCGCAGCGCGACGCTGCAGGCCAGCGCGGACGGGCTGCCGGTCTGGGAGCGCCTCGGTTTCCGCCGCGTCGCGACGCTGCGAGGGTACCTGCGCCCGGGCACCAGGGGATAGGCCGCGGGCCGTCCCGGATCCTTCGAATGCGTCATCGGGAGTGCAGGGCGCCACGGGGCGTGGGCGCCCTGAACATGGTCCTCGGTACCGGGGCGCCTGCGATTCCCTCCGGGAGGATAGCGGAGCGAGCTGTTCCCCCTTCAGCTCCCGGCGAGGACGTCGCTGACAGAGGATGCGGTGGCCGCACGCACGATCCAGCGTTCGAGCTGCTCGAGATCGGTACACGTCAAAATCTGCTCGCGCACCGAGGCATCGACCGCCAGCCCCCGCGCCGCCAGTAGGGTGAGAAGCGCCTTGGCTTCCCCCTTG
>DATAGU010000142.1:0-18623 GCA_036263495.1 Polyangia bacterium | reverse complement strand
ACGATGATTTAGACTGGATGCGGTGGCTGGCATCGAGGTCGGTGTTTCTGTGGTGCGCAGAGCCCGTGGCTCAGTTGGACCCGGAGCTTCACGAGCACCCCTTACTGTCGCCAGGGCCCATGCCCTGAGCACGCTTGTTAGCTGTCGCCCATGAGACGCGCCGCGCCGTTGGCCAGGTAGTCGTCGGCGATGCGCATGGCGTCACTGCTGCTGCGGCCCCGAATGGCTTCGAGCAGCTGGCGATGGTGCTGTCGCACGGTCTCGGGCGCCTGGGTGACGGCGGCGAAGGCGTCGGCGTAGGTCACCACGGTGCCGCGGATGGTGTTGATGAGGAGCTGCAATACGCGGTTTTTCCCCGCCTGGGTGAGGGCGACGTAGAACTCGAAGTCGTACTTGAGGAGATCCTCGGGGCTCTCGACCTGGGCCGCGCGGCCGGCGATCTCCTCGAGCCGGCGGAAATCCTCTTCGTTGGCCCGCTCGGCGGCGACGCGCGCGACCTCGCGGCCAAACCAGCGACGGAACTCAAGCACGTCGCGCAGGATCTCGAGGTTGGGGCGGCCATCGACAGGGATGAGGTGCGACACCAGCTCGACGCCCGCGGTCTGCATGAAGTCGAGGACGCGGGTGCCATCGCCTTGGCGCGTCTTGACCAGGCCCATCTGCTCCAGGGCTTTGATGGCCTCACGCAGGGAGGCGCGGTTGACGCCCAGCTCCTGGGCGAGCTTGCGTTCTGGGGGGAGCTTGTCCCCGGGGGAATAGCTTCCTTTGAGGATGAGCGCGCGCAGCTGCTCGACGATCTCTTCCGCGACGCGCTGCTTGCCGACCGGTCTTAGCATGGACCTATTTTTACCAGGATTCGGCCGCCAAGAGTGGCTTTGCAGCAGATCTCGAGCCGCTTGAAGCGTAGCGGCCATCGCTATACAATCCTGCCACGAGCTAGGCCCTCACCATGCGCTCCCTCGCCTGCTATATCGCCTTGGCCCTCACGCTGGGCGCCTGCACCGCCCCCGAGGGCGTGCCCGATGCCGGCTTGCGCACAGCCTCGCTCGCCCGGGTGGACCTCGGTTTCACCCGGGATACGCGGGGGATCCATTTCGGCGCGCAGGCCTACTTCGCCCGCTTTCGTCCCGGGGAGGACGGGCGTGCGGCGACCCTGCTCGGGCTCGGACACGATGACCGGATCCCCCTCGACAGTTGTACCGAGATCGACGGCGCTGCGGAGCTCGACCGGGCCTTCAGTGGGAGTGGCTCGGCCGACGTGGAGCTGCTCGACGCCGGACAGGTCACGGTGCGAGGCCCCGGGCAGGCGACACAGCTCGGACGGCGGCGCTATCCTGATCTGACCCCCGAGGTCACGGGCGTCATCTACAGTACCGCCGAAGGGTCCGCACCCGTGCTCGAGCCCGGAGCGCTTTATGAGCTCAGCGGTGACGGGGGC
The DNA here is from genome assembly GCA_036263495.1 of Polyangia bacterium. Classification (GTDB taxonomy): domain Bacteria; phylum Myxococcota_A; class Polyangia; order Palsa-1104; family SHYY01; genus DATAGU01. Next base: position 17,185 of record DATAGU010000142.1, on the reverse strand, counting down.
GAGGAGATCGGCCCCTTCCAGGTCGTGGTCCCGGCCCCGCGTGCGTTCCCGGCGCTCGAGAGCGCTCGTTTGCGCAACGGCGGTGATGTCGAGCTGCGCTGGACCCCGGCCGGGCCGGGAGGTGAAAAGACGACCGAGACGGTCTTCATCACCGTGTCCTGGGTCCTGCGCACCGGCGCGCGCGAGGTCCACTGCCGCGTGCGAGACACGGGCTCCTTCGTTATCCCGCCGTCTTATCTGGCGTCCTTGCCCACGGATGAAGAAGCCTTGGGGCAAGTCGAGGTGATGGCGGCACGCCTGCGGCAGAGCACGTTCACGGCGCCTGGCGTCGGCCCCCGCGGTGGGCTGGCCACATTGACGCTGCGGGACGTGGTTCCGCTCACCGCCGCGGCACCCTGACAGGATGCCTCACCGGAGAGGGACATGCGCAAGGGAGTGATGGACCTGCCGGTGGTGGTGAAGGACGATGCGAGCCGCGTAGAGGCCGCGATCCGGTTCGACGCGCGCGATCTGTCGGTGGGCGGGGCCTTCTTACGCTCAGACCTCCTCTTTGAAATCGGCGAGGAGATCGATATCTCCTTCCGCCTGCCCGAGGGGGCCGAGGTTCGTGCGCGTGCCCGGGTGGTGCACGTGGTGCGTGAGACCGGCCACGAGGCAGAAGCCGGCATGGGGATCGCCTTTACCCAGCTGCCCGAAGCCGACCGCGAGCGCGTGCGCGCCTTCCTGCGCAATCACGGCTGAGGCTATTTGCCGAGGCAGTTGACCCGGACGTTGATCTGGTTGACGCCGTTGATCTTGGCGAAGCTGTCGGCCACGTTGGCGGCGTCCTCGCAGGTGGCGATGTCGCCGTGGATGGTGACGGCGTCGGGCCGGCGGACGTCGATGAAGAGGCCCCTGTGATCCGTGCGCAGCGAACGGATCTTGTCGTTCACCTTCTCCGACAGGCCGCGCGCGGGCGTCTTCTGGGTCTTGCGGGTGGCCCCGACCGTGTCGTTGCTGCGGGTCACGATCCAGTCATTGCCGAGCTCACTGCGGACGGACTCCTCCACCACCATGACGGGCTCGCGGCCCGCCACGGGCTGGCGCTCGAGGCCGGGGGTGGTGCCCTGCTGCGCCTGTGCCGCCTGACGCTCGGCCTGGCGCGCCTCGCGGGCTTCCTCGTTGGCCTTGCTCTGGGCCTCCTGGGCCTCGCGGGCTTCCTCGTTGGCCTTGCCCTGGGTCTCCTGGGCCTCGCGCCGTTCCTCGCGGGCGTTCTGCCGTAGCTCCCTCCGGTTGTTGCAGGCAGAACCAACGAACAGGGACAGGCCGAGCAGCGAGATCGTATAGATGGAACGCTTCACGGGAACCTCCTTGGCTATGTGACTAGCCCTGTATGCAAAAGTCGGAGCCAAGCCCCTAAGTTTCATGAGCTTTCCTGCTGCGGCGGGGTCTTTCGGCGCCTGGGAATCGGCGCCTTCGGGGCCTCTTTGAGTTGGCGCATCCTGCTGCGCTGCTGTTCTGGCAACGGTCTTGCAACGAGCCCGCGGCAACGTAGGGAGGCCAACATGCCGGAACAAAAGACCATCGAGCGCGCACGTCGGGCAGAACGTCAGGGCAAGGCACCGAGCACTCAGGCTGGTGAATTCGTCCGTGAGGAAATGGAGCACGTGCGCGAGGGCAAGCACAGCGTGCGCTCGCGCAAACAGGCCGTCGCGATTGGCCTCTCCAAGGCCCGTCGCGCCGGGGTGAAGTTGGCGCCGCCCGAGCCCGGGACGGGGGCCGTCTCGCAGAAGACCCGCCGCAAGGCCGAACAGGACTACGAGGTGGGCCAGAGCCAGCGGAAGAAGAGCATCTCGGCCGTCGCGACCGCAGGAAAGCGGGGGCGCAAGACGGAGGGAAAACGTACTCCATCTTCGTCCACCAAGACGGCCAAGAAGAGGAAAACAACTTCCACTGCGAAGTCCGGCACGAAGGCGGGCGTCCGCACGAAGGCACGCACGGGGCGGCGCACCGCGACGCACTGACCGGCGCGCAGTCGGCCCCGGGCCACTCGCGAGCCTCCCGCGATTCTCTTCTGGCGGGCCCCCTCGGCTATTCGTGAGCGCGCCTGCTGGATGCCGCGGGGGTGCGGCGGGAGGCAGGGCCCAGGCGCGGCAGCGCCTGCTGGAGGTGGAGCACGGGGGCGAAGAGGTCCCCGTGCTCGTGGTAGCGGGCCAGTGCATCAGCCGAGGAGAAGGTGAGCGGGCGCGCATCGCGCCGGCGCCAGGCCTCCTCGACTTCTTCCCACAAGACAGGTGTCGACACCGTGGGTCGCTCGCGGGCACGCAGCGAGTAGACGCACACCGTGGTCTTGTGCTCGTCGTTCTGGCTCCAGTCCACGAACACCTTGCCGTGGCGCAGGGACTTGCGCATGAGCGAGACGACCTCGGTCGGGTGCTCCTGCTCGAGCAGCCGGGCGATGGCGTGCGAGAAGGCCTTGGTCTCGTCGTAGGTCACCGCCTCGCGTCCGGACAGGTTGAGCGGCACGTACACCTGCAGCCCCTTGGACCCCGACGTCTTGGGGAACGATTTCAGGCCGAGCGAATCGAAGATCTCGCGCACCCACAGGCCGACCTGGGCGCACTCGATGATGCTCGCCGGCTCTCCGGGGTCGAGGTCGAACACCATCGTCCTCGGCCGCTCCATCGCCTTGGCGAGCGAGAGCGAGACGTGGAACTCGAGGTCCGCCAGGTTGACCGCCCAGATGAGCGCGGCCAGGTCCTCGATCACGCAGTAATCGACCATCCGGCCGTGGCCCTCGCTCCAGATCGGCGCCGTCCTCACCCACGTGGGCCGGTGGGGGGGGCAGCGCTTCTCATAAAAATGCTCGCCGTTCACGCCCTCGGGGTAGCGCTTGAGCGTGAGGGGTCGGCCGCGCAGGTGCGACAGGAGCGCCGGCGCGATCGCGCGGTAGTAGTCAATGACGTCGGCCTTGGTGAAGCCGGTCGCCGGGTAATAGACCTTGTCGAGGTGCGTCAGGCGGAGCCGCTTGCCGTCGATGACCAGCTCCGGCTTGAGCCCGGCCTGCCGCTCGGGCCGCGGCGGAAGGGCGGGCGCGGCCTGGCGGTCGCCCTGCGTGCTCTTGCGGGGGGCGGGCCGCCGCGCGCCGCGTCGCTCAGTGGGCTGCCTCACGCCGTCCTCGTCGGCTCGGGCGGCGCGTACGACCGTGAGCCGGAGCCTCGGCCGGCCGCTTCGCGGGTGGTTTCGAGGTCGTCTCGCCGGACGGGCGGCTCGGTGGCTCGCCGCGCCGCGCCGCGTCCAAGCTGGCCTTGAGCGCCGTCACCAGATCGATGACCTGGGCGCGCGGCTCAGCCTGCGGCTGCGCGATGACCTCCTTGCCCTCCGCCTTCTCGCGCACGAGCTGCAACACCCGCTCGCGATACTCGTCGTGGTAGCGCCCGGGGTCGAACTTCGTGGCCAGCGACTCGATGAGCTGCCCCGCCATCTGGAGCTCCCGCTCGCCGAGCGCGCCCTCGCGCCAGGGCGGCGCCAGCGTCTCCGGAGCCACCACCTCGTCGGCGTAGTACATGGTCGAGAGGCCGAGGAACGGGCCCGACATCGGCCGCACCGCGCACAGGCTCTGCCGCGTGCGCAGGACGAAGCGCGCGATGCCCACCTTGCCAGCCTGCTGCATCGCCTGCCGGAGGAGTGCGTAGGCCTTGGCGGCGGTCTGCTCGGGCACGAGGTAGTAGGTCTTGTCGTAGTAGAGCGGATCGATCTCGCTGAGCTCGACGAAGCTCTCGATGTCGATGGTGTGCGTCGACTCGGGATCGATCGCGTCGAGCTCCTCGGGCTGGATCATCACGACGTGATCGCGATCGAGCTGGTAACCCTTGACCACGTGCTCGTAGGGCACCTCCTCCCCGTCGGCCGTGCAGACGCGCTGCATCCGCACGCGTGCACCGTCGGCGTCATGGAGCTGGTGGAACTGCACCTGACGCGGGGAGACGGCCGTGAAGAGCTTGATCGGGATGTTGACCAGCCCGAAGCTGATGGCACCGGTCCACAGGCTTCTGGCCATGTGGACGTCACGCTTCAAATTCTGTTCCACGGGCACGACCGCGGCGCTGTTAGACGGTCGCCTGCTCCTCGATCGCGCTTGCCCCGACCAGCACCCTTCCCCTATCGTCGTCGGCTCGAAGCACGATCCGTTTGAGCCCCCATCAGGGACACGAGCCATACCCGCGGCCGTCCACCGAACGCCCGCGGAGGAAGGACAGTGAATGAAGGTCAAAGCCGCCGTTGCCTACGCGCCCGGAAAACCACTGGAGATCGAGATGGTCGACCTCGAAGGCCCCAAGCAGGGCGAGGTCCTCATCGAGATCAAAGCCACGGGCATCTGCCACACCGACGAGTTCACCCGCTCCGGCGCGGATCCGGAGGGCCTGTTCCCGGCCATCTTCGGTCACGAGGGCGCCGGCGTGGTCGTCGACGTGGGGCCAGGCGTCACCTCGCTGAAGAAGGGCGATCACGTGATCCCCGTCTACGTGGCCGAGTGCCGGCAGTGCAAGGCGTGCCTGTCGCGCAAGACCAACCTCTGCACGGCCATCCGGGCCACCCAGGGCAAGGGCCTCATGCCCGATGGCACGAGCCGCTTCTCGATCAAGGGCCAGCGCGTCCATCACTACATGGGCTGCTCGACCTTCGCCAACTACACCGTGGTGCCCGAGATCGCCGTCGCCAAGATCCGCGAGGACGCGCCCTTCGACAAGGTCTGCTACATCGGCTGCGGCGTCACCACCGGCGTCGGCGCGGTCATCAACACCGCCCAGGTCGAGGCCGGCGCCAACGTCGTCGTCTTCGGCCTCGGGGGCATCGGGCTCAACGTGGTGCAGGGCGCACGCATGGTCGGCGCGAGCAAGATCATCGGGCTCGACGTCAACCCGAGGCGCAAGGCGCTCGCCGAGAAGTTCGGCATGACGCACTTCATCAACCCGAACGAGGTCCAGGGCGACCTCGTCCAGCACCTCGTCGAGCTCACCGACGGCGGCGCCGACTACAGCTTCGAGTGCGTAGGCAGCATCGAGCTCATGCGGCAGGCGCTCGAGTGCTGCCACCGCGGCTGGGGCGTGTCGGTGATCATCGGTGTCGCCGGGGTGGGGCAGGAGATCCACACCCGGCCGTTCCAGCTCGTCACCGGGCGGGTCTGGAAGGGCACGGCGTTCGGTGGCGCGAGGGGCCGCACAGACGTGCCCAAGATCGTCGACTGGTACATGCAGGGCCGGATCAACGTCGACGACCTTATCACCCACGTGATGCCGCTCGAGGACATCAACAAGGCCTTCGATCTCATGCACACGGGCGAATCGATCCGCAGCGTGGTGACCTACTGATGGCCGACCTCAAGACCTTGTCGGAGCACGCCTGCTTTGGCGGCCGGCAGGGCTTCTACGCCCACGAGTCACGCGAGTGCAGGACCGAGATGCGCTTCTCGGTGTACGTGCCGCCGCTCGCCGAGGGCGTGGTCGCACCGGTGCTGTATTACCTCGCCGGCCTGTCGTGCACGGAGGAGACGTTCATGATCAAGGCCGGGGCGCAGCGGCTCGCGGCCGAGCTCGGTCTCGTGCTCGTGGCCCCGGACACGAGCCCCCGCGCGCCGCGCCTGCCGGGCGACGACGCGCACTGGGACTTCGGCCTCGGCGCCGGCTTCTACGTCGACGCGACCTGCGAGCCCTGGGCCCGGCACTACCGCATGTACAGCTACGTGACCCGGGAGCTGCCGGAGCTCATCGCCGCCCACTTCCCGGCGCGCAGGGACCGGCAGGGGATCTTCGGTCACTCGATGGGCGGGCACGGCGCGCTCGTGTGCGGCCTGCGCAACCCGGGGCAGTACCGCTCGGTCTCGGCCTTCGCGCCGGTGGCGGCGCCGTCCCGCTGCCCATGGGGAATCAAGGCGTTCGGGGGCTACCTCGGTCCGGACAACGCGTCCTGGGCGGAGTACGACGCCACCGAGCTGGTCGCGCGCCAGCGCTTCCCCGGCCGCATCCTCGTCGACCAGGGCACCGCCGACAAGTTCCTCGCCCCGCAGCTCCATCCCGAGGCGTTCGCCGCCGCCTGTCAGGCGAGCGGCCAGCCGCTCACGCTGCGGATGCAGCCCGGCTATGACCACGGCTACTACTTCATCTCGACGTTCGTGGCCGATCACCTGCGGCACCACGCCGAGCAGCTCCACGGCTAGCGTCGCGGTGACGGTATGAAAGATCCCAGGTTGAACTTGGGTTCTTTAATACCGTCACCATCCTCCGTGCTTCAGGGGTTCCATACCCCCCGTACTTCAGTGGTTCGGCGAGCTCGATGAAGCCGCCACCTGCGCCTGCCGCCGGCCTGGCCGGCGCAGGAGCTCCTTGATGCGCTCGATCGCCAGATAGAAGACCGGCACCACCACGAGCGACAGGAGCGTCGAGCTGATGACACCGCCGATGACCGCGATGGCCATCGGCGCGCGGAACTCGCTGCCCTCGCCGTTGCTGATCGCGGTCGGCAGCATGCCGAGGATCATGGCCGCCGAGGTCATCAGGATCGGCCGCAGCCGCTCCGGGCCGGCCTCGAGGATGGCCTCGAGCGGCGCCTCGCCGTTCTCACGCACGCGCACCACCGCGCGGTCGATGAGGAGGATGGCGTTCTTGGTCACGAGCCCCATGAGCAGGATGATGCCGATGAGCGAGCCCATCGCGATCGTGTGCCCGGTGAGGAACAGCGCCAGGACCGCGCCCACCAGCGCGAGCGGCAGCGTCAGCATGATGGTGAGCGGGTGAATGAAGCTCTCGAATTGCGACGCGAGCACGATGTAGATGAACAGCACCGCCAGGCCGAGCGCGAGGCCCATGTTGGAGTTGGTCTCGTTCGACAGCTTGATCTGCCCATCGTAGAAATACCCCGCGCCCGCCGGCAGCTTGAGCGCCTTGAGCCGCGGCTCGATGTCCTTGACGATGTCGCCGAGCGGCCGGCCGCGCGGCGAGGCCCACACCTGGATCTGGCGCCGCCGGTCCTCACGCTCGATGACCTGCGGACCCTCGCCGCGCACGAAGCGCGCCACGTCGGACAGCTTGAGCCGACCTCGCGGCGTGGTGAGCGTGACCCCGGCCAGCGCGTCGGCCGTGTCCCGGTCGCGCTCCTGGAGCCGCACCCGAACCGGGATCTCGTCCTTGCCCTGGCGCAGCTTGGTCGCCTCGTCGCCCTCCATCGAGGTACGCAGCGCCAGCGCCACCTGCGCCACCCCGAGCCCCTGGTCCGCGGCGCGCTGGCGATCGATCTCCACCTGCAGCTCGGGCCGTCCCGGGCTGTACTTGACCTGCACGTCCTGCACCCCCGGCGTCGTGCGCAGGATGTCCGCCACCTTCTCGGACAGGGGCGCGATGTCGCCGTAGCTCTCGCCACGCACGTCGACCATGATCGGCGCCTCGGTGGCGCCGCCCTCGACAAAGGGCGGGTCGGTCACGTTGACCTTGGCCTTCGGCATCACCGCCAGCACCGCGGCGCGCGCGCGGTCCTTGATGGCCTCGAGCGGCTCGGCGCGCTCGTTCTTGGAGACCGTCACCACGCGCCAGCTCGCGCGGTTGGTCTCGCCGGACGGGCTGATGGTGGCGAACACCAGCTTCACGTTGCTGCCGGCGAGCAGGCGCTCCTCCGCCTGGCTGGAGAGCTGGCTCGTCCGCTCGATCGAGGTGCCGGCGGGCAGCTCGACCTCGAGCACGAACTGGCCGCGGTCCTCGGCGCTCGAGAACTCGCTGCCGGTGAGCCCCGCCACCCAGCCCATGAAGAACAGGCTGCCGACCGCGGCGAGGCCCACGAGGAGCTTGTGGCTGAGGGCCCAGCCGAGGAGCTGCCGGTAGCCGTTGTCCATCGCGCCGAAGAGCCGGTGGAACGGCCGCTTGAGCGTGGCGAACGACTCCGGGCCGCCGAGCGCCTTGGAGAAGCGCGACGACAGCATGGGGTCGAGCGTGAAGGCCACGCCGAGCGACAGCATGACCGCCGCCGAGACCGTGATGCCGAACTGGCGGAAGAACTGCCCGACGAGGCCCTTGACGAAGGCCACCGGCAGGAACACCGCCACGATGGTGAGCGTGGTCGCGAGCACGCTGAGCGAGATCTCCTGCGTGCCGTCGAGGGCCGCCTGGGCCGGGGGCTTGCCCTGCTCGAGGTGCTTGAAGATGTTCTCGCGCACCACCACCGCGTCGTCGATGAGCAGGCCGATGGCGAGCGAGAGCCCGAGGAGGGTCATCATGTTGAGCGTGAAGCCGAGCACGTACATGAGGAAGAACGTGCCGATGACGCTCGTCGGCAGGGCCACGGCGCTGATCAGGGTCGAGCGCAAATCCAGCATGAAGACGAGGATGATGAGGATGGCCATGGCCCCGCCGAAGACGATCGCCACCTCGACCTCGTGGACGTTCTCCTTGATGAAGCGCGCCTGGTCGATGATGAGCTCGACCTGGAGGTCCTCCGGGAAGGTCTTGCGCAGCTCCGCGAGGCGCACCGCCACCCGGTCGCTCACCGCCACCGTGTTCTCGCCCGACTGCTTGTACAGCTCCAAGCTCACCGCGTCGGTGCCGTTGGCGCGCACGCGAGTGCGCAGCTCCTCGTAGCCGTCCTCGACCCGCGCCACGTCGCGCAGTCGCACCGCCGAGCCGTCCGGCGCGCTGGCCACGATGACGTCGCGCACCGCCTCGACGTTCTGCAGCTCGCCGAGCGTGCGCACGCTGATCTCGTGCTGCCCCTCGTCGTAGTGGCCGGCCGGCACGGTCAGGTTGGCGGCGCGCAGGCGCGCCACCACCGCCCCCGGATCGAGCCCGAGCGCGTCGATGCGCGCGCGATCGAGGTCCACGTGGATCTCGCGCTCCGCCCCGCCCTTGATCTCGACCGAGGCCACGCCGTCCACCTGCTCGAGCGTGGGCTTGATGTTGTCCTCGGCGTACTTGCGAATCTCCGCGAGCGGGCGCTTGCCGCGCACGGTGTAGATGGCGATGGGCGAGGCCGAGACGTCGAAGCGGTTGATGGCCGGCTCCTTGACGTCCGAGGGCAGCTTGAAGCGCACCCGGGCCACGCGCTCGCGCACCTCGGTGGCCCCCTCCGACACCTCGACGCCCAGCTTGAAGATGACGAGGACCGTGGACAGGCCCTCGCGCGAGAAGGAGCGCACGCGGTCGATGCCGTTCAGGCTGATGACCGCGTCCTCGATCTGCTTGGTGACCAGCGTCTCGACCTCGGCCGGGCCGGCGCCGGGGTAGGCGATGTTGATCGTCACGACCGGGAAGGTCACGTCCGGGAAGAGGTCGGTGCCGAGGCGGGTGAAGCCGATGAAGCCGAGCGCGAGCAGCCCGACCGTCACCATGACGGTGAAGACCGGGCGGCGGATGGCGACGGACGAGAGGCTCATCGGGCGCCTCCCGGGGCCTGGGCGATCACGACCGTGTCGCCTTCGCGCGACTCAGCCGTGGGCGAGCGCAGCACCTCGTCCGTGGGCTGGAGGCCCGAGCGGACCAGGATGGTGCCCTCGGTCCCGCCGACGAAGTGCACGCGGCGCACATGCAGCCGCGCGTCCTTGCCGCCTGCGTCTCGCTCGATCACCATCACCTCGTCCTGCGAGCCCGGGCGAATGATGCTCGCCGGCAGGCGCAGGACCTGGACCTTCTCGTCGCCGCGGATGGAGCCGCGCACGAAGGTGCCGGCCAGGATGGGGCGGTCGCCGTCGTTTTGCAGCTCGGCCTCGACCGGCACCCGGCGTGTGGCCGCGTCGACCGAGACCAGCACCGCCGTCACCTTGCCGTGCACCGTGCGCCCGCCGTCCGATGAATTGGGGAGGAGCTCCACCATGGCGCCGCGGCGCACGAGCGGGGCATCATTCTCCCCCACCGTGCCGACGAAGCGCAGGGCCTTGGTGTCCTGGAGATGGAAGAGCGTCACGCCCGGGCTCACGATTGCCCCCGGCCCGCTCGGGACCTTGGTGACGAAGCCGGAGAAGGGGGCCATGAGCGCGTGGTTGCCGAGGCTCGCGCGGGCGAGGAGCAGCTGGGCGCGGGCCGACTCGGCCTGCGCCGTGGACAGGGCGCGCTGCTGCTGGGTCTGCACGATCGAGCTCTCGGTCGCGGCGCCGGCGTGGGCGAGCGTGCCCATGCGGTGCGCGCTGTCCTCGGAGAGGGCCAGCTGCGCCTCGGCCGCGCGCACCTGCGCCGCGGCCGCCTGCACCTGGGCCTCGGCCTCGGCCTGATCGAGCGCGGCGAGGAGCGCGCCCTCACGCACGTAGTCGCCCACATGCACGCGGATAGAGGCCAGGCGGCCGGGGGTCTTGAAGCCGAGATCGGCCTCGCGGCGCGGCATGAGCGTGCCGTCGATGGCGACGGCCGGCAGCCACTCGGCGGGCTCGCCGCGCACGACCTCCACGGCCGCCGCGTCCCCCGCCTTCTTCTGCGCCGTGAGCGCCACCTGCTCCCGCTCGGCCGCGAGCGCCGCCCGCTCCTGGAGCGCGCCGCGGATGCGCACCGTGCACCAGGCGCCGAGCCCGAGCGCGGCGAACAAGGTCACCAGCCAGCCGAGAGACACCCCGCGCCGCGGCGTCGCCGGCGTGGGAGACAAGGAAGGATGGGCTCCGGAGGGTGAGGTGGACATGATCAGCGACTCCTCTGCGCGGGGGGCTTCGCGGCCCGGGTCGAGGCCGCGGCCGTGGACGTGGACGTGGACGTGGACAGGGGACGGTTTGTGACTGACGAGTCAAGTACAGCGCGGGCCTCGGACGAGGCGAGCCCGGTGAGCAGCGCACGCTGCAGCTCGGCGAGCCAGCGCCGCAGGTCGGGACGCTCCTGCAGGCGCACGAGTTGGCGGGCGATGCGATCGTAGGCGCCCGAGATGATCAGGCTGCCGAGCTCGACGTCGAGATCGGGGCGGAAGATGCCCTGGCGGGCGCCCGCGGCCAGCACCTCGCGCGTGCGGGCGCGGGCGCGCTCGGCGAACTCGTCGATGAGGTAGCCAAAGCTCGCGCTCTTGCCGCCCTCGAAGAGCAGGCGGGCGACGGCGCGGTTGTGCCAGAGGAAGTCGAAGACCTCGAGGTCCTTGTCGAGCCAGTGGTCGAAGAAGCGCTCGAGCATCGCGGCGTCGGGCTGCTCGGGCAGGACGGGCGGGTCCTGGTCGACGTAATCGGCCAGGCGCGCCAGCATGGTCTCCACGATCTGGCGGAAGGCGTCCTCCTTGCTGGCGAAGTGCAGGTAGAAGGAGCCCTTGGAGCGGCGGGCCCGGGCGGTGATGTCCTCCACCCGGGCGAGGTCGAGGCCGTGCTCGACGAACACGGCCTCGGCGGCGCGGAGGAGCTCGATCTTGGTGTGAGGGTCGGCCGGACGTGCCATGTTAATGACCTAGCGGTCAGATATGGCAAGCGCGGGGGGATGTCAAGACCGGGGGGCGGCCGGCGCGACCTCGAATACGGTGCGCTTACCTACCGCAAGGCCAACGCTGCGGGAGCGCGGGCGTCCACGTGAGCATGATCATCTACGTGGGCGTGAGCGTGAGCGTGAGCCTTGGCGATTACGGGGACCCTTCCCGTTTCCGCGCCCGCTCGGTCGTGCCTCTAGAACGGGCGTCATCGCCTCCATCAATGGAGGGGGGCGCCGAGGTCCGCGCGCCTCCCGTGTCGCGCGGTGAATCGATGCGCCGCAGCGCGATGCGGTGGAGATCGCAGCCGCCGCTGGCAAACAGGTAGATGCGGAGCCGCAGCGAGCGCAGATGGCGGTCCACTATCGCCTCACCGACGAGCGCCTCGGCCTCGGCGCGGTGCTCCTGCAAGCGGTCGAGCCAGGCGCGCAAGGTACGCGTGTAGTGCTCCCGGTCGTTGCGCAGCGTGGCGATCTCGAACAGGCGCTCGGTCGCGCTCATGATCTCGGCGAGCTTCGGCAGGTCCGACTCGGGGAACAGCTCATCGGCCATGAGGCCGTCGAGATCCTGGGCGTCGGAGTTGCCGTAGGCGATCGCCTGCAGGGACATGCCGCCGCCCGGCCGCAGCCAGCGGTGGCAGCGCTCGAAGAAGGCGCGATAGATCTTGACCTTCTCCGACGACGGGAGCCCGGGCCTGGCAAAGGACTCGATGGCCTCGATCGAAAGGATGGCGTCGTAAGGCGCCGCGGGTTCGTGATCCACCCAGCTCTCGAGGCGCACTTCGATGCGCGGGTCGGAGCGCCGGCCGATCCATTGCGCTTGCATCTGGCTGATCGTGAGCCCCACCGCCCGCCCCACGCCGTGGACATGGACCAGACGGTGGAGCAGGTGGCCCCAGCCGCAACCGACGTCGAGCACGCGTCCCCTCTGGGCCGCGCGGGCCGCGGCGACGTGATGATCGAGCTTGCGCAGCTGCGCGCGGTCGAGGTCGTCCCCCTCCTCGTAGAGGGCACAGGTCGAGCTCATCGAGCTGGCATCGAGCCACAGCGCATAGAAGTCCTGGCTGAGGTCGTAGCGTCGTCGCGGGGGTGAAGCACCACGTGCGCGGACGTCGTCGTTCACGAGGGCGCTCCTTCTATCTATGATGGGGCTTGCGATCGGTTCCTCGCCTGGCTGTGTCTCGAGTCGGTTGAATGGGCCGTGCGCTCGGAAGCTAATCAATGGGCGTGCCAACCTGCGGACTCAGCGGAGCCGAGGCAGCTCCTCCTGCGAGACATGGACTGGGAAGGACTCGCGAGGGCTCTTCTTGGCCCTGGCGGAGGCGGCATGTGGGACGGGGACATGGGACCTGCCCCGTCCCTTTGTGGGACGGGGACAGGCGCAGTTTCACTGATCACCGCTCGGTGACGACCCGGGGGTCACTCGGCGGGACGTCTCAGACCGTCGCTCTCGGCTCCGGTCCACCCGGCTCCGGACCCTCTGGCCACGTCGCCGGGCCCCTGCGCTGGCGCAGCTCCGCGAAGCGCACGAACGCGTCGGCGAAACGATCGACCTGCGCCCAGTCGGTGAAGACCTGATCGTGCGTGGCGTCGAGCCGGCCCACCGCGTTCTTCCAGATCGCCTTCATGAGGAGGCGGCCGAGGAAACCGTAGCGAGACCAGGTCAGCGCACCGGCGATGACCTCGATCCGGTCCGGCTTCCAGCCGAGCGCGGCGACCGTGCGTGCCGGGAGCGTGATCGTCTTGTCGCGCTGCGCCGCATCCTTCGAGAGCTGCAGCAAGCTGACGGAGAAGAACGCCGAGGGCCGGGCGCGCAAGGCAGGCAGATGGCGCCGCACGAACTGCAGGGTGCGATCGTGGTAGCGATCCCCGTGCACCCGGTCGCCGACCACGATGGCGTCGAACGCGGCGGCGTCGGGCCCGGGCGCGAGCCAGCGGAGCTCTTGGACCTCCACCTCCGCGCCCTGCAGACGCATGCGCTCGGCCATGCGCTCGGCGATGGTGGCGGTCTGGCCGTGGGTGGTTGCGTACGTGATCAGGATTCGCATGCCGGCACCCTCAGGTCACGAGGGGTGCATCCCACATGCCTGGCCAGGCATGTGGGCGATAGCGCCAGGGGTCGCCGGGTCCTGGGATGGGAGGCAGCGGAGCTGAATCATCGAGGCCGACACGTTCGTTGAGGCTGCGAGGCAGGACCGGGCGTCTGGATGTTTTGGCTCGCCAAACGGCGGCGTTCTGCGCGAACATACCCTTCATGCCGTCGTTCTCCCACGAGTTCCTCATCGCCTTGTTCCGCGATGCTCCCGAGCTCGCGCCCTATCTCCTCACGCACGTCCTCGGCATCGAGCTGCCGCCCTACACGGAGATCCGTATCGAGGAGACCAACTTCACCGTGCTTCGCCCCACCGAGTATCGCGCCGACCTCGTGCTCACCCTCCGCAACGGCGCCGCGGTGCTCGGCATCATCATCGAGGTGCAGCTGCAGGTGGATCCGCGCAAGGAGTACAGCTGGGCGGTGTATGCCTGCGAGCTGCGGGCGCGGCTCCAGGGCGAGGTGGTGGTGCTCGTGGTCAGCGACAGCGAGCAGGTCGTGCGCTGGGCGAGCCAGCCGATCAAACTCGGCGGGCGTTCGGTCTTTCAGGTGGAGGTGCTCGGCTCCGAGCGCGTCCCACGCGTCGAGACGGCGGAGCTGGCCCGCCGTCTGCCCGAGCTGGCGGTCTTGTCGGCGCTGACGCATGGCAACGGCCCCGGCGGCACCGAGGTGCTCGTGCCGACGCTGGAGGCGCTTCTCACCCTCGACCCGGAACGCCAGGGTTTTTATTATGATGTGGTGCTGCGTTCGCTCAACGAGGCGACGCGACGCGCCCTGCAGGAGGAGCTGATGCAGTCCGGTAAGTACGAATATCAGAGCGACTTTGCGAGGACCTATCTGGCCAAGGGGCGTGCCGAGGGAGAGGCGAAGGGGCGTTCAGAGGGACTGGCCGCGGGGCGTGCCGAGGGACTGGCCGCGGGGCGTGCTGAGGCCCTGCTCGTCGTGTTGGCGGCGCGCAGGATGGAGGTGGACGCCTCGACGCGCGAACGCATCCTCGGTTGCGCCGATGCCACACTGCTGGAGCGCTGGATCGCTCGCGCGACGACCGCCTCCTCGCTCTCCGAGGTGTTCGAGACACCTTGAGCGTGCCGCCGCGACGTGCGCAGGCAGGCCATCCCGGATAGCCCGCACCTGCTTGTGTCTTGAGGGGAGGAAAGAGACGGCCCGCGGCGCGGATGTTGGCTTCTGCGGGTCGTCACACTGGCCGTGTCGAGAGCAGCGATGTCGTGCCGAGATCGCTGGTCCGGCAACTCTTACTGCGCGGGCGATTTTGGGCCCGGCGCGCAGGGGACCCGATCCACCAGCGACTCGAACTTGCGTTGCTTCACCGCGATGGCCTTGGACCATCGCACCACCCGAGACGACCCCCAAGAATAGTCCGTTGGTAGGTTGGGCAGCGGCGCGCGGTCGCAGGTCAGCCGGAACAGCCAGGCTCGCTTGCGACCCTGCCCATAATTGAGATAGTCGCAGTAGCTCTTCCGCGTGAGATCACGGCTGCGTCCGAGCACGGTCTTCTTCTCCATCCAGGAGAGCGGCTGGCCCGGATGTTCGAGCGCCGCCTGCGCGCAGACGGCGAGCACCTTGGCCCCCACCGTCTGCCAGTAGTAGCGCGCCATGTCCCTCGAGCGCTCGAGGAGCGCGTTCAACTCGGCTTCGTCCTTCGGGTCGTCAGGGTCCTGACCGCTGGCCGTGTTGAAGGCGTGCTCGGCGTTGGTTCGCCCGTCGTGCGACACGAGATCCTCGACCGCGTGCAAGGCGAGCCCGAGGTGATAGAGGGCGAGGCGCGCCTGTCCCTTTTGGCAGGCGCTCCTGGCCGCGTCCGTGCGCTCGCTCACCCAGGTGACGAAGTGCTCCATGGCGACGTCCGAGGTTTCGTCGGGCTGGCCCTGCGAGTCATGGTGCGTCTGGCCGTGGGCGGCCGGGGTCTCCCAGTAGAAGAAGTCGGGATCCCGGGCCGCGTCGGCGACGATGGCCCGGGCCTCGTCGGAGAGCTTGCCCTGGAGCGCGTCGCGGGTGATCTCGTAGTGACCGTCGAGGCCGGGCTGCAGGGTGATCCAGTTGTAGAAGCCGCCGCCCGTATGGTAGGGCCGCTCTCGGGGCTTGCAGGGGCGGCTCGCCGGTGGGGCGGCGGCGTCGGGAGCCCGGAGGACGAATTCCTCGTTGGTGCAGTCATAGACCAGGCGCTGGCGGAGCTGCTTGAAGCGGTCGTCGAAGTGGTCGAAGAAGGCGGCCTCGGCGGCGTCGCCAGGGGCGAGCTGCCGGAGGACTTCGTCGAGATAGAGGGTGGGCGCTGGGGGCGTTTCGGTCTTGGCTTGGGGGCCGAGGGGCCAGAGGTAAAGAGGCAGGGCCAGGAGCGCGAGGGGACCGGTCCGTGGGCGCATGGCCGGATTGTATGCAGGTCCTTGGTGGGCGGGAAGGCGCGATGCCGTCGCACCTGCTGGTGAACGCAAGGCCCAAGAGGTGACCTGCGGCTCCTCGGGCCTGGGTCAGGGAATGTTCTGGATGGCAACGCCCAGCCGGCCCGGGGGGACCGAGAAGATCCGCGGAGGGCCGGGAGGGCGGAGGAGCCGTAGCGGGATGGCGGTGGCGGCCGGGGAGGCCGAGCGGGCCACCTCGATGGCGTGGGTAAGGTCTTCGGGTCGGCCGAGGGGACGGTCGCCGTATTGCAGGAGGATGTCGCCGGGCACGAGGCCGACGCGAGCAGCGGGAGTGCCGGCCTGAACCTCGGTGACGACGATGCCCGGGGTGGCCTTGAACCCATTGGCGTGTTGACGGCGGAAGAGGCCGGCACGGAGGGCGAGGACATCGGGGGTGAGGTCGCTTGGACCGAGGCGGGAGAGCGCGCGTTCGGCGCGGGGGGTATCGTCGGTGGCGAGGGCGAGTCGGGCGATGACGGTGAGGAGATCGCGGCGGTCGGGGGCCGCCTTCATCTGCTCGTAGAGGGCCAGGGCGCGGTTCCACTTGGCATCGGCGGCCTCACGCTGCTGGGCTCGCCAATCGAAGAGCCCGAGCCACCCTAGTGTGCTGGCAGTGCCCTCCGCATCGCCGATTTGCTCCTTGATGCGGAGGGATTGTTCATAGAGCTGCCGCGCCTTGTCCACATTGCCTTGCTGCGCTTCCAAACCCGCCAGTTGATGCAGCGTGTAGGCGCGGCCTTGTGCATCGCCGATTTGCTCGTCGATGCGGAGGGATTGTTCATAGAGCTGCCGCGCCTTGTCCGCGTTGCCTTGCTGCGCTTCCAGACCCGCCAGCTCATGCAGTGTGGCGGCGCGGCCTCGTGCATCGCCGATTTGCTCGTCGATGCGGAGGGATTTCTCACAGAGCTGCCGCGCCTTGTCCACGTGGCCTTGCCGCGCTTCCAGACCCGCCAGTTGATGCAGTGTGGCGGCGCGGCCTTGTGCATCGCCGATTTGCTCCTTGATGCGGAGGGACTGTTCATAGAGCTGCCGCGCCTTGTCCACGTTGCCTTGCCGGGCTTCCAGGATTGCCAGTTGATGGAGTGTGGCGGCGCGGCCTTGTGCATCGCCGATTTGCTCGTCGATGTGGACGGATTGCTCATAGAGTTGCCGCGCCTTGTCCACGTGGCCTTGCTGCGCTTCCAGGATCGCCAGTTGATGTAGTGTGGCGGCGCGGCCTCGTGCATCGCCGATTTGCTCGTCGATGCGGAGGGATTTCTCACAGAGCTGCCGCGCCTTGTCCACGTGGCCTTGCCGCG
>DATAGU010000141.1:0-33039 GCA_036263495.1 Polyangia bacterium | reverse complement strand
GGGGGTGCTGGTGCTTGCGCAGGGGGTGCTGGTGCTTGCGCAGGGGGTGCTGTGGCTCGTGCAGGGGGTGCTGGTGCTTGCGCAGGGGGTGCCGGGCTTTGTGTAGGGGGGTGCTGGTGCTTGCGCAGGGGGTGCCGGGCTTCGTGTAGGGGGGTGCTGGCGCTTGCGCAGGGGGTGCTGGGTGCTGTGCAGGGGGTGCTGGGTGCTGCGCAGGGGGTGCTGGGTGCTGTGCAGGGGGTGCTGGCTGCTGTGCAGAGGGTGCTGGGTCATCGGCTCCTATGCATCGCTGCGCCCTGGCCGGTCGCGGTCTCTGTTTTGCCGAGGCACAAGCCGTGCACTCCTCGGGCTTGCCATGGGCAACCTGCGACAGGCGCGCTCTGCGGTCGCGCCGCGGTATCCATCCTGTCGGCGGGGGGAACGTCAGGGGCTATCCTGGTTCGCGGCGGGCGCGACCCTGATCGTAGGGCTCGGTCTGCTGCTCGCCGGCTGTGCGCGGGAGGCATCGCTCGGCCGGCCCTGGGTGCACGACATCCGCTTCATGGGCACCCGGAACCTCAAGCCCAAGGACATCAAGAAACGTATCGCCCTGTCGGAGACCAGCTGGTTCCCGTTTGCGCCCAAGCGTTACTTCGATGGCGCGGTGCTGGAGAGCGACAAGCGGCGCGTCCGGGCCTATTACCGGGCGCACGGCTTCTTTGGGGCCCGCGTGACCGCGACGGAGGTGCAGCCGCGCGGGGAGCACTCGGTCAATGTGGTGTTCCACGTGGACGAGGGGGCGCCGTCGCGGATCCGCAACGTGGCGATCCATGGGCTCGAGGACCTGCCCGAGGCGGAGCGCAAGCGCGTCACCGCGGACCTGTGGCTCGCGCCCGGCAAGCTCTTCGAGCATCAGCGCTACCTCGAGGACAAGGAGCGCATCGAGGCGCGCCTGCAGAACGGGGGCCATCCCTTCCCCAAGGTGAACGGGGTGGCGAGCGTGAACCGCGACGAGCGCTGGGTGGACGTGGAGCTCAACGTGGTGCCGGGGGCGGTGGCGTTCGTCGGTGGCATGGAGGTCACGGGGGATGCGTCGGTCAAGCCGCGGACGGTGCTGGATCTGGCCACGGTGCGGCCGGGCGACCGCTTCAATCCGGAGGAGATCGAGCGCACGCGCGGCCGGATCTACGAGGCGGGGCTGTTTACGGCGGTCAAGGTGGAGCCGGTGCCACGGCCGGGGCAGCCGGGGGTGGTCGACCTGCGCATCGTGCTCTCGCCGGGCAAGAAGAATGAGGTGCGGGTGGGCGGCGGCGTGGGGATCGAGCCGCAGCGCAACGAGGTGCACCTGCGGTTCCAGTACGCGCGGCGCAACTTCTTCGGTGGCTTGCGCACGCTGCGGGTGCGCCTGACCCCGGGCTACGTCTGGATCCCGAACATCCTCAACCGGGGCAACGAGCACGTGGGCCGGCGTCACGGGCCGGCGGTCCGGTCCGAGGTCACGCTCACGCAGCCGAACTTCTACCATCGCGGGCTCACCTTCGAGGCCACGCTCGGCTATGACCTCGGGGTCGAGTACGCCTTCCGGTACCACGGTCCGCGCTTTCAGGTCGGCGTGGATCAGGGCTTCCTGCGCGACCGGCTGCACGTCAAGGGGGCCTATCACATCGAGTATCTCCAGTTCTTCGACCCGACGGATCCGGAGTTCCTGACGGATCCGGTCAAGGCGCGCGTCTTCTTCGGGTACGTGAACCCGTATCGGCTGGCGTACCTGACGGGCGAGCTGACCTGGGACCTGCGCGATCGGCCGCTCGATCCCACGCGGGGGGCGTACTTCTGGCTGCAGACCGAGGTGGGCGCGAGCTGGCTCGGCGGGAGGTTCAACTACGAGCGGGTGATCCCCGACGTGCGCGGCTATGTGCCGCTCGGCAACCGGGTGCGGCTGGCGATGCGGGTGCAGTATGGGCAGCTGTTCTCGAGCGAGGCGGGGCCGATCACGCGGCGTCTGTATGCGGGCGGCGCGGACAGTCACCGCGGCTTCAATTACAACCGGCTGTCCGATTATCGCTGGCCGGATGGGACGACGGTGGCGAGCCCGGCCCCGGGGCGGCAGCCGCCGCTGGTGCCGATCGGGGGCAAGGAGCTGCTCCTGTTCCAGGGGGAGGTGCGCATCGACGTGATCCGGCTCTATGGGAGCTGGCTCGGGACGGTGGTGTTCTTCGACAGCGGCGACGTGCCGGAGGCCGGCCGGAGCCTGTCGCTCAGGCACCTGCATCACGCGGCGGGGCTCGGGCTGCGCTATCGCACGGTGATCGGGACGATCCGCGCGGATGTCGGGGTGCGCCTGAACCGGCTGGGGGTGATGGAGGCGGACGGGCGGCACAACCCCGATCCCGGCTCGCGCTTCGCATTCCACCTGAGTCTGGGAGA
Source organism: Polyangia bacterium (assembly GCA_036263495.1). Classification (GTDB taxonomy): domain Bacteria; phylum Myxococcota_A; class Polyangia; order Palsa-1104; family SHYY01; genus DATAGU01. The sequence goes on along the minus strand of DATAGU010000141.1, from coordinate 30,636 downwards.
GGCGTTTTGAAGCGGTTTTGGCACGTGCTCGGCAGGATCGCCCTCGGGGCGCTGGTCCTCGTGCTGGTGGTGCTCGGGGCGGCGATCGGGACGGTGGTCGTCGGGACCCAGACCCAGTGGGGGCGGGACCGGCTGCTGCGGGTGGCGCTGCCGCGGTTGCAGTCGCTCACGACGGGGCGCATCACGGTCGGTCGGCTGGAGGGGAACCTGTTTCGCCACGTGGTGCTGCGGGACGTGGCGGTCTACGACCTGGAGGGGAAACTGGCGGCGCGGATCGCGCGGGCGGAGGTGAGCTGGCGGCCGCTCGCGCTCAGGCGTCATGAGGCGGATCTGCGGCAGGTGAAGATCGAGGGGGCGGAGGTGGTGTCGCGGCCGCTCGCGGACGGGCGCAACAACCTGGCGTCGCTCGCGCCGCCGAGCTCCTCGGAGGACGAGGGGCCGAGCGAGTGGCGGGTGAGCGTGGGGGCGCTGCTGGTGGAGGGGCAGGGGGAGGTGCGAGGGGCGAAGGAGGTGCTCGGTCGGGCGCACCTCCAGCTCCATGCCTGGGCCGAGGTGGCGGGCGGGGTGGTGCGTCTGGTGCTGCATTCGCTGCGCGCGGACTCGAGCGTGCCGGCGGTGGCGGAGCTGCACGCCAAGGGGGCGTTCCGGCTGGAGGAGACGTTCAAGATCCAGGATCTGAAGTTGGAGCTCCGCAGCCGGGGGGAGGAGGTGCGCCGCGCGCTGCCGGGGGTGGACGTGCGCGGGCCGCTCGTGCTGACGGCGTCGGCGGCGGGGTCGCTGCACGAGCTGCAGGTGGAGGCGGCGCTCGCGCCGGCGCGTGGCCGGGTGCTGGTGAAGGGGACGGTGGCGGAGATCACGGAGAAGCTGCGGCTCGACGCGACGGTCGCGGTGCGCGATCTGGATCCCTCGGTGTGGCGGGGGGCGCCGGCGGGGCGCGTGACGATGGACGCGCGGGCGGAGGTGCGGGATCCAGGCGGCGGGCGGCCGTACGCGGGGGAGGTGACGGTCTCGCGTCTGGAGGCGGTGGTGCCGGGGGCGCGGCTGGAGGGGAAGGGGCGCGGGACGCTGGCGGGGGAGCTGGCGGGAGAGGTGCGTCTCTCGGCGCGCGATCTGGCGGCGGTGCGCCCGCTGCCGGTGCGGCTCGGCGGGCGGCTGGAGGCGGAGGCGAAGGTGGCGCAGCGGGGTGGGCGCTGGACGATCGATGCGCGGGCCGAGGGGCGCCAGCTCTCTTATGAGGCGAATCGCGTGCGCGAGCTGCATCTGGCCGTGGCGCTCGACGACTGGCGCGGCCGGGTGGAGCTGCTGGCGGGGGGGCCGAAGGGCGGGCCGGGGGGCGGGGTCAAGCTCGGCGGGCAGGTGCTGGACCGGGTGTCGCTCGAGGCGCGGATGGGGGAGGAGAAGGGGCGGCTGCGGCTCGGCGTGGAGGGGCCGACGGTGCGGGCGGACCTCGGGCTGCAGGGGGCCCTGGTTCAAGAGGGGAAGGGGAGCGTGAGGCGGGGCCGGGGACAGGGACAGGGACAGGGACAGGGGCAGGGCCCTGGGCCTGGGGCTGTCCGCGGCTTTGCCGGCCGCATCGATCGGCTCGAGATCGAGTCGCAGGGGCGGCGCTGGGCGATGTCGGGGGCGACGCCGCTGCAGGTGGACTGGGTGCGGCGCGACGTGACGCTCGGTCGTCTGCGGCTCACGGGCGCGGAGGGACGGCTCGAGCTCGAGGCCAAGGTGCGGGGCGGGGAGCGGATGGACGCGCGGGTGGCGGCGCGCGAGGTGCAGGTCAACTCGCTGCTCGCGCTCGTGGAGCCGGAGCAGGCGCGCACGCTCCCGCCGACGCACATCACGTCCCTCGACGCGACGGCGCGTGGGCCGCTGGCGCGGCCGGTGGTCGAGCTGGCGCTGCGTATGGGCATGGAGCGGGTGGCGGAGGGGGTGGCGTTCCTCGATGCCGGGTTGCGCGGGCGCTGGGCCGAGGGGAAGCTGGGGGTGTCGCTCGGCGTGCGGGGGCCCGAGCGGGCCTGGCTCGGGCTCGACGCGGTGGTGCCGCTGCCGCTCGGCAAGCGGGAGGCGTTGCAGGGGATCGTCCGGATGCAGTCGATCGCGCCGGGGCTATTGCAGCACTGGATGCCGCAGCTGGCGAAGGTGACGGGCCTGCTCGAGGGGACGGTGCAACTGGCGGGGACGATGGAGGAGCCGGTGCTGGGGATCAGCCTGATGGGCCGCGATCTGCACGGGATGCAGCTCCATCCGCTCGATACGACGGTGGTGGCGGCGTATGGCGGGCACACGGTCAAGCTGGAGCTGCGCGCGATACAGGGGGAGCGGGAGGTGCTGCACGGCGCGGCCACGGTGGATCTCAAGGTGGCGAACTTCGCGGCGCTGCGCGAGGCGCTCGCGCGGGGGCGGCGGCCGGGGGGCGAGGTGGCGGCGGAGTTGTCGGTGGAGGATTTCGAGCTCGGGCAGCTGCGCGAGCTGCTGCCGCGGGCGGCGTGGCCGGAGCGCGGTGTGCTGCAGGGGCGAGTGGCGGTGCGCGGGGACGTGTATCGGCCGCATGCGCGGGCGGATCTGCGGCTCGTGGACCTGCGGCTCGCGGACCGCGAGATCGAGCGGACCACGCTGGAGGGGAGCTGGGACGGGACGTGGCTCGATGGCCACGTGCTGATGGACGCGGGGAAGAGCGGGGCGTTGAAGGTGGATGCGCGGGTGGGGCAGGCCGCCGATTCGCCGCTCGAGCTGGTGGCGGACATCCGCCACTTCGACCTCGGGGTGGTGAATGCGTTCCTGAAGACGATGAGGAATCGGCCCGTGACGGACGTGCGGGGCATGGTGGATGCCCATCTGCGCGCGGGCGGGACGCGCAAGGTGCCTGAGCCGGTGGGGGCGTTGCACCTCACCGAGGGCGGGTTCTTGCTGATGGCCGACGGCCGGCGCTATCAGAACATCGCCATCGACGCGAAGCTCACGCCGGACGCGCTGAAGATCGAGCAGCTGCAGGCCTCGACGATGGACGGCGGGCGGGTGCGGGTGACGGGGAAGGCGGACCTCGTGCCGGGACCGCGCCTGACGGCGCTCGACCTGCGCGTGGTGGCGGAGCGCTTTGGCGTCGCGGTGAGCGGCAACCTGGTGGGGACTGTGAACGGGCAGCTGCGCGTGACCGGCAAGATGGGGCCGAACGGGCTGGACGGGACGGTGCGGGTGGAGAAGGGGTCGGTGCGGATGCCGGCGTTTGCGCAGAGCAAGGATCTGCAGTCGACGGACCCGCTGGCGGACGTGGTGTATGTGGACGCGCGGGGGCGCCGGCGCGTGCGGCCGGCGGGGGAGGAGCCGATGCCGGTCCATCTCGGGGTGCGTCTGAGCAAGCCGCTCGAGCTGCGCGGGCCGGAGATCAACACGGACCTGAGCGGGCAGATCGACGTCCAGATGCATGGCGACGACGTGAGGCTGACGGGGTCGCTCGAGACGGCGAGTGGGTGGATCGATGTGTTTGGGCACCGGTTCACGATCGATCACGTGCGGGTGGGCTTTGCCGGGGGGCAGACGATTGACCCGACGCTCGATATCCGGGTGACGCGGCAGCGGGGCGATGCGCTGCTGGCGGTGGACGTGAGCGGCACGATGGCCAAGCCGCACATCGATCTGTCGTCGGACCCGGCGATCTACAACGAGTCGGAGATCCTGGCGCTCATCATCTCGGACGACCCGTCGGCGCAGGGCGGGGATCGGGCGTCGCTCAATGACAAGATCGTGGGGGCGATCTCGGGGCTGCTGGTGAGCAAGCTGAAGCAGCAGATCGCGCCGCAGCTGCCGATCGACGTGATCAAGGTAGACGTGGGCGGCGGGGGCGGTGGGCCGGTGGGGGTCGGGCAGACGCGCATCGAGGTGGGCAAGTTCGTGACGCCCAAGCTGTATCTGAGCTACGTGCACCAGTTCGGGCAGCCGAACGTGCTGCAGCCGCGCAACTCGAACCAGGCCACGGTGGAGTGGCGCTTCGCGCCGCGCTGGCAGCTGGAGGTGACGTACGGGGACGCGAACGTGGGGGCGGCGGACGTGTTCTTCCGGCTGCGGTTCTGAACCGGGGCGCCCTCTCTTCGAGGGCACACGGATTTGAATTACTATTTCCATCCATGACGCTCGTAGAGATCGAAGCCCAGCTGGCATCGCTGACTCGCGCGGAGAAGGCCGAGGTGCTGCAGCGGCTGGCGCTCGAGCTCGCGAACACATGGCCCGGGATTGAGCGCACGCCAGGCGTGGCGGGCGGTGATGCGTGCATCGTGCGCACGAGGATTCCCGTGTGGACGCTCGAACAGTACCGGCGGCTCGGCTGGAGCGAGGCCCGGATCCTCGACAACTATCCGATGCTGCGCGCGGCGGACCTCGTCCACGCCTGGGCTTACGTGGATGCGCACCGCGATGAGATCGAACGGGCCATCCGCGACAACGAGGTCGCGTGAGCAGCGTGCCCTGGCTCTGATCGATGGCCGCTCTATACGCCGACGAGAACTTCCCACGACAGGGAGTGCTGGCGTTGCGTGCGCTCGGGCACGATGTGCTGACCGCGGGCGAGGCAGGTAACGCAGGGCAAGGCATTCCCGATGAGGAGGTCCTGGCCTTTGCGACGCGCGCTGGTCGCGCCGTTCTGACGATCAACCGCCGCGACTTTATCCGCCTTCATGAGCGGTTCGAACGCATGCCTCATGAGGGGATCATCGTCTGTACGCAGGACGGAGACGTCGAGGCGCAGGCGCGGCGGATCCACGAGGCCATCGCCGCGGCGGGCTCCCTCAGTGGGCGGTTGCTCCGAGTGAATCGGTTGTCGGCGCCCTGAAGTACGCTCCTCTTCAGGCCACCATCTGCGCGAACAGGCGGTCGAGGGTGGTCTGGGGGTCGGTGCACAGGCCGGAGTGCACGGGGGAGACCTGGATGACGGTGCTGCGGGGGGCGACGAGCCAGTGGAAGCGCTCGGCGGGGGGGAGTGTGGCGATCGGGCCTGCGTCGGGGTGACCTGCGCAGACGGCGACGAGGGCCTGGAGGTGGCGCTCGATCTCGTCGGCCTCGGCGGCGGGGGAGAGGGCCTGCAGGCGGGGCCGGTCGAGCGTGACCCGCGCGGCGAGGAAGTCGCGGACCCGGCAGTAGAGGATGACGCCGGCGTTGATGAACTCGCCTCGCTCGACTCGGGGGACGACCCGCACGACGCCGTAATCAAACGTGCTCGGCGCGGGCACGCTGTGCCTCCTCGACGAAGAGCGCGGACGCGGCGAGGCGATCCACGAGGTGGTCCAGGTAGGCGGCGCGCTGCGCCGCGGGGTCCTCGGCCTGCCGGCCGGTCGGATCGTCGGCCGGGGCGTCGGCCGGGGCGTCGGACGCGTCGGCGAGCCAGGCGTCGGGGATGAGCGAGACGATGGTCTCGAGGAGCGGGCGGTCGAGGCGCGCCCGCGCCGCGGCGTCGGCCTCTTCGAGCCGGCTGGCGAGCGGGAGGAGCACGTGCTGGCGGATGGCGGGGAAGGGGCTCCGGCTGCGCGCGCGGTAATCGCTGGTGCCGTGCTGGAAGTAGAAGGCGGCGCCGTGATCGATGAGCCAGGGCTGGCCGTGCCACACGAGCATGTTGGTGTTGCGCGCGGTGCGATCGATGTTGAAGACGTAGGCGTCGAACCACACGATGCGCGAGGCGAGCAGCGGGTCGAGCCGGGTCGCGGCGGCGGGGTCGTAGGCGAGCGCGCCGGGGAGGTAGTCGAGCGCGAGGTTCTTGCCGAGGCTCGCCTTGAGGAGGGCGCGGATCTCGGAGTCGGGCTCGTTGCGGCCGAGGCCGGGATCAACCTCGACGAAGACGATCTCGGGGACGGGCAGGCCGAGCGCGCGGGCGATCTCGCCGGCCACCAGCTCGGCGACGAGGACGCGCGGCCCCTGGCCGGCGCCGCGGAACTTGAGGACGTAGGTGCCATCGTCGTCCGCCTCGACGATGGCGGGCAGGGAGCCGCCTTCGCGCAGGGGCGTGACGTAGCGGATGGCGCTGACGGTGCGGACCATGCGCCCCATTGTAGCCTGTGGCGCTCCGCGGGTCGTGGTTCGCCCTGCGCGGGGATCAGGGGCTTCGCGGGGGCCGCGCGGCGGTCACAGCGTGTACTTCCAGACGGCCCGCTGGCCGTCGTCGTTGATGACGGTGACCTCGTGATCGCCCGTCACCCACTGCGCTTGCGGGGTGGGCAGGTTGACCGTGAGCGTCGAGGCCTCCGCCTCGGTGGCGCGGGCGTCGCTCGTGACCTGGGCCAAAGGGGCGTCCTGGGTGTCGATCTGGATGGACGCATCCTTGGACAGCGAACGGCCCTGGATGGTCAGCTGGAGCTGCGCCGGCTGGCCGGTGGTGTCGCGTTGGACGTTCGGGACGATGGTGTCGATGACCGGTCCCGCCTTGCGCGCCACCTTGCCGCCCAGATAACCGAACGCGCTGATCCCCATGAGGTACAGGAACTGCTCTGGGATCTTGGGCAGCTCCTCGAGTGTGCCGGTGTCGTGGAGCACCACCAGGAACACGAAGATGCTGCCGGCGACGAGGGTCCAGAGGAAGTATTGGAGTCGATCGGCCACGACGAGGCCGCCGCTCGAGATGAGGTCGGCGAAGCCGGGCTGCACCGCTCCTGCGCCTTTGGGACCCTTGGCGGTCGTGATGCCCTGGGACAGCACGGTCGTGCCGGCGCTGACGAAGATGATGCCCGGTAGGCCCTCGGGGAATGGCGCAAAGTCGAATTGGCCATGGATGAGGCTACGGACGATCGTGAGGTAGAGGTAGCCGAAGATGGCGAGGGCGGTCCACCAGTAGAACTGGAACTGCGAGAGGCTGTAGGTGTCCGTGGCGCGATCCAGCAGGAGGACCTCGCCGAGCCGCAGGGGTTCGCCGGCGATGGCGTCGTGGCCCGGTGACTTCCTGGAGAGGATCCCGGCCACGAGGACGATGAGCAGGGCGATCACCCCGCCGGCCCACAGCCGTGGCGTGCCCTCACGGACCCTGGAGAAGGTCACGTCGAAGGTCTCCGGCGACAGCTCTCCGCCGACGCGTAGCTGCACCTTGACCCTCGATGCGGCTCGCTGGGGCACGCCCTCGAATCGTACGTGGTGCGGGCCGAGCACGAGCGCCCGGACCGCTTGCGATGTCCGGGATCCGGGAGGCTGGCACGCGAGCGCCGACATGGCCCCCTCGACCTCGAGATCCTCGCTGTCGAGGACGAGGAGGCTGTCGGCCGCGATGCTGCCGAAGCCGTCCCCGTAGACATCGAGTGTGTACGTGCCGCCTCGGGGATAGGCGACGGTGGGATGGACCGCTGTCAACTTGAGCGGCAGGCGGGTATCCGGCACGACGCGCAATTGATCGTCGTGTCCGGGCACCTGCACGACGACCGGCGGCTGCTGGTCGAAGGCGACGCGCACGGTGTATCGCCCGAGCGGCAGCTTGTCTGGCACGCGCGCGCTGAAGGCCTCCGGCTTCGTGGCGGTGGTGTCGGGTGGGCCGCTGCAGGCGCCGAAAGAGAGGGTGATCTTCTTGGGGGCGTCGACAAGACCGGTCACCGTGAAGTTGAGCACGCTGCCGCGGGTCGCCTCGAAGGTCGAGAGCGTCACCGTGGGCGGCGCGGACTGGGCCAGCGACGGTGCCACCGGGAGCGCGAGGATCGCTCCGATGAGCCATAGAGGACGGAGCGTGACACGCATGGGTCCTCCCCTTCTTCTGTCGCAACCGGCGACTCTGTTCATGATCGTGCCCCTGCAGGTGGATCTGTCAATGCGCAAAGACCGCTGAGGCCAAGGCCAGTGGGCCTCGTGGGGCGGTTCCGGAGCTGGTGGAAGAGGCGCTGCCCGGGGAGGGGCTGCAGGGGAAGGAAGGGGTTTAGCGGAACATGCGGGCGATGGACTGGGTGGCGGCTTCGATGCGCTCGGCCTCCTCGACCAGGGCCAGGCGCACGTAGCCTTCGCCGCCGGGGCCGAAGGCCACGCCGGGCGCCACGGCGACCTGCGCTTCGTCGAGCAGCTTGATGGCGAAGTCGACGGCGTTCATGCCGCGGAACCGCTCGGGCACCGGGGCCCAGACGAACATGCTGCCCACGGGATCGTCGACGGCCCAGCCGGCGCGCCGGAGGCCGTCGCAGAGCACCTTGGCGCGCCGCCGGTAGGTCTCGCGCACGTCGTGGACGAAGGTGTCGCCGCCATCGAGCGTGGCGGCGACGGCGTGCTGGATGGCGCCGAAGATGCCGTAGTCCATGTAGCCCTTGATGCGCCGCAGCGCCCCCACGAGCTGGCTGTTGCCGACGCAGAAGCCGACCCGCCAGCCGGCCATGTTGTAGCTCTTCGACATGCTGAAGAACTCGACGGTGCGGGCGCGCGCGCCTTCGACCGCCAGGGCGCTCGGGGCGCGCTGGCCGGAGTAGACGAGGTCGGCGTAGGCGAGGTCGGAGACCAGCCAGAGGTCGCGCTTCTCGGCCCAGCGCACGATGGCGGCGAGGGTCTTCTCGTCGACCGTGGCGGAGGTGGGGTTGTGGGGGTAGTTGATGATGGCCAGCTTGGGGGGCTTGGGCGCGGCCTGGTAGGCGGCTTCGAGATCGGCCAGGGGGTCACGCCCGGGCGCGGTCGGGACGGGCTGGACGGTGGCGCCGGCGAACTGGGGGCCGAAGCGATGGACGGGGTAGCAGGGGTCGGGGGCCAGGACGACGTCGCCGGCGCCGAGGACGGCCAGGGCCAGGTGGCCGAGACCTTCCTTGGAGCCGATGGTCACGACGACCTCGTTCACGGGGTCGAGCGTCACGCCGTAGTGACGGGCGTACCAGCGCACGATGGCGTCCTTGACCACGCGCAGGCCCGGGGAGGGCTGATAGCGGTGGTTCTGGCCCTGGCGCGCGGCCTCGCGCAGCGCCTCCACGGCGAGGGGCGGCGAGGGCAGGTCGGGGTTGCCGAGGCCAAAGTCGTAGACCACGCGCCCCTGCGCGCGCAGCTCTTCTTTCTTCTCGTCGACCGCGCCGAGGATGTAGGCGGGCAGGCCGGCCATGCGGGGAAAATAGGTGTCGGGCATGGGGCGAGTGTCGGGCCGCGGAGGCGTGGCGTCAAGGCGTAGGCACGCGATGTCCCGGTCTGCTTCGCCCTGGGCGGCGTCGTGGGGTCGTGCAGCGAGGGTCCAGGGGGCGGCGGGATCCTCGGCCTACATACCAATGAAGGATCCGGGCGCGGTGCCCGGCGTCGAGATGTTTTGAAAATCGGTCCCGGGTGATATTCTGCAGCGGCCAGTCGACGACGAGGACCGGAGGAGCCGAGCCGTCTCTGTCCGCCCGCGCGATGCAGAGAGTGATCGTGGCCTGATGCAGAGCGAGATGATCGATTTCCGTCCGGAGACGGCGCGCCACCAGCAGTTCTTCGGGCGCGAGGATCTCCTCGGCGAGCTGCAGCGCGCGCTCCTCGAAGGGCCGGCGAACAACTGGGGCTGGATCCTCGTCAAGGGGGCGCCGGGGCGGGGCAAGAGCGCGCTGGTGTCGCAGTTCCTGCGGCGCTTCGAGGAGGTGCGCGGCTTCTGGGTGGCGCATCACTTTCTCCGCCAGGGGATGGCCGACTGGGCACGGCCCGAGCGGGTGGCGGCCAACCTGGCCGCGCGCATCGAGTCGTTCTTTCCCGAGCAGCGCGACGCGGAGGCGCGGCCCGAGTCGCGCCTCATCGAGCTGCTCGAGCGGGTGTCGCGCGACGTGCTGCTGCCCGAGCGGCAGCGGCTGCTCCTGGTGATCGACGAGCTGTCCGAGGCGGAGCAGGGGGTGGGGGAGGACAACCCGCTGCCGCGCTTCTTGCCGCACGTCCTGCCCGAGGGGGTGATCGCGCTGTGCTCATCGAGCTCGCGCTACCGTCACCTGACCTGGCTGGAGCGGCGGGGTCACCTGCTCCACGTGTTCGACCTGGATTCGCCCGCCTGGTCGGCGTCCAACGCCGAGGCGTGCCGCCGCTTCTGGCGCTATCACGCGCGGCGCGGTGAGCCGCGGTTGAATGAGCAGTTCGTGGCCGAGGCGCTGCGCTGCGGTGAGGGCAACATCCTTTATGCGGTGGCGCTCCATCGCTACTACGGCTGGCAGCTCGGGCGGCGCGCGCGGGTGGATTCGCCCCCTCTGGGGCTGGACGGGCTGCTCGGCCGGTTCTGGGACGAACTCGAGCGGCTGCCCGAGCCGAGCCGGGGGCGGGTCATGATGGGCCTCGGCATCCTGATCGCGGCGCGCGAGTCGCTGCCGCTGTCGCTCGTGGCGAGCGCGGTGGGCTGGGAGGGGGGCGGCGAGGTGGGCGACTTCTTGCGCGCGGCGCACCCGCTCCTCGAGGAGGAGCCGCACCCGTGGACCGGCGAGGCGGCGTACCGGCCGCTGCACGAGCACGTGCGGGATTACCTGGGCGAACGGCTGGGACCGCCGGCGCTGGTGCGTGCGCACGAGCGGCTGACCGCCGCGCTCGAGCCTTGGCTCAGTCGCACGCCGCCCGAGGAGCCGGCGACGCGGCTGAGCGCGCCCACGCTCGGGTTTCGCCGCCGCTACGCGCTGCGCTACGGGGTGGCGCACGCCCTCGGCGCAGGGGACGCGACGCGGGCGGCGCGGCTGTGCATCGACGTGGACTATCTCGAAGCGCGCGCGCACGAGCTCGGCGCGGCGGTGTTCGAGGACGTGGCGCGGACCTCGCAGGCCGTGGGCGAGGAGTGGCGCGTGGTGCTGCGCGCCCTGCACGATGCGCTGCGCAGCGAGGCGCGCTGGATCACCGCGGCGCCCGAGGCGCTGCCGGCGCTCGTGTTCAATCGCCTGCGCGCGGCCGGGTGGTCGGCGGGGCGCATCGCCGAGTCGCTGGCCTTCCCGACGGGGCTGCCGGCGCTGCGGCTGCGCAACCCGGTGCGCCTCGACTGGGGCGAGCTGCTCACGCTGCGCGGGCACTTCAGCGCGGTGTCGGGCTGCGCGGTGACGCCCGATGGCCGCTACGTCATCTCCACGGCCCACGACTGGACGCTGCAGACCTGGGACCTCTCCTCCGGGGAGCGGGTGTTCCTCATGCAGGGGCACGCGGCGGCGCTGAGCTGCTGCGCGCTCACGCCCGACGGGCAATATCTCGTCACGGGGTCCTGGGACTACACGCTCAAGGTGTGGAAGCTGCCGGAGTGGACCGAGGTGGCGCTGCTCCGCGGGCACTCGGACCGGGTGAGCGCGTGCGCCTTCCTGCCGGGCGGGCGGCGCGTGGTGTCGACTTCGTGGGACGGCACGGTGCGGCTCTGGGACGTGGAGGGCAGCCGTGAGCTCGCGGTGTGCAAGGGGCACACGGGCCGGGTGAGCACGTGCGCGGTGACGCCCGATGGGCGGTACGCGATCTCGGGCGGCGAGGACCACCTGCTCAGGGTGTGGGACCTCGAGACGGGCGTCCTGGTGCGGACGTTCTTGGGGCACTCGGACTGGGTGCGATCGTGCGCGTTCTTCCCCGATGGCTCGCGCCTCGTCTCGACGGGGGACGATCGCACGGCGCGGGTGTGGGACTTCGCGAGCGGGCAGGAGGTCATGACGCTCGCCGGGCACTCGGGGTGGGTGCTGTCCTGCGCCGTGGCGCCCGACGGGCGGCGGCTGTTCACGGGCGCGGTCGACAAGACGATCAAGATGTGGGACCTCGTCACGGGGCAGGAGATCGCCACCCTCAAGGGGCACTCGGACTGGGTGGGGGCGTGCGTGATCTTCGCCGATGGGCACCGGGTGGTGTCGGCGTCGTGGGACGAGACGCTCAAGGTGTGGGACGTGGCGCCGCGCGAGGAGGTGCTGGCGCCGCCCGGGCACACGGACTGGGTGAGCGCGTGCGCGGCGGCGCCGGCCGCGGGCAAGGTGGTGTCGGCGTCGTGGGACCGCACGCTCAAGGTGTGGGACGTGGCGACCGGGCGGATCCTCGGGACTTGGCGCGGGCACGGGGACCGGATCAACACCTGCGTGGTGACGCCGGCCGGGGACGAGGTGGTGTCGGCCTCGGACGATCGGACGCTGCGGCGCTGGGATCTGGCCACGGGCGAGGAGCGGGCGCTGTTCGCCGGGCACGCCGACTGGGTGCGCGCGTGCGCGGTGACGCCCGATGGCAAGCACCTCATCTCGGCGGCCGATGACCGCACGGTGAAGATCTGGGACCTCGTCACCGGGCAGGAGCTGGCCACGCTGCGCGGGCACGAGCACGCGATCACGTCGTGCGCGGTGACGCCCGACGGGACGCGGCTGGTGACGACGTCGATCGATCGCACGGTCGGGGTGTGGGATCTCACGAGCCGCCAGTTCCTGCGCTCGCTCACCGGTCACACCGACCGGGTGTGGGCGTGCGCGGTGACGCCCGATGGCCGCCGCGCGCTGTCGGCCTCCTTCGACAAGACGCTGCGGCTGTGGGATCTCGAGAGCGGGGCGGAGCTGCGGGTGTGCCGCGGGCATGTGGGCGCGGTGCGCGGCTGCGCGATCCTGCCCGGCGGACGGCACGCGGTGTCGGCGGCGTTCGACCGGACGCTGCGGCTCTGGGACCTCGAGAGCGGGAGCTGCGTGGCCGCGGTGTATGGCGTGGCGGCCTTCCTGTGCGTGGAGGTGATGCCGGGCGGCATCGCGGCCGGCGACGCGCTCGGTAACGTGTGGCTGCTCGAGGCCGACCTCGCCCGGTTCCTCTGATACGGACTCCGGGCGCGGGGATCAGATCGGCGATACGGCGAGGAGGAAGGCCATGTCCCCGGGGAGGTGATCCCCGAAGTCCGTGCCGAGGTCGCTGCGCAGGAGGAGCCGGGTCTGGCCGTCGGGGAGGCCGAGCGCGCTGAGGGGCACGGTCCCCGGGCCGAAGTGGACCAGGAGCCAGCGTTCTTCTGCATGGGCCTTGGCTCGGGCCCCTGTACTGCCGGCCTCGTTCCAGCGCCGCACGACCAGGACCTGCCCGTCGGCGCGCGCCTCGAGCCGCTCGCGACTCGGGCGACTGAGCACGGGATCCTTTCGCCGGAGGGCGAGGAGCTGGCGGTGGAGCGCCAGCACCCGGACATGCTCGCCTTGGCTCCGCTCGGACCACTGGAGGCGCGAGCGCAGGAACGTCTCCTCGGCCTGCGGATCCGGGATGCGCGCCCGCGCCGCCGGGTCGGAGAACGCGCGGAAGTGCTTGAACTCCTCGCGCCGCCCGGCCGAGACCGCGTGGCCGAGCTCCTCCTCGTGGTCGGTGAAGTACTGGAACGGCGACGAGGCCGCCCACTCCTGCCCCATGAAGAGGAGCGGGGTCATGGGTAGAAAGAGGAGGAGCGTGGAGGCGGCGCAGTAGGCGTCGATGGACACGCTCTCGGTCAGGCGGTCGCCGAGGGCCCGGTTGCCGATCTGATCGTGGTTCTGGATGCAGTAGACGAAGGCCTCGGCCGGGAGCCCGGCGGCCGAGCTGCCGCGCGGCTCCCCACGAGGGGGATAGATCTGTCCCTGGTAGAGCCACCCGCCCTCGATGGTCTCGGCGATGGTCTTCGGCCCGGGCTCGTAGGCGGCGTAGTAGCCGTCGCGCTCGTGGGTGAGGCTCACCCGGACGGCATGATGAAAGTCGTCCGCCCACAGCGCGTCGAGGCCGGTCTCGCGCACGAGCTTCGCCTCGTTGCGGTCGTCCTCGGCGATGAGGAGCCGCCCCGGGAAGCGCCGCTCGACCTCGTCGGCCAGCTCGCGCAGGATGTGCCGCGGCGCCTGGTTGGGGTCGGTGATGGCGTGCGTGGCGTCGAGCCGCAGGCCGTCGAAGCGGAACTCGCCGAGCCAGTAGCGGGCGTTGTCGAGCACGTAGCGCCGCATGGCCGGGTGGGCGTAGTTCGGCGCGTCGCCCCAGGCGTTGCGCACCGCGCTCGTGAAGTAGTCGGGGCTGTAGGCGGTGAGGTAATTGCCCGAGGGGCCGAAGTGGTTGTAGACCACGTCGAGGAGCACCGCCAAGCCGGCGCGGTGGGCCTCGTCCACGAGGCGGCGCAGCTCGTCGGGCTCGCCGTAGGGGGCGAAGGGGGCGTAGAGGGCCACGCCGTCGTAGCCCCAGCCGCGCTGCCCGGAGAACGCCGCGACCGGCATGATCTCGATCGTGGTGACGCCGAGCGCGACGAGGTCGGAGAGCCGCTCGCGCACGCCCGCGTACGTCCCGCGCTCGGTGAAGGTGCCGACGTGGAGCTCGTAGAGGACGTGCTCGGACAGGGGGCGCGCGACGCCCTCGCCGTGGCGCCAGACGTAGCGCGACTCGTACACCATGGCTGGGCCGTGCACGCCCTCGGGGAGGAAGCGCGCGTAGGGATCCGGCAGCTCGCGGTCGTCGAGCACGAATTGATATAACGTGCCGTGGCCCGCGCCGGGCACCTCGACCTCGTAGTGACCGGCGACCGCCCCGGCGGCGGGCGCGAGATCGTGCGTGCCGAGCACCTGGCCCTCCGGCCCGTAGAGACGGACGGCGCAGCGGCGGGCGGTGGTGGTGTAGACGCCGAAGCGCGCGCCGCCGGCGGCCACGCGCGCGCCCAGAAGAGGGGCGGGCGAAGGATTCTTGAAACCGGTCATGCGTCCGAACCTCCCTGGCCCTGCGACGAGACGAGGAGCGTGAGCGGCAAGTCCGCCAGCAGCTCGGCGATCCGCACGGTCCCCACGATGTCGTGCTTCCGTCCGGTGAAGGCGTCCCGGTACCGGCCCTGGGGGAGCACGAGCACCTGATCCCCCCACACCTCGCCGATCGGCCAGGGGGGCCGCTCGCCGCGCCTCGGGCCCGCCGCCGGACCGCCTGCCCATCCGCCTAGATGGCCGCTCATCAGGCCGAGCGACAGCCGCGGCACGGCCACGACGATCGTGGTCGTGCCCTTGCGGCGCGCGAACGCGATGAGGTGCTCGCCGCCCGGCAGCGCCTCATAGTCGCCCAGGAACACCTCGCGGAACCGCGCGCGCGTCTTGAGGGCCCTGTGGAGGACGTAGAGCTTGAGCGCGCCGTCCTGCCAGCGGCCGAGGAGCTCGCGCGCCAGCTCCACCGGGGCCGTCCGCCGCCGCTCGATCTCCGCGAGCGCCGCGTGCCGCCTCTCGTAATCCACCGGGTGGCGGTTGTCCGGGTCGACGAAGCTCTGGTGCCACAGCTCCGCGCCCTGGTACGTGTCGGGCACCCCGGGGACGGTGAGCCGGAGCAGCGTCTGGGCGAGCGCGTTGGTGGCGCCGTAGGGGCCGATGCGCTCGCAGAACGCCCCGAGATCCGCGAGGAACGCCGCGTCGCCGAGGAGCCCCTCGACAAAGGCGCGCACGCCCTGTTCGTACTCGGGGTACGGCTGCGTCCAGGAGGCCTCCTCCTTGGCCTCCTTGATGGCCTTCTCCATGTAGCCCGCCATGCGCTGGACGAACGCCTCGCGCTCGGCCCGGCCTGCCTCGCTCTTCAAGGCGGCCGGGGCCTGGAACGGCCACGCCCCGACGAGCGCCTGGTAGAACGTGTACTCGTCGCGCCGCGACGGCGCGGGCCCGTCCTCGAGCGCGCGGCGATAGGGCTCGGCCATCTGCGACCAGCGGCTCACCGTGCGCCGCCACTCGGCCGGCATCTCGGACAGGACGGCGATGCGCGCCGCCGCGTCCTCGCCGCGCTTGGTGTCGTGGGTCGAGGTGGTGACCATCGACAGCGGCCAGCTGCGCAGCCGCTCCTGGTTGGCCTCGTGGAAGGCCTCGACCGGGACCGCGAAGTGGGACGGGTCGCCGCCCACCTCGTTGAGCGCGAGCAGCCGGTTGTAGCGGTAGAACGCCGTGTCCTCCACGGCCTTGGCCATGACCGGCCCGGTGAGCTGCTGGAAGCGGAGCGCGAAGTAGATCTGCGCCTGCCGCTCCGCGTCCGCGCCCTCGGCGCGCAGGAGCAGGATGTCCTGGAGGAAGGCGAACACGGAGGGATCGATCGCCGGGGCGCGGCGCCGCGCGAGGCGGATCGCGCTCTTCACCCGCCGCACGTCCTCCTCGCTCGCCGGCGAACCCTCGCGCAGGTAGGTGCGATACACCGGGAACGCGGCGATGGTCTCGCGGATGGCGCTGGTGAGGGCGATGAGCGTGAAGTCCTGCCAGCGGCGGTGCGCGGCGGCGATGCGCTGGAGCTGCCGCGCCAGCATGTTGACCTCCGAGGCGAGCGCGTCCTGGAGGATGCGCAGCTTGCACTCGTAGACGTGCTGCGCGTAGGTGCGGCCGTCGCCGGTGTAGCGCTGGTGCAAGGCGGTGAGCGGCTCCTCGCCCGCGGGATCGACCCACAGCCCGAGCACGAGGTTCGCGAACTCGTAGCCCGTGGTCCCGTCCACCGGCCAGGACACGGGCAGCTTCTCCCCGGGCTCGAGGATCTTCTCGACGAGGAGCGGCACCGGGCGGGCGGCGTCGTCGGGGTTCAGGCGCGAGTCGCTCGCCATTCCGCTCGCCATTCCGCTCGCCGCACCGCTCGCCATTCCGCTCACCGCACCGCTCCCCGCACCGCTCCCCGTTCCGCTCGCCGCACCGCTCGCCGCACCGCTTCCCATTCCGCTCGCCGCACCGCTCGCCATTCCGCTCCCAGTGCCGCGGAAGCGCTGCTGCAGCTTCTCGAAGTAGCCGAGCGGGTCGTAGAGGCCGTCGGTGTGGTCGAGGCGCAGGCCGTTCACCCGCCGCTCGTCCATGAGCTGGAACAGGAGCGCGTGCGCCCGCTCGAAGACCGCCGGATCCTCCATGCGGATCGCGGCCAGGGAGTTGATGTCGAAGAAGCGGCGGTAGTTGATCTCCTGGGAGGCGACGCGCCAGGAGGCGAGCCGGTAGCCCTGCGCGCGGAGCATGCGGTCGAGGGCGTCGAAGCTCGTGGGGACCCCGGGCGTGCCGTTGAGCTCCGCCAGCGCCGCGTCGAGCGCCCGCTGCACCGCCGGGCTCTCGCTGCACAGGCGCGCCAGGCGGCGCTTGATGATCTCCTTCTCTCGCGCCCGTTCGCGGCGCGCGGCCGGGCTGCGCTGGCTCCGGTCGGGCATGTGATCGAGCGCGGCGCGGATGCTCTCGAGCTCCTGCTGTGCCTCGTCGCTCTCGGCGAGGCCGGTGCGGGCGACGATCGAGTCGAGGAGCGGCCGGAGGGTGCGCGGTCCGAGCGGGAAGCGGTGCTCGTAGTAGGCGAGGTGGAACGTGCCGTCCTCGTAGAGGACCTGGAGCTCGCCGCGCTCGAGCACCTGGCCGTACTGATCTCCGAGCACGGGCAGGAGCACGGTGTCGTGCATCTCCTCCCGGGTGGGCTGCCAGTCGATGTCGAAGGTGTCGGCGTAGAGCGAGCTCGGCCCGTTCTCGAGCACGTCCTCCCAGAGCGGGTTCTGGCCCGCGGCGATCCCCATGTGGTTCGGCACCCAGTCGACGAGGAGCCCCATGCCCCGCTCGCGCAGGGCGTCGGTGAGCGCGCGGAAGTCCTCCTCGCTGCCGAGCTCGGGGTTGAGCCGGCCGTGATCCACCACGTCGTAGCCGTGCAGGCTGCCGCGCGCCGCGGTCAGGATCGGCGACACGTAGAGGTCCGTGATCCCGAGCCGCGCGAGGTAGTCGAGCTCGGCGAGCGCGTGGCGGAACGTGAAGCCGGCGTGGAGCTGCAGGCGATAGGTCGCGCCGAGCGTGTGGAGCGACCCGCCCGCGCGGATGACGCGCGAGGGCGCGCGCAGGAGCTGGAGCGAGCGACCCGGCAAGACCACGGTGCCACCCGGCGGGACGCGCGCGCCGCCCGAGCCCTCGGGCCGATCGGCCATCGTATCGACCAGCACCTGCCACTCGTCGCGGATCGCGACCGCCTCGGGCGTCGGCAGGGTGAAGGGGAGGTCGATGTGGCTCGCGTTGATGAGGAGGAGCAGGTTGTCGTCCACGAGCGGCCGGCCCTGCTCGTCGATGTCGTCGATGCCGCGGCCGGCCAGGAACATGGCCAGGCTCTGGGTCGCCGGGTTGTTCCAGTCTTCGTCGGACATGGGCTGGCCGTCGTAGCGGAACCAGGCGAGATCCTGCAGCCCGGTGCCGCGGCCCTCGCCGTAGATCGGCCGGCCCTGGAAGAACTTCGAGCGATGGAGCGCGGGGTGGGTGCGACGGATGGCGAGGAGCCGCCGGGTGAACTGGTAGAGGGCGCGCTGCTCGTCGTTCCAGCCCCAGTCGAGCCAGGTGATCTCGTTGTCCTGGCAGTAGGCGTTGTTGTTGCCGCGCTGGGTGCGGCCGAACTCGTCGCCGGCCACGATCATGGGCGCGCCCTGGGACAGGAGCAGGGTGGCGAGGAGGTTGCGCTGCTGGCGGCGGCGGAGCGCGTTCACCTCGCCGTCGAGCGTCGGCCCCTCGACCCCGCAGTTCCACGAGTGCTCGTCGTTGTTGCCGTCGGCGTTGTTCTCGCCGTTCGCCTCGTTGTGCTTCTCGTTGTAGGAGACGAGGTCGCGCAGGGTGAAGCCGTCGTGGGCGGTGATGAAGTTGACGCTGGCCGAGGGCCGGCGCCCGCTCGCCTCGTAGAGGTCGCTCGATCCGGTGAGGCGATAGCCGAGCTCGCCGGCCCGCCCGCCCTCGCCCTTCCAGAGCGCGCGCACCACGTCGCGGTAGCGGCCGTTCCACTCGGCCCAGCGCACCGGGAAGTTGCCCACCTGATAGCCGCCCTCGCCGACGTCCCACGGCTCGGCGATGAGCTTCACGTCGCGCAGGCGCGGCGAGTCGTGGATGAGGGTGAAGAAGCCCGAGAGCCGGTCCACCTCGTGGAGCTGGCGCGCGAGCGCCGCGGCCAGGTCGAAGCGGAAGCCATCGACGTGCATGTCCGACGCCCAGTAGCGGAGCGAGTCCATGATGAGCATCAGGACCTGCGGGTGCCGCACGTTGAGCGTGTTGCCGGTGCCGGTGTAGTCGAAGTAGTAGCGGGGGTCGGCCGCGAGCCGGTAGTAGGTGGGGTTGTCGATGCCCTTGAAGGAGAAGGTCGGGCCGAGGTGGTTGCCCTCGGCGGTGTGGTTGTAGACCACGTCGAGGATGACCTCGATGCCGGCCCGGTGGAGGGCCTTCACCATGGCCTTGAACTCGCGCACCTCGCTGCCGAGCTCGCCCGCGCTCTTGTAGCGCACGTCGGGGGCGAAGAAGCCGATGGAGTTGTAGCCCCAGTAGTTGCGGAGGCCCTTGTCGAGGAGGAGCTTGTCGTCGACGTAGGCGTGCACCGGCATGAGCTCGATGGCGGTGACGCCGAGGTCCTTGAGGTGCCGGAGGATGGCCGGGTGGGCGATGGCCGAGTACGTGCCGCGCAGGGGCTCGGGGATCTCGGGGTGCTGGATGGTGAGGCCGCGGACGTGCGCTTCATAGATGACGGAGCGATGGAGCGGGGTGCGCGGCGCGGTGTCGTCGCCCCAGTCGAACTCGGGGTCGATGACGACCGCGCGCGGCGCGCCGAGCGCGGGCTTCTTGCTCGGCTTCGAGTCCTGCTCGGGGGCGCCGAGCTCGTAGGCGAAGCAGCCGGCGTCCCAGCGCTCGGTGCCGTCCACGGCCTTGGCGTAGGGGTCGAGCAAGACGACCTCGGGGTTGAAGCGGAGCCCGGCCGCCGGGTCGTAGGGGCCATGCACGCGGTAGCCGTAGCGCTGACCGGGTTTGAGGTCGGGGACGTAGCCGTGCCACACGAAGGCCGTCTGTTGCGGCAGGCGCAGGCGCGTCTCGTTGCCGCCTTCATCGAAGAGGCAAAGCTCGACGGCCTCTGCGCGCTCCGAGTAGAGCGCGAAGTTGACGCCACTGCCGTCCCAGGTGGCGCCCAGGGGGTGCGGAGAGCCAGGAAGTAGGTTCATGGATGTGTTGGGGGGGTTACAGGTGCCCCCAAGAGAGTTGTGGGGTGCTCACGCGCTGCGACAAGAGGCGCCGCCCTGGCCCTGACCGCCATCTGCTGTCTTGTCTGCAAGCGGCGGTCCCGAACGGCGATCGTGGCCGCTGGAGGTGAAAAAAAGAGGAGAGAGAAATTTTGGCCTGGGCGGACGTACTAGAAGTGTCGGCCTCATCGCTCGCTCTCTGGGCGCTCAGTGAGCCAGCGGCACGACAGGACCCGCAGCTCTCACCCGTAGAAAGGAAAGACCGATGGCTGATCCGTACATTTCCCAGTCCGAAACCCTCATCTATGGTCCCTACGCGCGCGAGCAGATGCACGACGTGTGCATGGGGCTCGTGCCGGCGCTCGATCCGATGGTGCTCTTTGCCATCGGCCGCCAGGAGAGCGCCGACGCGGCGATGCAGGCGGTGCTCGACCGCCAGCCCATCCCGCTCGCGCCCCTGGCCACGTCCCCGGCACCCGCCGATGCCCGGGACTTCATCACTCGTTTTGTCAGTCACTTGAACTCGCTCAAAGGCCGTCCGGTCGATCCGCGAGTCCTCTTTCACGGAGAAAACCCCTCGACCGTGGGGCGACAGCGCCTGGTCAAGTTGACGGGGGCCATGCAGAGCCTCTCCAGCGAAATTGCCAAACACAAAAGCCAGATCCGTGATGGTCAGACGTGGCTCGACGAGTGCAATGAGGTGCTCGAACGGCTCAAGGGCATCGAGCGGCAGAAGCGGTCGGCGCGGGTCGAGCGGGCGAGCCTCACGCCCGAGGTGTCCGCGGCCCGCGAGGCGTGGCTGACCATCTACAACGCCAACAAGTCGCTCATCCGGGGCCTCCTGGCGCACGCCGGCAAGAGCGAGCTGCTGCCGCTCATCTTCGATGATCTGGCCGAGGTGCACCGCGCCCCGGGGGTGTCCGATGACGAGACCCCGGCCGAGCCGCCGTCCTCTGAGGAGATCGCCAAGGCCGAAGCGGTCCTGGCGGCGGTGGCCGAGGCCGAGGAGGCGCCGACCGTGGACACCCTGGCGGCCGAAACGCCGGCGGCGTAACCCCCCATCCCCGCGCCGGGGTGCAGGTGTGAAGGAACGAGAGCGCCCCCGCCTGCACCTTCGGCCCGCTTTTTCGCTGATTACTCCAATATTTTCGTCAGGGATGCCCGATCTTCGCTGGTAGATCCTCGTTGATCTGCCAGGGACCCTTTGCAGCGGCTGCAAAGGCGTTCTGGGTGACCCGAAACATAAATAACATCGCTGCAAAGCCATTTCGGGCGACCCGAAACGTGAATAACATCGCTGCAAAGCCATTTCGGGCGACCCGAAACGTGAATAACATCGCTGCAAAGCCGATCCATGGCCGAAACGGATTTTTTGCAGCGGATGCAGCGCTGGCCATGGGGTAGGAGAGGCGATCTCCTACACAGGAAAACCGAGCCTGGGAGGGGGAGAGGCCGCGCGGGGCCCTGCCTCAGGGACCCTGGTTAGAAGGACGCGCCGCTCACGCGCCGACCGGGGGAGTTGGCGAGCGTGGACAGGTTGGTGTGCAGGACGAAGGTGCCGCTCGCGCTTCCGTCCGGGGATCGGTTCATGGAGACGCCGTCCCGGCTGGCCAGGGACAGGGGATAGGTGAAGGTGTCGATGATGGCGCCCCCGGCGTCGCGCACGGTCACGGTGTCGCCGCTGTTGCCGAGGCCGAGGGCGTTGCTGGAGGCGCCGACCGCGTTGCTCAGGCCGGCGGGGATGGCGGAGGCGCTGGCGAAGACGACGAGGGCCCGACCCGGGGAGAGGGTGGTGCCGGCGGCGAAGACGTGACGCACGCCGACGCCGTCGCTCACGGTCCAGCCGTCGAGGGTCACGGGGGTGGTGCCGGCGTTGACGAGCTCGACGAACTCGCCCGCGGTGTTGGTGCCGAGCTCGTTGGCGAGGATCTCGTTGATGATGACCCGGGGTGGAGGAGGGGCGAAGGTGGTAGCGGCGGCGACGGCGCTCGCGGGGGATTCGTTGCCGGCGTTGTCGAGGGCGGTCACGCGGTAGGAGTAGGTGGTGGCCGCCGCGAGGCCGGTGTCGGCGAAGCCGGTGTCGCTCACGTTGATGTAGGGGGCGAAGTTGGAGCCGTCGAGGCTGCGGTAGACGTTGTAGCTGGCGACGCCGACGTTGTCGGTGGCGGCGGTCCAGGTGAGGTCGATCTGGCTGGTCGAGGCGGCGCTGGCGACGAGGTTGGTGGGGGCGCTGGGCGGGGTGGTGTCGGGGGCGGGGCCGCTGGTGGTGGCGAGCCAGGCCACGACGTTGAGGGCGAGGGTGGCGTTGTCCCGGCTGGTCAGGTTGATGTCGTCGAAGGTGGTGTCATTGCAGCCGTTGGTGATGTCTTCGGTGGGGCCGGAGTCGCCGATGGCGGCGATGCGGCCGGCGCCGACGCCGCCGGTGGCGAGGGTGACGCGGGTGTTGGTGTCGCGGGTGCCGCTCGTGGACCACACGTGGCCGCGGACGCTCGGGTTCTGGACGGGGTCGAGGGTGATGGTGGTGGAGCCGTGGAGGCTGAGGCCGGCGCCGGCGCGGGCGGCGCCGAAGGGGCCGGTGTAGACGATGGGGGAGGTGGTGTCGGCGGTGTAGTTGGCGTCGGGGTCGTTGGTGATGTCGTTGTCGGGCTCGGGGGCGACCTGGAAGTGCAGGCCCCAGGCGGTGCCGACCATGAGCTCGTTGAAGATCTCGGGCGCGTCGTAGCCGTCGTTGTTGCGGTCGGAGTTCGAGTGGTCGCCGATCATGTACAGGCCGCCGCCGTTCTGGACGAAGCTCTGGAGGGCGCTGATCTCGGCGGCGCTGAAGCGGGTGTTGGGCTCGGGGATGACGAGCACCTTGTAGTTGGTGAGGTCCTGGGGGTTGGCGGTGCCATAGGTGAAGGTGTTGCCGGGCGGGAGGCTCTCGAGCTGATAGCCAGCCTTGGCGAGCGCGACGCCAAAGGAGGAGTAGGCGCCGGTCCAGTAGCTCTCGGGGGTGCTGGCGGTGATGCCGCTCTGGGCCGGGGTGGGGAAGCGCGGCACGTTGCCGCAACCATCTTCGTCGAGCACCCAGTCGGCGTTGCCGGCGAGCTGGGCGTGGGCGGCGTCGAAGAGTACGCGGGGGCCGGTCTGCGCGTGGGCGCTGGCGGTGAGGAAGAGGCCCGTGGTCAGGGTGAGCAGTGTCCAGGTTCGGGGCGTCATGGGGACTCCTGATCTGGTGGCGAGCGGTGTCGCTGGTTTCACCCTGTTGTACGCGGGTTCGGGGCGGGGCGTAACGAGGTCGTTCTCCGGATGGTTGGACGACCAAGGGTTTGCGGGAGGAGGGGAGGGCGGGGATTCTCAGGACGGGCGCACGTGGTAGTGCTCGGCCCAGCGGGCGAGGGCGATCACGCGGAAGAGGACGGCTCGCTCGGCTTCGGTGAGAGGGTGGGCGGGGGTGAGGGGCGCGCGGGCGAGCGTCCGCACGGCGGCGAGGTCGAGGTACTCGCCGAGGAAGGGGCTGGATTCATCGAGGACCCGCAGGGCCTCTCGCTGGAGGAGGGCCGCGGTGCCCTGGTCCTTGGGCAGGGCCGACTTGCGGCGCGTGCGGATGGCCTCGGGGACGAGGCCGCGGGCGGCCTCGCGCAGGGCCCACTTCTCGATGCCGTGCTTCATGCCGAGGTCGGGGCCGATGCGCGCGGCCTGGGCGAGGAGATCGATGTCGGCGAAGGGGACACGGGCTTCGAGGCCGAAGGCCATGGCGTGGATGTCACCGTTGTGGAGGAGCCGCGCGAGCCAGCGCTCGACGATGAGCTGGGTGGTGGCGCGGCGCCGGGTGTCGAGGTCGTCGGCCTCGCCCACGGCCGAGGCCATGAGGGCGCGGTAGCGGGCGCCGAAGTAGGCGACGGGGTCGGCGAGGCGATCGCGGCGCACGGGGGCGCTGCCGAGGCGGCGCAGGATGACCTCGGGCGCGCGCACGGCCGCCTCGTCGAGGAGGAAGTGGTAGCCGTAGTGGGTCTCGTCGGCGACGTCGCCCACGAGCACGGCCTTGAAGCGGCGGCTGGCGGCGCGGGCGAGGTGATGCTGGGCGAGCTCCTGCTCCCAGGCGGGCAGGGCGTCGTCGATGCGGGCGAGGGCGGCGATGTCCTCGGCGAGGCGCTCGCGGGCGACGGGGACGAGCGCCTGCGTGAGGCCGAGCGCCTGCGCGGCCTGGGCCGCGGCGGGGCCGTCGTCGGAGAGGACGATGGTGGAGCGGGCGTAGTCGTAGCGCTCCTGCTCGGGGAAGGCGACGGTGTAGACGTAGAGCGGCGCCTCGCGGGCGGCGAGGGCGCAGATCAACGTGGAGTCGATGCCGCCGCTGAGGTAGGCGCCGACGGGGACGTCGGCCAGGAGGGTGCGGGGCACGGCCTGGGCGAGGGCGTCTTGTAAGGCGGGCACGGGGTCCGTGGGCTCGGGCGTTATGGCGTAGCGCCACCAGCGCACGGTCTCTGTGCCGGCGTGCGAGACCCGGAGCGCGTGCCCAGGGAGGAGGTGCTCGATGGCCTCGAACATGCTGTGCTCGACGCCGCTGAAGCAGGGCGCCACGAGGTACTCGAGGACGGCCTCGGCGTGGGCGGCGGGGCGCTGGTCGAGCGCGGCGACGATGGCCTTGGCCTCCGAGGCGAAGAGGAGGCCGTGCGGGGTGTGCGCGTAGACGAGGGGCTTGACCCCGAGGCGGTCGCGGGCGAGCAGGGCCTCGTTGCGCTCGCGATCCCAGAGGCAGAGGGCGAACATGCCGTTGAGGCGGGCGAGCGCGGCGAGGCCCCAGGTGGCGCAGACGGCGAGGACCACCTCGGCGTCGGAGCGGGTGCGCAGGGGCCAGGACGCGGCGAGCTCGGCGGCGAGCTCGCGGTGGTTGTAGACCTCGCCGTTGTAGGTGAGGACGTAGCGGCCGTCGGGGCTGGTCATGGGTTGGCCGCCGCCGGTGAGGTCGAGGAGGGCGAGGCGGGTGTGGACGAGGCAGGCCGCGCCCGCGCGCACGAGGCCCTGGCCGTCGGGGCCGCGGTGGCGGAGGGCGCGCTGGAGGCGGAGGGCGCGTTCCTCTTCGGGCGGCGCGTCGTAGCGCAGGATGCCGGCGATGCCGCACATCAGGGACGCGCCTCGGCGGAGGGCGTGAGGCCGAGGGAGGTGCAGAGGAGGGCGAGGGTGACCCAGGCCATGCGCTGGCGGTCGGTGGTGATGGCGGCCACGGTGTCCTGGGGACGGTCGAGCGCGCGGGCCAGGTGTTCGAGGGAGGGCGCGTCCCAGTAGCGGCCAAGATCGAGCGGCGGGGCCAGGCGGGGCGTCTTGGGGGCGTCGACGAGCGCGTCGGGGAGCCGGCCGCGCGCCGCGGCGCGCACCTTCTGTTTGGTCGGATCCGGGGGCTGCTCGGCGGCGAGGGCGAGGACGCGCGGGGCGAGGAACGGGCAGGCGAGCGTGAGGCCGTGCGCGTCGGCCAGGGCGCCGACGATGGGCAAGTAGATCTCGGCGGGTGCGCCCGCGAAGGCCTGGTCCGCGCCGTCGCCGGTGAGGACCACTTCGATGCCGTCGTGGGCCAGGCGATCGAGGAGGCAGAAGCGCGCCACCGGGTGCGCGTTGTAGAGCGGGGTCTCGGCGGCCCGCACGCAGGCCGGCAGGGCCGCGAGGAGATCGTCCTCATGGACCGTCACGACCTCGGGGCGGAGGCCGAAGGTGTGGGCGAGGGCGAGGGCCGCGGCGCTCTCGTCGTAGGCGGCGCCGCCGGAGAGGCGCGGGGCCAGGACATAGATCGCGGGGAGCCGGTCACGGAGGTGTTCGTGGAGGAGCGCGAGCAGGAGTGCGGAGTCGAGGCCGCCGCTCAGGGCCAGGGCCACGCGCCGCTCGCTCGTCACCACCTCGGCGAGCGTGTCGAGGAGCGCCGCCGCCAGATCGTCGCTCTTACTCGCCAAGGATGCGGGCGGCGAGGGGCAGGGCTCGGTGCGCCAGTGCCCCGGCGTGCCGAGGAGACGATGGCCCGCGGGCACGCGGCGCACGCCACGCACCCAGGTGTGATCCGTCGGCGGCTCGGTGGGCGGCGTCTCGCCAAAGGCAAAGGCCACACCCAGGGGATCAAGATGGATGGGCCCCGATGCGACGAGCGCGCGCAGCGTGCACGCGGCGCTCCCGTCCTGGCGGTAATACAGCCGCCGGAGGCCGAGGGGATCGCGCTCCATCATGAGCGCATCATCTCTTGGTCGTGGGCTCCGCGGCCACGGCCGTGGCGATAGGGCGTTCGGGCATGAGGCGGCCCTCACGGATGTCGCGTCGCCCGAGTTGCACGTGCGGCACCATCGAACCCGAGGAGCCGAGGCAGTAGCGGCAGGCGCCGAGGGGCGTGCGTGCGTTGAGGTACTCGAGCAGCCGCTCGCCGAAGTCGGGGCCGTCGAGCCGTACGCCGTCGGCGGCGGCCACCGCCGCGGGGTCGGCCTCGCGCTCGGGCAGGGCCAGTCGCTCCTGGTACTCCTTGAAGTAGGCCGCGCGCGTGCACTTGTAGAAGCGGCCGTTGCGCACGATGAGGCAGCGGTGGCGCAGCCAGCAGGCGTCGTAGGTGGCCTGGGTGGCGGCCTCGTCATCGCGCCGCGCACCGGCCATGACCTGACTGAAACGGTCGACCGGCTTGATGTTGAGCACGATGTCGAAGCGCCGCGCCTTCTCCGCGATGAGCTCGAGGTGGGCGGGCTTGACCGGGGCGCTGGCGTAGTTCGACACCGTGAGCTCGTCGAGGGCCTGCCAGAAGGCGTCGTCCATGCGGTGGAGGAGGAGGCCGTTGGTGAAGAGGCGGATGGTGCGGCTGATGCCGGTCGTCTTCAGCACCTCGAGGATGCGCGTGATCTCGGGGTGAAGGAGGGGCTCGCCGCCCATGATCTTGAACACGTCGACGTCGAGGTGCCGCGCCATGAAACGGCAATCGGCCTCGATCTCCTCTACTGAGAGGAAACGGACGTCGAGATAGGGCGACATGTTGCAGCAATGAGCGCAGCTGAGGTTGCAGTGCTCGACGACGTGCAGCTCGAAGGCTTCGACGCGGATGCGGTCGCTGCCCCGCTGGTACTGCTCGCGCTGCGAGGTGGGCAGCTCGCCTCGCCGCGCGAAGACCGCCTCCAGGATCACGCGGCGGTCTTCGCGCGGCGGTTCTTGAGCGATGACGAGCCGACATTCGCGTGGGAGGCGGCGGCTGAGCCAGCGCTCGGCCGCGTCGCGCTCTGCGGCATCGCGCACGAGCACCCGCACCTCCAGGAGATCTTCGATCCGAAAGCCGAAGCCGAGGCCGAACCGCTCGAGGTGGCCCTGGCTCGACAGCTCGCGCAGGCGGTGGAGGGCGGCGGTGAGCACATCCACGAGGCCCTCGTCCGCAGTCGGTGGACAGGGGCGCACGAGGAGGAAGTGACGATCTTCTTCCTGGTGGAGCGCGATTTCGTCGGGGGGAAGGAGGGTGTGGACGCGCTCGAGGAGACGGTCGAGCAGCGTGGCATCGGGCGGCGCCGGCCCCGTCATCTCAGCGCTTCTGCCGGCCGAGCAAATCCCGCCAGGCGCGCACGGCCTGCGTTTGACTGTTCATCTCGACGAAGCGCCCCAGGGCCTCGAGATCGAGATCGGGCAGGAGCTCACTCCGTTCCCGCTCGACATAGCCCTCGGAGCCCAGGCGGAAGACCCGGACCCGCCCCTGCTTCCAGAACCAGACCTCCGGGATGCCGAGCCCGCGATAGACGTCGAGCTTGTCGATGGAACCGCTCGTCAGCGTGATCTCGCAGGCGATGTCCGGCCGGTTCTTGAGGCGACGGCCGAGGACGTAACACTCGTCCGGTTCGCCGCCGCGCTTGGTGGCTTCGTCGCGGAAGGTGGTCGAGCCGTAGGCTTCGAGCTCGATGCCGCGGTCGAGCGCATAGACCTCGATGAGGCGGGCCAGGGATTTCTTGATGTATTCGTGGTTCCACGAAGGACTCATGAGCTCGAGTGTTCCCTCGCAATAGGTGAGCCGCAGACCTGCCTTGTCGCCGAAGATGCCGAGCAGCGCCTCGTACTGCTGCCAGGAGATGCCGTGGAGAACGTGGTACTGATCAGGCACCCCGCTCAGGTTCTCCGGTTTGGGCATCCCGTACGCCGGAGAACTCTCCTTGAGGGTCCAGGTGGTGTCCATATGCATAACCTACAGCCATCGAGCGTGCGGATCCAGTACTGTTTTGCGGTGAGGAACCACGCCGCCCCCTGATCCTGCGATGCGGGATCTGAAACAACGATTGTATGTATGATCCCGCCCATGCGTCCTCCGCTGGCCGCGGTGACGGCCTGCCGCTACGTCCTTGGGCATGGGCGCGCCACGCATGGCGAACGCTGGCTCCAGGGGCCGCGCCATCCGCCGCTGCCGTGCCGCAGCACCGTGCCCGAGGTGCGCCTGTTCGCGGAGCGCCGCCTGTGCGAGCTGCCCGAGGCGGCGGCGCGTAGCCTCGTGGCCTGGGCCGAGGGGCTGCGGCCGGCCGAGCTCTACTTCCGGCCGCTCTCCGCTCGCGAGGTGCTGGCGCTGGCCGCGCGCGGCCGCCGGTGCGTGTCCCTCCTCGACGATCCCCAGGGCCTCGGCTTCGCCGTCCACGATCTCTGCCACCTCGAGAAGTTCGTCGAACCGACGCACCACGCGGGGCAGGTGGGTTTCTTTGCGCTGCTCGAGCAGGCGCTCGGCCGCGCGGGCTGGGCCGAGCTCGAGAGCGGGCTGGACGCCGCGTGGGCGGGCGAGCGCGACCACGTGCTCGCCGACATGAACGGGTCTTCCCTCTTCCTCTATTGTGGCCTGCGTTCGCGCCTCGCCAAGGCGACCGCGCGGGCGGGCGTGCCCTTCGCCGAGCGGCTCGAGCTCCTCGTCACGCTGCTCGGCCTCGCCGGCGCGCCACGCGAGGCCGCGCTCGCCACGGCCTCGCGCTGGACCCCGGCGGCCGTGAGCGAGCCCCTGGAGAGGCACCTGGCCGACGTGGGCGCGGCCGTCCTCGCAGCAGAGGGTTTGGCGCCGGGTCCATAAAAGACCCTCCCGCGGACCTGCACCCGCGCGCGGCCACGCAACGCCGTCGTGGACTTCGTCGCCCCTGCTCGTATATTGGCCGCGCATGGAACGAGGACGAGGCTTCACTTCGGCGCCTGGCGGAGGCCAGGCCGTCTGGCGTTCGCTCGGCTATCTGCGACGCTATCGCGGCGAGACGGCCGGCGCGCTCGCCGCGCTGCTCCTGGTCTCGGCGACCAACCTGGCCGCGCCGCAGATGGTGCGCCTGGCCATCGACGAGGGGCTCGGCGGCAGGCTCGGCCAGCGGCGTTGGTCCGCCGTGCTCTGGGCCGTGGGCGCCCTCGTCGGCATCGCCGTCGGGCGGGGCCTGTTCAACTTCCTGCAGGGCTACCTCGCCGAGCGCGTCTCCCAGGGCGTCGCCTTCGACCTCCGCGATGAGCTCTTCGCGCGCATCCAGCGCCTCAGCTTCAGCTACTACGACCAGGCGCAGACCGGGCAGCTCCTCACCCGCCTCACCAACGACGTCGAGCAGGTGCGTACGTTCGTGGGCAGCGGCGTCGTGCAGCTGTGCGCCTCGCTGCTCATGCTGCTGGGATGCGCCGTGTTCCTCGTCCTCATCCAGCCGGTGCTGGCCGTGGCGGCGCTCGCCGCCATCATGCCCATCCTGTGGCTCCTCAAGATGTTCGTCGGCCGCGTCGGCCCGCTCTTCGGCAAGGTGCAGATGGCGCTCGGCCAGCTCAACGCCATCCTCCAGGAGGATCTGCAGGGGCTCAAGGTCGTGCGCGCGTTCTCCGGCGAGGCGCGCGAGGCCGAGCGCTACGGCAAGGTCAACGACGAGCTGCGCGAATACAACCTCGGCATCATCCGGGCCGTCTCGAACAACTTCCCGTTCGTGAACTTCTTCGCCAATTTCGGCACGCTGACCGTGGTCGGCCTGGGCGGCGCGCTCATCTTCCGCCACCGCCTGACCCTCGGCGAGCTCATCGCGTTCAACAGCTACCTCGGCTTCCTCCTCATGCCCATCATGACCATCGGCTTCCTGGCGGCCCAGATCTCGCGCGCCGGGGCCTCGGCGCTGCGCGTGTTCGAGCTCCTCGACGCGCCGCTCGAAGTGACCGACGCGCCCGGGGCGCGCCCGCTGCCCGCCATCCGCGGCCGCGTCGAGTTCCGCGACGTGCGCTTCCGCTACGCCGGTGGCGAGCGCGAGATCCTGCGCGGGGTGAGCTTCATCGCCGAGCCGGGGCAGCTCGTGGCCCTCCTCGGCACCACCGGCGCGGGCAAGAGCACCGTCATCAACCTCATCCCCCGCTTCTACGACGCCACCGGCGGCGCCGTGCTCATCGACGGGCACGACGTGCGTGAGGTCACCTTGCCGAGCCTGCGCTCGCAGATCGGCGTCGTCCTCCAGGAGGCGCTCCTCTTCTCGGGCACCGTGCGCGACAACATCGCCTACGGCCGCCCCGAGGCCACGATGGACGAGGTGCGGGCCGCGGCCGAGGCGGCGCAGGCGGCCGACTTCATCGCCGCGCTCCCCGAGGGCTACGACACCGTCATCGGCGAGCGCGGCGTCGGCCTGTCCGGCGGGCAGCGGCAGCGCATCGCCATCGCCCGCGCGCTCCTCACCGACCCGCGCCTCCTCATCCTCGACGACAGCACCTCGGCCGTGGACGCCGAGACCGAGATGTCGATCCAGGACGCGCTCGATCGCCTGATGCGCAGCACGCACCGCACCGCCTTCGTCATCGCCCAGCGCATCAGCACCGTGCGCGACGCCGATCTCATCCTCGTCCTCGACGAAGGCAAGATCGTCGCCCAGGGCCGGCACGAGGAGCTCCTCGGCACGAGCCCGCTGTACCGCGAGATCCTCGGCTCGCAGATCCAG
>DATAGU010000140.1:0-18413 GCA_036263495.1 Polyangia bacterium | reverse complement strand
GCTCCTCGTCATCGTCGTCGGCGCGCTCGCCGGCCAGTGGCTCTCCATCCAGCAGCGGCTCCCCGGCGACAGCTGGTACTGGTTTGGCCACCAGGGTTACGAGTACGTGGACCTCGGCCGGTTCTGGCAGATCTTCCTCTTCATCGGCCTGTTCCTGTGGCTCGGCCTCATGGCGCGCGCCCTCTGGCCCGCCTTGCGCCGGCCGAGCGAGCAGCGCCAGCTCCTCGTCCTCTTCCTCATCGCCAGCACCGCCATCGCCGCCTTCTACGGCGCGGGCCTGTTCTACGGCCGGCGCTCCAACCTGGCCCTCGTCGAGTACTGGCGCTGGTGGGTGGTGCACCTGTGGGTCGAGGGCTTCTTCGAGGTGTTCGCCACCGTCGTCATCGCCTTCCTCTTCGCCCGGCTCGGCCTCCTCGAAGTGCGCAGCGCCACCCGCGCCGTGCTCTTCTCCACCATCGTCTTCCTCTCGGGCGGCATCGTCGGCACCCTGCACCACCTCTACTTCACCGGCAGCCCCTCGCCGGTGCTGGCGCTCGGCGCGAGCTTCAGCGCGCTCGAGGTGGTGCCGCTCGTCCTCATCGGCGGCGAGGCATGGCACAACCTGCGCCTCGGCCGCGCCGAGGACGCGCTCCGCGCCTACCGCTGGCCGATCTACTTCTTCGTCGCCGTGGCGTTCTGGAACCTGGTGGGCGCCGGCCTCTTCGGCTTCTTCATCAACCCGCCCATCGCGCTCTATTACATGCAGGGCCTCAACACCACCCCCGTGCACGGCCACACCGCGCTCTTCGGCGTCTACGGCATGCTCGGCATCGGCCTCATGCTCTTCTGCATGCGCTCACTCATGGGCGGGGCCCCGTGGCGGGCGAGCCTGCTCGGCTGGAGCTTCTGGCTCATCAACGGCGGGCTCCTCCTGATGGTGCTGCTGTCCCTCCTGCCCGTCGGCCTCCTGCAGACCTGGGCCGCGGTGGAGCAGGGCACCTGGTGGGCGCGCAGCGCCGAGTTTTTACAAACCCCACTCCTGCAGAAGCTCCGCTGGATGCGCATCCCCGGCGACACCCTGTTCGCCCTCGGCGCGCTCCTCCTCGGCTGGTTCGTGCTCGGCCTCAAGACCGGCTGGTCGCTCGTGCCCGGGGGGACCCGCGAAGAGGTGCCCGGCGCGCGCTCGTCCGAGCCGCGCCCGCCCGCGACCCTGCCGCCCACCCCGGCGCTGCCGCGCGAATCACTCCCGTCCTGAAGCCCACTTCGCGACGGCGCTCGCCAGCTGCGAACTTTCCGACTTGACGCCGTGCCAAGGGACGCGGCATACCTTCGCATCGTCGATGGCCCTGCGCGTTTAGCTCAGCTGGATAGAGCGTTGGCCTCCGGAGCCAAAGGCCACAGGTTCGAATCCTGTAACGCGCACAAAACTCCTCACCGCATCATCCACCTCCCACCGCGACAGTCCTTCCACGCCTTAGCTCTTCGCCTCGTTCAGCCGGCCAAAGCGCTGCGTGGCGAAGCCAACGATGAGCCCCAGGATCCCGCCCGGCAGCATGATCTCCAGATAATGATGCTGACCCTGCGGGTCGGGCGCCATGGCCGCGAGCCAACCCAGCACCAGCCCGAGTCCCAGCCCGGCCACGATGCCGAGCGGCAGGGAGCGCAGCTTCTTGGCGAAGAAGCCCATCGCCAGCCCGGTGATGAGCCCCTTGAGGGTCGAGCCGATGACGATCTGTCCGATCATGGGCGCGGCCTCGGGGTAGAAGAGCGCAGAGAGTCCGTCGAGAAGGCCCAGCACCGCGCCCAGAACGAGTCCTAGCAGTGGCTTTGTCATGTTCCTCTCCAGTCGGGGGTCAGCGAGTCCCCTGCCTCTCCATTACGCGTCCGCGCCGCGTCCTTTACCTCCGGGCCCAAAAAAGAAGCACCAGGCGCATCGTCAGGTACGCCGAGACGAGCAGGACCAGCGTCCGGTGACGCCCGAGCAGGCGCCCGAGGCGCTCCAGGACATTCTCCTGATAGGCGCTCACGGCCAGGCCATCGAGGTCACTCGCCATGTCGCTCGCCAGCGCCTCGGCCGTGGCGTAGCGCTCCGCCGGGTCCCGGGCCATGGCCTTGCGGCAGATCGCTTCGAGCGGCCGACCGATTGTAGGGTCGTGGTGGCGCGGGGCCTTCGAGTCCCCCCGGACCACCTGCTCGAAGATCTCGCCGGCCGACGAACCGTCGAAGGGGACGCGGTCCACGAGCAGGAAATAGAGGATGACGCCGAGCGCGTAGACATCGCTCTGGGGTCCGAGCCGCGGGGCCTCGCGCCGTATCTGCTCCGGGGGCATGTAGGCGGGCGTCCCGAGGAGCACGCCGGCGCCGGTCTCGCCCACGCCCGGCCACGGGCCCGCGCTCACGGTCTCTGCTGCCGCTCGGACATCGGCGTCCCCTGAGAACGGCGCGGCCGAGGCGACAGAGGCGGGAGCGGCAGCGATGAACTTGGCCAGGCCCCAGTCCATGATCAGCGCCTCCCCGAAGCGTCCCACCATGATGTTCGGCGGCTTCAGATCGCGGTGCGCCACGCCGTGCGCGTGGGCAAAGGCGACGGCCTCGCAGATGCGCTGGAAGAGGCGCAGGCGGGCGGGCCGCGGCGGCGCGCTCGCGACCCACTCATCGAGCCGCTGCCCCTGGACCCGCTTCATCGTGTAATAGCAGCGGCCATCGCCGAGCTGGCCCACGTCGTAGATGGGCACGATGCTGGGGTGGTCGAGGTGCGCCAGGATGCGCGCCTCGCGCCCGAGTCGCGCGGCCAGCTCGCCGCTCGGCTCCGCCCCGTCCGGAACATCGACCACCTTCAGCGCCACCTCGCGATCGAGCCGCCGATCCCGCACCAGGTACACCGCGGACATCCCCCCGCGGCCGAGCAGGCGGACGAACTCGTAGCTCGTGCCCGTCAGGTCGGGGATGTCCGACACCTGGCGCAAGTGGTCGAGGACGGTGTCGGGGAGCCAGGTCACACCGCGTCCACCCCGAGCAGGTACCGGGCCTCGGCCTGGAACTCCGCCTCGTCGGCGGTGATCTCGCGCAGTTGCTCGAGCACGAGCCGGCGGAAGTCGCGCCGCGCGGCGGCGAGGTGGTTGGTCACGTCGGTCTCGGCCAGGCCGAAGGCCTCGGCCAGCTGCCGGTACGTGGGGCGACCGGCGTCGGCGTCGGCGAGATCGTACCGCTCGAAGAGCCGGTAGTAGACCTCCTTGCCGCGGGCGTGGCACAGCTCGCGCAGCGCCTCCACCGCGAGCGAGAACAGGCTGCGCACCCACTCCCGGTCGAACACCTCCTCCGGCGTCGTGACCGCCCCTGCGGCGGCGAGCTCGTGCTCCGCCACATCGAACGCGAGCGATAAGCGCTGCGCCTCGCCGCCTCGCTTGGCGCGCCCGGCGGCGGCGCGCTCGTTGGCGAGGAAGCGGTCCAGGCAGACGCGGAGGAAGGTGCGAAAGCGGGCCCGCGAACGATCGTAGTCGCTGAAGAAGTCCTTCTCGATGGCCCGGAGGAAGAACGCCTGTGTGACGTCCTCGGCGTCCTCGCTCGGCAGGTGCCATTTTAGGCGAAGGTGCTTGTAGACCGGCTTCCAGTAGGCCGCGACCAGGGCGTCGAAAGACCGCTGGCGCACGCCGGCGTCCTCGCTCGCGAGGCCGGCCAGGACCGACCAGGCCGTGGCTGGGAACCGGCCGGGGCCTCGCACATTGTCGATGTCGTTGCGCACCGCCCAACGGCCTCCCTAGATCTGTAGATCTGTCGCCAACCGACGAGGGTCAGCTTGCCAAATCCGCGCGGGCCGCCGCAAGTCACGCGCGCGCCGCGCCGGCACCTGGCGCGTCGCCGCGGCGGCGGGCGGGGCAGCGGCCATGACACCTGGCGCGTCGCCGCGGCGGCGGTCGGGCGGGGCAGCGGCCATGAATCCTCCTCCTGCGGGCCGTGACGTTTCCTACCCAGCAGGGCTCGCGTTCGTCCGCGCATACCTTAAGATGTCGTCCATGGGTCGCATCTTCCTGCTCTCGCCCGCCCAGTGCGGGGGCCTTCGAGCCGAGCAGCTCCTGTCCCCACGGGCCACCTCGCCGCTCGCCCGCCAGCTCCAGTCGCGGGCGGGCGCGACGATCGGCGAGGTGTTCACGTACCTGAGCGCGCTCTACTTCCGCGGCAAGCTCACCTACGCTCGCGCCTTCGCCCGGCCGCCAGACGCGATCGCGCCCGCCGGCGGGGTCCTCGTGATCACGCCCGCCGCCGGCCTGCTCCCCGTCGATGCGCCGCTCGACGCCGCAGGGCTGCGCGCCTTCGGCCGCACCGAGATCGAGCTCACCAACCCCGCCTACCGGCAGCCGCTCGAAGCGAGCGCGCGGACGCTGCGCGAGCTCGCGAGCGGCTGCGAGGTGGTGCTCCTCGGGAGCATCGCGACGCCCAAGTACGTGGAGCCCCTCCTCGCGGTGTTCGGCGCGGATCTCTTCTTCCCGCCGGCCTTTGTCGGCCGGGGCGACATGAGCCGCGGTGGCCTGTGCCTGCGCTGCGCCCGCGAGGGCGTGGAGCTCGAGTATGCGCCGGTGGCGGGCGCGGTGCGGACCGGGCCGCGCCCGCCGCGGCTGCCCAAGCGTCCCCGGCCGATCGACGAGATCGTCCCCCCGATGGGCGATCGAGGACGTTGAGTCAGGTCTGAATCAGGGCCCGAGCCGCGGCCACCGCCAGCGGCAGCACCTCGCCAATCCCGGCCCAGACGCGCAGATCGACGACCTCGTCATAAGGGGTCTCGCCCTGATTGACGAGCGCCACCCTGGCCCCGGACTCGATCGCCACCCCCACGAGCGACGCCGCGGGGTTCACCACGAGCGAGGAGCCGAGCACGAGCATCACGTCGCACAGCTCGGCGTGATCGGCGGCGGCCGCCAGCTCGCGCTCGGGGAGCGGATCACCAAAGTTCACCACCGCGGAGACGAGCCGCCCGCCGCACGTCGGGCAGGCCGGCTGCCCCTTGCGGGGCCGCTGCGTCCGATAGCCCGCGCCCCAGCGATCCACGTCCCAGCCCACGGCCTCGCGCTCGTAGCGCGCGTCGCAACCGAGGCAGCGCATGAGCCGGCCGTTGCCGTGCAGCTCGGCCAGGAGCTCGGGCCGGATGCCCGAGCGCAGGTGGAGGTTGTCGGCGTTCTGCGAGATGAGAAAGCGCAGCCGGCCGAGGTCCTGCAGCTCGACCAGCGCCCTGTGCGAGGCGTTGGGCCCCACCCGATCGGGCGAGGTCTTCCAGCGCGGCGCCGGGAGCCCCGCGTCGCGCCGCGTCCAGACGCCGTCCGGCCCGCGAAAGTCCGGGATGCCCGAATCCGTGCTGATGCCCGCCCCCGTGAACGCCACGAGGTGCTCGCTCTCGGCGATCCAGCGAGCGAGGGTGTCGATGACCCGGGCCAGGCCCGCCCCTGTCGTCGACTGGGAGTGTTCTCTGCTGATCATGCAGAGCGCTCCCTGCATACGGAATACCGACGAGAGGAGGCCGGCGACCGTGGAGACGGCCCTGCGCCTCGAAGCCGGTCGCTGCCAGCCGTCCCCCCCGGGTTGAGGGACGGCCGGCAGTGTGTGACGGCGATGAGGGAAGGAGCGTGGGGAGGAGAGGAGGGGCTCGCCGGGCTCAGCCCTGGCGAGGGGTGGCGTCGGACGCCGGCGAGGCGGCCGGCACGCCGTTCTTCGCGGCGGGGGACTTCGACTTGGTGGCCAGCGCGCGGGCCGAGCGCCGGGTGGGCCGCTTCTTGGTCTTGGCCTTCGAGGCCTTCGAAGGCCCGCTCGGGGCGCCGGTGTCGTTCTCGGCCTCGTTGCGCCGCCGCGTGCGGAGCGCCTTCTTGGCCGTGGTCGAGCGATAGGAGCGCGTCTTGGCGTAGAGCGTCTCGAGCTCCGGTGTCTTGCGAATGCGCCGATCCACGGCCTTCGCGATGTTCAAGACGGTGCGCTGCCGCCGATCGTCGGCGTCGTAGCGGGTGTCGAGCATCACCTCGTGGAGGTGGTCGATCGCCGGCAGGAAGCGATCGACAGAGGCGATGACCAGGTCGCACTCGTCGAGCGTCGCGATGTCGTCCGCCGTGACGCCGGCCTTGGCGCCCCAGGCCTCGTGATTGTCCCGGATCTCCTGCCCGACTTCACCATACCCGCCCTGCGTGGGGGTCAGGCCCTGCCGAGACACCAGCTGGATCAGCATCGATGCCAGCTCGGTGACGTCGATCTGGAGGGTGTTCAAGTTCAGGGGGCTCTTCGTTCTTACAGCATCCTTGCTCATACGGACCTTTCTGCCTGTTCCCACGAGTTGGCTCCCGGCACGCGCGCTACGACGTCCTTGGGAACAGACACGCTGTCGTGACGTTGGCGTGAGTGACTCTTGATACGTTCGACAATCGCCAGGGCGTTACGTGTTGAGTCGAAAAAAATCGACCAGCTGTATGCGTTTTTATCTCTGATGAGGCGATTGTTGTTTGGGTCACAAAGGAAAATCGCGCTATCGATCGCCCCACGTATGTCGAGGTGGTTTGCTTACAAATTATAGATGGATGATCGACGGTTCGCGTCGGTGCCGCTCCGGTTGCTGTGCCCAACGGAGGGACGTGCAATGGGATCGCAGCACAAGGCGCGCGAAACTTGTGAGTTTGCTTCCAACCTGGACCATACTTGAGCCCGGATGAAACAGTGGAGGGGCTGTAGTCGACATGTGATCACGCCGATGACGCCTTCGCGGCGGCCGTGATAGGCAATGGATCAGCCGTTCACGGCCTCGCGGCGGCCGTGATAGACAAGTGATCAGCCGTTCACGGCCTCGCAGCGGCCGTGATAGGCAAGTGATCAGCCGTTCACGGCCTCGCGGCGGCCGTGATAGGCAAGTGATCATGCCGTTCACGCCTTCGCGGAGGCCTTGGACGGTATCGGATCAGTCGTGGGCGATGTCGCAGAAAGGGGAACCGAGTAGGTGTCTCCGCAACAAGAGCGTCACAGAGCCCTCTCTCATCTATAGTGCACGCGTCCCATCCCACCCCGTCCCCGGGCCCCCGCGCCGCCGCGGTCTCGACGGGACGGCGGGGAGGTATACCGCCCGGTGAAAGTGTAGCCGAGCATGCTTTTTTAGGTAGACAGTATCCGCGCGCCGGGGCTACATATAAAGGTGTCGGTTGGTGGGATGTACCGAGCGGATGGATGGGGGGTGTAACAGGGGTGTAACACCAAAGTGTAACACTGTAACAGGTCAGGACCTGTTACAGGTGGGATCTCTCCAGTAAGAAGTCCTTCTGCCGCAAGGCCCACGCCGCGATCGACCGTTGGCACGCCGCCTGCTTCATAGGCGGGCATGATGACCAACGGCAAGAATCGCTTCGAAAATATCGTTACCCGTAACCGTCGTGGCTACATCCGGGATCTGGTGGCCGGCGCCATGCTGGCCGTGGGCCTGGCGTCCGGGGCCACGGCCGTCGCCCTGACGCCGCTGCCGAGCGTGGAGGTGATGGGCGTGATGCTCAAGGCCAACCCGCTGCCGAGCGGCGACCTGGCGGTGTGGGCCTGCGCCGACGGCGACGAGTCGGCTTGTGACGAGGCGTAGTCAGACCCTGGATCGACGTCGTTGACCGAGGGGAAAACAGCTTCCCTACCAGGGGAAGAAGGATGCACACAGGAGTGCCGTGCCGGGGCTCTCTCGGCTGGCGCTCACTGTGGCGGCTCCTTCGATGAGCACGAACTCCTTGGTCGCGACGTGGATCCCATCGATGCGCGCGGCGCCGGCCACCACGAACACGGCCAGGGTGGGCGCCGCGGGCAGTGAGATAGCCCCTGGAACACCGTCCTTCTCCTTGAACTCGAAGAGCGCCACCCTGTGGCGCCAGCGGCCTCGACGGGTCATCACATTGAAGTCCCGACACGGCCCACTCAAGAGCCGGCCCTCGGCCGGCCCATCGCCAGAGAAGACGGCAGGGTTCCAGGGGCGATCGAGCTTGATCTCCCCCTGCGCTCCAAAATCGATCACCATGCCTGGGCCCTCGAGCAGGGCGATCGTCCGATCGACGCCGGGAAAGGCCGAGAAGGGGCCGGACGCGTGGACCGCGGCGATGCTGAGTCGCCGGTCGAAGGTCGCGAGGTCGGCGTCGGGAGGATCGACCCATAGCTCGGTCGTGCTGCCCCCGCCATTCTTCCAGGCCATGGTGCGGCCTTCCCCGGCCCGCAGGTGAAGTTTCAGGGGCACGGGCGCTTACAAGGACTTGAGGTACTCGAGCAGATCCGACCGCTCGGCCGCGGTGAGATCGCTCGTGTTGGGGACGCGCGGGATCACGTCCTCGAGCGTCTCCGCGCTGCCGTCGTGGAAGTAGGGGGCGGTGGCGAAGATCCCGCGCAGCGTGGGGGTGTCGAACAGGCAGGCCTCGCGCGGGTGGCCGGCGATGTCGGTGGCGGGCTGGTCCGGGAACGGGCCGGTGGTGACGCAGGTGCCGATGTCGTGCAGCACGATGGTCCCCGATAGATCGAGCTGCGGGTTGCCGCTGCCGCTGTCGGTCGAGTAGTCGCCGGTGTGGCAGGCCGCGCAGCGCGCGGTGAAGAGCGTCTGGCCGCGCGTCTGCGCCGGGGTGAGCGTGCCGTCCGTGTTGCGGTAGGGATTCTGCGGGAAGGGGATGGCGTAGTTGGTGAACTGCGCGATCGCCTGCAGATCCGGGAGCTGGCGCGGGTCGGTGCGGTGGTAGTTGCCGCCCTGCTCGACGCGGATGGTCTCGTCGTAGTCGAGGACGCTGTCGCGCACGGCCTGGCGGAAGAGGAAGCCGGTGTTGATGGGGCCGCCGGCGTTGGACGGGGTGTCGCGCGGGCCCTGCTGGAAGCGCCAGGTGACGGCGTCGGTGCCGCCTTCGAGGTGGCAGGTCGAGCAGGCGACCCAGAAGTCCTGGGTGATGGGGAACGCGGCCGAGTTGGCCGAGTAGAAGAGGCGCAGGCCGCGGCGCAGATCCGGCGGCATGGGGTCGGCCTGGAGGCACTCGATGGGGCCGCCGTCCACACGCACCTGCGGCCCGCTCGTGCCCTCGGCGATGCTGAGCACGGTCACGTTGTGGGTGGAGCGGCCCTGGAGGTAGGCGTGGGTGCCCTGGGCGTCGACGATGACGCCTTCGATGAGCGCCGACGGGGTCGGCCGCACGAGGGTGGCCTCGAAGCCGGTGGCGGCGTCGAAGACCATCACGTCCTCGCTCTGCGCCATGGCCACGAGGGCCAGGCGGCCGTCGGGGGTGAAGGCGACGTCGCGCGGCCCGGAGACGGAGTCGATGAACGAGCCCGAGGCGGTGGGGATGGAGACCGGGCGGAAGAGGAGGCGCTTCTCCATGGAGTTGCCGTTCGCCGCGACCACGCTCACGGTGGGGAACACGGTGGCGTCGAACACGAGCTCGGGCTGCGGGGTGCCGGTGGCGAGGAGGAGGTGGGGCACCCAGACCTCGCCGGTCTCGGGCCGCGGGACCGCGGCGTAGGCGCCGCGCACCTCGCCGTTGGGGAGGCGCTTGTTGTTCGTGGGATCGGGCGGCTGATCGGGCAGGGGGGTGAAGCTCGCGCTCGCGAGGTCGGGCGCGCTCACGATGGTGACGCCGGGGTGGAGGAGGAGGTGGGAGACGTAAAGCCGGCGGCCATCGGCGGAGAGCGAGGCGCCGAAGGGGTGCTCGCCCACGGGCCGGGTGGCGACGACCGTGTCGGTGCGGGTGTCGATGGCCTGCACCGTGGCCGACTGGTGGTTCACGACGTACACGCGGTTGCCGTCGGCGCTCGCCACGACCGCGGTGGGCTCGGCACCGACCGGGACGCGGCTGAGCACGCGGCCCGCGCCCGTGTCCACGACGATGACGGCGTTGGCGGCCTGGCCGGCGACGTACGCCTTGCCGAGGCGATCGACGAGGGTGATGGCGCGCGGACGCACCGCGGGGTCATAGCGCTGGGTGACGAGGTCCGGGGCCGGCGCGCTGGCGCCGAGGAGCAGCTCGCGCCGGAGCGTGCGGCTCGCCACGTCGATCTGCGAGATCGAGTCCGACTCGGTGTTGACCACCCACAGGGCGGCGCCGTCGGCCGAGAGGGCGAGCGAGCGCGACACCTGCGGTGTGGAGGACGTGGGCCCCGTGCTCGGCTTGCAGCTCGCGAGCTGGAGGAGCGCCAAGCCACAGGCGACGGCACTGAGGAGGGGACGGGGGGAGATCTTCTTCATGGGGTTCATGCGGCACTCCGGATCAGGGACACGGGGCAACTCTTGAAATGGTTTTCCCAGACGAGTGAGTAGACGGCTTTCTGAGGCGTAGTCAAGCGCCGGGCGGGGATGATGGGGGGCTCTGGCCGAGGCACAGGGGAGCGGCGCGGGTTGCCCTGCGGTCGGGATGTAGCAATTCTGGGAGGTAGAGATGGCCTTGTGCTAAGGTGGGGACGGCTGGATGGCGCGCACGACCCGCAAGACGACCAAGATAAACCCCGGGGACCTCAAGGTTAAAACGATGGCCAGCCCGGCGGCCGTGGTGGTATTGCAGGGTGCGCCACCCGACATCGGGCTACATCGGGTCATCGATCGTCCCTGCATCATCGGCCGTGGGCCGGGGGTCGACTTCGCCCTCCTCGGTCAGGGCGTCTCTCGGCGGCACTGCGTGCTCCTGCCGGATCGGGGTAACGTGCGGGTGCAGGATCTCAACTCGACCAACGGCACCCTGGTCAACGGCAAGCGCATCCCCGGACCGACCCTGCTCAACGACGGCGATCACATCTTCATGGGGGACACGATCCTCAAGTTCTCCGCCGCCGACAGCCCCGACTACGGCTACCACGTGAGCATGGACGAGCGGGTGGGCACCGATGACCTGACGGGTCTCATCGCCCGCACGCGGTTCGAAGGAGATCTCGTCCGCGCGCTGGAGGAGTGCGCCTCGGCCGGCGAACCGATGGGCGTGATGATGCTCGACATGGATGGGATCAAGGAGATCAACGACACCTATGGTCACATCTACGGCGCGCACACGATCAGCGAGGCGGGCAAGATCATCGGCCGGGTGATCCACCTCTACGGCGAGGCGAGCCGCCTGGGCGGCGACGAGTTCGCGGCCTTCCTACCGAGCCAGGGCAAGGCGGTGACCGTGGATCTGGCCCGGCTCATCGTGCGGCTCATCAACGAGCACAAGTACGAGAAGGACGGCATCGTGGTCCACCCGACCATCTCGGTCGGGGTGGCGGCCTTCCCGGTCGATGGCAAGACCGCGGGCGAAGTGCTCAAGCGAGCCGACCAGGCGCTCTACCGCGCCAAGCGCGCCGGACGCAACTGCGTGGCCACCTAAGAGAGATCTCAAGCGATCTCAGCAGGGCCCGCTCAACGCCTCGAGGTTTCTCCCATGTCGACGTCTGCCATGCCTCATCGCCGCAGCTGGCTGCGGGTGTTCCTGATCTTCTTTGGTGTGCTGGCCGGGATCGTGGGGGCCGGTTTCGGCGCGCTGGTGCTGGCGCTGCGCCATGCCCGGCCGGCGCAGGGCGCGCCGGGGCCGGAGGCCGATGAGCTCGGGCACGCGCTCGAGCGGGCGGTGGACAAGGACGCCTGGGACCGCACCGGGGCCGTGCGCTGGACCTTCACGGCCATGAAGCACCAGCACCTGTGGGACAAGAACCGGCAGCTCGCGCGGGTACGCTGGGACGATCTCGAGGTGCTGGTGGACATCAACCAGAAGACCGGGCGGGCGTATCGCAAGGGCACCGAGATCCAGGGCGAGGAGGCCAGCGGGCTCGTGCAGAAGGGGTATGCCTTCTGGGCCAACGACTCGTTCTGGCTCAACCCGGTGGTGAAGCTGTTCGATCCCGGGGTGGTGCGCACGGTGGTGCCGCTCGACGGCGGGGCGCGCGGGCTGCTGGTGGGCTATTCCTCGGGCGGGGTGACGCCGGGGGATCAGTACCTGTGGATCCCGGGGGCGGATGGGCGGCCCGGGGCCTGGCGCATGTGGGTCTCGGTCATCCCCATCGGCGGCATCGAGTTCCGTCTCGGCGACTGGACCCGTCTTCAGACCGGCGCCCAGCTGGCGACGCGGCATCGCACCGCGGTGGGTCTGGCCATCGAGCTCGATGACGTGGCCGGCGCAGCCTCGCTCGGCGAGCTCGAGCCGGGGCCGGACCCGTTCGCCGCCATCGCGCAGAAGTAGAGCCCTCACGGGCCGGCCCGGTCGCCGGGCGACCTTCATCCCTCCCGATCACGACACCTGCAGGGCCCCGCTCGCGCGGTAGATGGACTCGAGCGCCGACTCGAGCGGCGCCACGTGCACCACGCGCGCGCCGCGCAGGACCATGGACTCCACGAGATCGGCCACGGCCTCGGTGCCGCCCTCGAGCTCCACCTCGAAGCGGGCGCCCTGGGCGAGCGGCGACACCCGATGCGACTTGAGGCGCGGGCCGAACTCGCCGATCGCGCGCTCGGCGCGCTCCATGTTCGCGCTCACCTCGACGGCGTACACCAGGCAGGCGCGGGTGGTGGCGCGGGCGACCTCCTCGACCGGGCCGGTATGCACCATGCGCCCGGCCTCCATGATCCCGACCGCATCGGCCAGCCCGGCGAGGTCGGGGAGGATGTGCGAGGAGATGACGATGGCGAGGCCGCGGCGCTTGAGGCCGAGCAGCACGTCGCGCAGCTTGAGCCGCGCCCCCGGGTCGAGCGCCGAGGCCGGCTCGTCGAGGAGGAGCACCTTGGGCTGGTGGATGAGGGTCTTGGCCAGGCCGAGGCGCTGGCGCATGCCGCGCGACAGGGAGTTGATGGGGGCGGTGCGCTTGCCGACGAGGTCGAGCTCCACGAGCAAGGCCTCGGCGCGCCGGCGCCGCTCGGGTGCGGGCACGCCGTAGCAGCGGGCGAAGAACTCGAGGTAGTCGATGGCGGTGAGGTTCTCGTACAGGGCGAAGTTGTCGGGCAGGTAGCCGATGCGGCTCCGCACCGCCGCCGCCCCGTCAGGAGCGCTCGCCGCGTCGATGCCGTCGACGACGATGCGGCCGCTGGTCGGGTCGGTGAGGGTGGCCAGCATGCGCAGGGTCGAGGTCTTGCCCGCGCCGTTGGGGCCGAGGAGGGCGAAGATGCTGCCGGCGTGCACGGTGAACGAGACGTCGGCCACGGCCTGGCGCAGGCCGTCGTAGCTGAGGCACAGGTGCTCGCAGCGGAGGAGCGGGGCAGGGGAGGGGGCCTGGCTCGCGGGGGCGCCGGAGGTGGGGTCCATGCTTCATCATACGACGCGCGGCGCGGCCGGGCATGGGCCGGTGGGGCGGCTTCGTTCTGCCTGGGCCTTTCGGTGCGCGTGGGTTTGTGCCACTGTCGGGGCATGGCGCGCGTTGTCCTGACACCCCATCTGCGGCGCTTCTTCACCCGGCTCGAGGAGAGTCACCTCGTGGCCGGCACCGTGGCCGAGCTGGTCGCGGCGCTGGATCGCCAGCACCCCGGGCTGGCGGCCTACATCGTCGACGAGCGCGGGTCGCTGCGCCGGCACGTCAACATCTTCATCGGGGAGGAGCCGGTCGCGGACCGCGAGCGGCTCGGCGATACGCTCGGCCCGGACGACACCGTCTACATCCTGCAGGCGCTCT
Organism: Polyangia bacterium; assembly: GCA_036263495.1. Classification (GTDB taxonomy): domain Bacteria; phylum Myxococcota_A; class Polyangia; order Palsa-1104; family SHYY01; genus DATAGU01. Next base: position 4,853 of record DATAGU010000140.1, on the reverse strand, counting down.
CGGGCGGCTGAGGCCCGTCGGGCGTGGCGCCCGCCCTGCAACCCACACGTTTTCTCGTGCTCCACGGGCCGCGGCGTCCCACGGAGCTACGGAGCCACGGAGGAGGTGAGACCATGACCCCCAGAACCTCTGGAACCCCTGGGACCCTGATCCTCGGCACGCGCAAGGGCCTGCTCATCTTCGAGCGGCGCGGCGGCAGCTGGCGGCATGCCCGCACCGCGCACCTCGGGGTGCCCGTGCCCTATGCCTTTTACGACTCGCGGACGGGCCTGCTCTGGGCCAGCCTCGACCACGGGCACTGGGGCACGAAGCTCTCGCGCTCGGCGGATCTCGGCAGCACCTGGACCGAGGTGGCGGCGCCCAAGTACCCGGCGGACGCCGAGGTCAAGGACGGGGTCCCGGCCACGCTGCGCTACGTCTGGGTCATGGCCGGGGGCGGCGCGGACCACCCGTCGCGTCTGTACCTCGGCACGGATCCCGGCGGTCTCTTCCGCAGCGACGACGGCGGCGAGACCTTCGAGCTGGTGGCCGGTCTGTGGAACCACCCGTCGCGCAAGACGCAGTGGTTCGGCGGGGGGCGTGATCAGCCGGGCATCCATTCGGTGCTGGTGGATCCGCGCTCGAGCGAGCGGGTGATGGTGGCGATCAGCTGCGCGGGCGTGTTCGCCACCGAGGACGGCGGCCGGAGCTGGACGCCGCGCAACCGGGGGCAGGTGGCCACGTTCCTGCCCGATCCCCAGTCCGAGGTGGGGCAGGATCCGCACATCGTGGTGCGCGCGCCGTCGGCGCCCGACGTGCTGTGGATGCAGAACCACTGCGGCATCTTCCGCAGCACGAACAACGCCGAGAGCTGGACGATGGTGTCGCAGGAGGGCGGGCCGGCGCACTTCGGCTTCGCCATCGCGGTCGACGAGAAGCGGCCGGACACGGCGTGGGTGGTGCCGGCCCGGAGCGACGAGCAGCGGGTGCCGGTGGGCGGTGCGCTGTGCGTGTGCCGCACCGAGGACGGGGGGCGGAGCTGGACGGCGCTGCGGCGCGGTCTGCCGCAGGAGGCGTGCTTCGATCTCGTCTATCGCCACGCCCTCGACCTGCGCGGCTCGACGCTGGCCTTCGGCAGCACCAACGGCAACCTCTATGCCTCGGAGGACGGCGGCGAGAGCTGGCAGACGCTGAGCGCGCACTTGCCGCTCGTCTACTCGGTGAGGTTCGCCGATGTCTGAGATATCAGAGGGGAGGTCGGCCTGGCGCGTCTTCGCAGGGCGACGCTGGCCGGGTCGGGCGGCCCTCTTCGCCCTGGCGTTAGGGGCGCTGCCGTCGGCGTCGTGGGCTGAGACGCCGCCGCCCCAGGCGGTGCCTGGTCGAGGGACTGGCCGGCAGGTGATCCGTCCCGCCCGCTTCCCCGAGACCGGGCTCCCCTACAGCCCGGGGATCCTGGTCGGCGACACGCTCTATCTGTCCGGCCAGATCGGGCGGGATCCGGCCACGGCCAAGCTCGTGCCCGGGGGCATCGAGGCGGAGACCCGGCAGACGCTGGCCAACCTCCGCGAGGTGCTGCGGGCGGCGGGGATGGATCTTCCCGACGTGGTGTCGGTGACGGTGTTCATCGCGAGCTTCGATGACTTCGCCGCCTTCAACCGGGTCTACCGCGAGCATTTCCCCGAGAACCCGCCGGCGCGGGCGACGGTGCAGGTGGCGGCGCTCAACCTCGGCGCGCGGGTCGAGATCCAGATGACCGCGGTGCGCAGCCAGCGGGCCGCGGCGCCCAAGTAGCGACCGCTGGCCTGACGAGCCGCTAAGGCCCGGCGGGCTTCTCCCGTTCCTCGCCCCTGCGGTCCCTGTTACCGTACAGCGATGTCTCACGGACCGACTCGACGGACGTTCCTGCGTTGGGGCCTGCGCTGGGGCGCCCTGGCGGCGGCGGGGCTGTGGGCGCCCGAGGCTCGCGCGCTGGGGAACAAGGACCTGGCTCCCGCGAGCGGCGCACGCAAGAAGAAGGTCGTGGTCATCGGCGCCGGTCTGGCGGGTCTGGCCGCGGCCTACCAGCTCGTGCAAGGCGGGCACGAGGTGACGGTGCTCGAGGCGCGCTCCCGGCCCGGGGGGCGCGTCTACACGCTGCGCGAGCCGTTCGCCGAGGGGCTCCACGCCGAGGCCGGGGCCCTCTTCGTGCCGGGCGATCACGAGCACACGCTCAAGTACCTCCAGCTGCTCGAGCTGCCGCTCGTCCCCGAGACGCCGCGGCCCGAGCTCGGCTCGGCGGAGGTGATCGCGGGACGGCGCCTCGTGCGCGGAGCCGGCGCGGCCGTGGAGTGGCCGGTGGAGCTCTCGGCCGAGGAGCGGGAGATGGGCCTCGGCGGGATCTGGAAGAAGTACGTGTTCTCGGCGGTGGCCGAGGTGGGGGATCCGCGGGCGCCGGGCTGGCCGCCGGCCGCGCTGAAGAAGTACGACGAGCTCTCCTTCACCGACTACTTGCGGCAGCGGGGCGCCTCGTCCGGGGCCGTGGCGCTCATCAAGTTGAGCTACTTCGACCTGCTCGGCGAGGGGCTCGAGAGCTGCTCGGCGCTCTGGCTGCTGCGCGGGCTGGCCATCGGCAAGGGGCGCGGCCTGTCCCGCATCGGCGGCGGCAGCGACGTGCTGCCGCGCGCCCTGGCGGCGCGTTTATCCGGGCAGATCCATTATGGCTCGCCCGTGGTGCGGGTGGCGCACGACGCGCGTGGCGTGCGGGTGGTGGCGCTGCAGGCGGGAGCGCCGCAAGAGTTCGGGGCCGACCACCTGGTGTGCGCGGTGCCCTTCTCCCTGCTCCGCCGGATCGAGATCACGCCGCGCCTCTCCGCCCCCAAGGAGCGAGCCGTGGCCGAGCTGCCCTATACGTCGGTGACGCGCGTGTATCTCCAGACCCGGCGGCGCTTCTGGCTCGACGAGAAGGTCGCGGGCAGCGGCGACGTCGACGCGCCGCGCATGGCGGTCTACGAGGACACGCGGGGTCAGGAGGGGCAGCGCGGCGTCCTGAGCGGCTACTTCACCGGTGAAGCCGCCCGCCGCCTGGCCGGCATGTCCCCGGACGAGCGCATCGCCTCCACGATCGAGCAGGTGGCGCGCCTCCATCCGGCCCTGCGGGCGCATTGCGAGGGCGGGACCTCACACGCCTGGGACGACGATCCGTGGTCGCGCGGCGCTTATGGCTGGCTCAAGCCCGGCCAGCTCACGTCGCTCTGGCCGCACATCGCCCGCGCCGAGGGGCGCGTCCACTTCGCCGGCGAGCACACCTCCCTCTGGCCGGGCTTCATGCAAGGCGCGCTCGAATCGGGCGAGCGCGTGGCGCGCGAGATCCACGAGGCCAAGGGCTGATGGCGCCGCGCACGGAAGGCGACGAGACCAGGTGATCCGTTAGCCGGCGTCGCGGCCCTTGCCCGAGGTGAGGGCCAGCTGGCCGCGCGACTCGCGCAGCTTGGGCGCGCGCTTCTCTTCGTCGGGCGGGGGCATGAGCTGGCCGCGCGGCGGGCGCAGCTCGATGCCATGGCAGCCGAACAACTGCGCCAGCATCTCGTAGTTGGCGTCCACCGCGCCGGTGACGGCGTCGTAGCCGTGGCTGGCCGCGGCTTCCTTGCTCCAGAAGTTGAGCGGGTTCATGCCAAAGAAGGTGTAGTCGTCCTCGGCGGGCTCGATGAACACCACGTCGGCCTGCACGGTGTCGTCGCGGTAGACGAGCTCCTTGGCCATGTCGAGCCGCGCACCGATGAGCGTGCGCGTGGCCTGCCACATGAGCGCCGGCAGGCCGTGCTCGTAGAGGGAGCGGCCGGCGCGGTCGTAGCGGATGCGGGTGAAGGGGTTGTAGCAGATGACGAGCTCGCACCCCTTCTCCACGGCCACCCGCACGTTGGCAGTGCGCAGGAGGCCGCCGTCGGCGAGGTCGAGCCGATCGGGTTCGCCCGGCTCACCCGCGAGCGGGTTGTCGATGAGCATGGGCTTGTACCAGAGCGGCAGGGCGCACGAGGCGGCGATGGCCTGGGAGATCGGCACCTTGCGGTAGGGCTCGTCGTGCCCGAAGACCACCAGCTCGCCCCGGTTGAGGTCGGCGGCGGTGAGGTAGAGCGCCTTGCCGGTGCGCTGGTAGGACTCGATGAAGTCGTCGGACAGGCCGGAGCGCTCGATGTTGCGCCGGAGATAGTCGGCCAGGGCGCGCGGGTCGAAGAGACCGGTCGGCACGAGGCGCGCCGTGGCCTGGGCCATCTTGCTCAGGGTGGCGCGCAGGGTGAAGCGCTCGCCCGTGTGCCAATCCGTGGCGCCCGAGACGTAGTTGGACAGGAACTCGTGTTCCTTGGAGAAGAAGAGGCCGATGCGCGACAGCCACTCGAAGGCGTTCGGCCGCATGAAGTGCCAGGGGCGGAAGGCTTCGTAGGTCTCGCTCGTGCCGTGGAGGATGCGGAACACCTCATCGGCCGGGATGCCGGCCGAGAGCACCGAGGCGAGCACGGATCCGGCGGACAAGCCGACGAAGACGTCGAAGTTGGTCAGGCCGAAGCTCTTGGGCGTAGTCTGGCCAGGCAGCCGCCGTCGCCAGAAGGCCTCATCCAGGGCGCGCAGGCCACCGGCCTTGAAGGCGCCCCCCGAGACCGCGCCACCCGCCAGCACGATCCCCACCTTGCCCGGGCGCAATCGCGGAAGCGAGGGGTCGAGCTTCTGGATCACCGTGATCCCGCGGTGCTGCAGGAAGCGCTTTTCGAACCCCATGGAAATAGTATCGGTTAGTTCACTGCTGGTTGCAATCTACAGGCGCTGCAATCTGCAGGCCTGCTTCCGATACCTCTTCCTTTATTCGAGGCTCAGCCGGCCCATCTCAAGGACATCCGCCTGCC
>DATAGU010000139.1:0-12737 GCA_036263495.1 Polyangia bacterium | reverse complement strand
CGCGGCCCGCCGCGCGGCCCGCGACCGAGTTGGGCTTCACCTCTTCGAACTGGAAGATCGGCGCCTGATGGAGAAGCACGTCCGGCCGCGCAACCGTCATGAGCGCCAGCGCGGCCTTTTGGAACGCGCTGAGGCCTGGATTCTTACGGATGATGAACGCGACGTAGAACGGATCGATCGGCCCGGCCAGGGGATGGTCCAGATAGAAGTTCCCGGGTGCCGTCGCGGTGGTCGCGATGATGTTCGTCGAGATGAAGCGCTCGGCGATGGCTCCGAACGCCACGGCGGCCGGGAGATTCGGTACCCCTCCCAGCGAGAACCAGGCGCTCGGCGGGTTGCAGACCTTGCTGACCGCACGCTGCAGGCGACGCTGCATCCGGCCTGCGCTGATCTGCCACGGCGATAGGGCGTGATTGCGCATCAAGGCATCGGCAGCGCGATCCGCTTCACCTTCCAGTGGATCGTCGACCGGCCCGAGGTGCAGGAGGGCCGACGGCTCCGTTGGGGTGCCGTCTTGCTGGATGACGTGCGCGAGCTCATGGGCCAGTAGATGCAGCCCCTCGATGGTGTCCGGCCTGAACGCACCGGAGCTGAACACAATGTCGTGGCCGAGGGTATAGGCCGTGGCGCCGACAGAACGCGTGGCCTCGTCGGCCAGCGAGCCGTCGTGAACGCGCACGCGGGAGAGGCGATGGCCAAAGTGTACCTCCATCCGTGCACGAACCGCGTCGGGGAGCGGCCGTCCACCTCCGGTCTTGAAAAGGCGGTGTACCGCGAACGGCACGGACGCGACGCCGGCCGTGTCCTGCCCATCCGATGGTGACCGAACTGTATCCGCACGCTCATCTTGAGGCGCTTCCCTCGGCGTCCCCTGAACTGCCGTCTCCGCCGCTGCGTCCGCCTTCTGCTCATGACGGTCATCTCCCCCGACCCCGCCTCCCATGAGATGCAGGCCAGCCGGCTGCAGAACCCCAGGTGCCGCTTCGCTCGTGCCCCGGGTCACCGCCGCGTGCGACGGTTCGGTCTGGCGCTGCATCGTCTCGGCACCGACGTGGGCTTGCACTGCCGATGCCTTGCCCATCGGAGGCGAACCATGGGTTTCAGCCCCTCTCGGCTCGGACGGAAAGTACATCGTGCCCGGACCAAAGACGCGCTCACAGAGTGCCAGGGCACGCGGGCCAGCGTTGGTGTAACGCCCGCCCAAGGCCTGGAAGAGGGAGATGCGAGCATGGAGCCGATCGAAGTAGGGTACCTGGCGGAGCATCTGGAGGATGGCCGCCTCATCGTGGCGGACGAGGCAGAAGCGGCTGAAGAGACGCGATGTGCCAGGGAGGATCGCCGCCTCGGGCCGAAGGCCTTCTTTGCCCTGCGCACGCTGTGTCTCTGGGCCTGGAGGATGGAGGAGATCCTGACGGCGCGTCTCGGACATGAGGCCAAACTCCTTGGACCGGGCCAGACCTGGAGGTAGCGTTTTCCAGGGTACTTCAACTGACCAAACAAGGTCGAGTCTCGACTTCAATTTCATATAAATGGATAGACCGTCTCGGCTGAGAGATGGCTGACGCGCTCATGAGAGCACTTTCCATACTCTTGTGCCCCTGCTCCCCATCCGCCTCCCCGGCGGGGGGATGTGATACCTTCGGGCTGCTCGCTGGTGCGCAATCTTGAAGAAGAGACCACCCTCCCCGCCTTCTGGGCCGGCAGGTAGCGCAGGCTCCGCGCGAGCTGACGCCGGAGGAGATGAGCCGTATCAATGGCGCCAACAAGTCGCCGTGGACCTGGACCGTGATCGATATCTACGGCAACGGTGTGGGCCGAGGAGCTGGTCCCCGAGCTCCCGCTCCTCGACTGTTTTTGCCAGTTCCTGGTCGCGGGACGACCCGACTTTCGCTGGCGCGACGGGATGCGGTCCCCGGTGTCGTATCGGAGATACCTGGAGTCCGGGCACTTCGAGCGGTACCAGACGGAGCGGCTGCCGGCGCACGTCGAATACCTGCCGCGATCGCACGTCGTGCAGGAGTGACGGCGGCCTCCCCTGCCCTCCCCTGCCCCCTCACGCCATGCCGAGCGCTTTTTTGACCTTGCTGACCAGATCCTCGATGGAGAACGGCTTGGTGAGGTAGTAGCGCGCGCCTACGTTGATGCCTTCGATCATGCTGCGCGGATCGCCGCGGGCGGTGAGGAAGATGATGGGGATGGACTTGGTCTGATCGTGCGTCTTGATGGCGCGCGCGAAGGTGAGGCCGTCGAGGCGCGGCATCATGATGTCGGCGATGATGAGGTCGGGCTTGGTGCGATCGATCTTCACCAGGCCTTCGAGCCCATCCTTGGCCACTTCCACTTTGAAGCCCTGGGCCTTGAGCGCCCGCTCGAGCAGCTTCTGGATGGCGCCCTCGTCCTCGAGCACGAGGATCGTCTTGCCACCTTCCGGCGCGCTCGCTTCTTGGCTCATGCCCGATATCTCCTACGCTCTCGTCTCGAGATGCAAGGGGCTTCAGCCTAGACCGAGGGCCTTCTTGACCTTGGCCACCAGATCGTCGGGATCGAAGGGCTTGGTGAGATAGTACCGCGCCCCCACGTTGATGCCTTCGATCATGCTGCGCGAGTCGCCCCGCCCGGTGAGGAAGATGATGGGGATGGCCTTGGTCTGCTCGTGCGCTTTGACGGCCCGCGCAAAGGTGAGGCCGTCGAGCCGCGGCATCATGATGTCGGCGATGATGAGGTCGGGCTTGATGCGATCGATCCGCACCAGGCCTTCGAGGCCGTCCTTGGCGAGCTCCACGTGGAAGCCCTCGTCCACGAGCGTCTGCTCGATGAACCGCTGCACGGACCCCTCGTCTTCGAGGACGAGGATGGTCTTCGGGCCCCCCGACGTCGGCCGCTGTGCGCCCGCGCTCATGGGCTGCGATGTCCTTGGCGGGCCTTACGGCGCCATGGGTTTGGCTTCTTCGGCGAGGAGCTGGGGGATGTCATCGACGATGGGATAGCACAGCCCGCAGGACGAGCAGTCGAGCGCCTGTCCGTCCGCTTGCAATGTGAGTCGTCCTCGGCACTTGGGGCACCGCACGAGTTCTACCAGATCAGGATGAATCATGGCTTCACCTTGCCTATCAATACGGTGGCCTTCCTGACAAGTTTCGTTTACCGCGAGCGTTTGCCAAGGTCCCAGGGGGCGCTGGCGCCGTCGCGCCAGATCCGCAGCTCGGCCTCGGGGGCGGCGGTGGCGGGGCGGATGACGAGGTGCGGGAAGTCGCTGCCCACGGTGTCGGCCCAGGTGCCGGTGTTGAAGTAGATGCCGCCGCCGGCCAGCTCGATCCGCTCGATGGCGTGAGAGTGGCCGAGGACGATGAAGGGGGCCCGCATGATGCGCCAGATGGCTTCGGGGACGCGCCGCAGGGCCTGGGGCGACGGGAGGGCGCGCTTCTTGCCGAGGAACCAGTTGGCGAGGACGCCGACGCCCATGAGGCCGACGGCCATGACGAGCTTGCGGTGCCAGCCGGGGGCGACGGCGAGGGCCAGGGTGGCGCCCAGGGTGGCGAGGACGCCGACGAGCATGCGATCGAGGAACAGGGTGGAGAGGATGGGGAAGAGGGCCTTGAGCACGGGCGGGCAGCGCAGCCCATCCAGGGCCTCGAGCTTGTCGACGGCGATCTGGTAGCGCTCGGCCAGCTCGGTGAGGGAGCGGCGGTGCCGCTCGGAGCGCTTCTGATCGGACTTGCGATCGGTGAGCTGGGACCAGATCTCGAGGGTCTTCCAGATGAGGAAGCCGTAGAGCTGGAAGATGCGGGTGATGCTGCGCATGCCGTGCGCGGAGGCCCACTTCATGTAGTCCATGAAGCCCCAGGTCTCGCCGCAGTGGGGATCGAGGGTGGGGACGAGGTTCGAGAAGTAGCGGACGCAGGCGTGGGCGATGGACAGGGTGACGCCGCGCACGGGCTCGACGGGGTAGAGCTGATAGTCGAACGAGCAGCACTGGTCGTACTGGTGGCCGTGCTCGACGTAGACGACGTTCTCCTCGTAGTAGAACCAGGGGCAGAAGCGGATGGAGTCGCGGATCCGCCGCTCGGTGGCGGCGGGGGGTTCGCTCTCGGCCTGGAGCGGGCCGGCGGCGCTCCGGTCGTCGGCGGGGGCGGCGGCCTCGAGCGCGAGCAGGGTGAGGCGATCGATGAAGCAGCGCTGCACGTCGGGGTAGAAGAACTCGACGTCATGGTTGCCGACGATGACGACGAGCTCGTTGCCGGCCTGGACGAACTCGCCGAGGCGGCGGAAGACGCCGGGGTGACGCTCGAAGACCCGCGCGAGTTTGGCGGCCGACTGCGCTTCGCCGTGGCCCAGGCCGAACTGCTCCTCCTCGACGGAGGCGCTGCCGGGCTCGGGCAGGATCATGATGGACATGAAATCGACCATGTCACCGTTCACCACGAGACGCCATGGCCGGCCATCCAGGCGGTTGCGCGTGTGGTACGCGAGGAAGGCCTCGAGCTCACGCTCGAGCCGCGCGATGTGGCGCAAGAACGTCACATGGGTGTTGCTCGGCTTGAGGTCTTCGCCCAGGTGAAGATCCGAGATCACGAGAATATTGCAATCTGGTTGTGCCTTCACGGTCAGAACCTCGTAAAGATGAGAAAGAGAAGCGTGATCGCTTTCCTACGGTATGCAAACTGTTGGCCGCCCCTTCTCCATCGGGGCATGGCCAGGATGGGAAGGCTGTATTCCTCGGTGAGCAGGTAGGCGCTGGTAGGAAGATTCGTGGGCAGAGGAACTTCTCTTGCCCGATGTGTGGTATCCGAGTCGCTTGGTCCTGAGCGACTCTTGGCAGCGGCGCTGCTCCCGTGGTATGAGGCTGCCCGCGCGTTTTCCGTCGACAAAAGGGTGACTTATCCGATGAAGCCCGTGGTCTTGGCGATCCTCATGGTCGCCGCCTTCAGCCTCTTTGGCTGGTCTTGCACTCGCCTGGTGAAGTTCCTGCTCAAGGGACGCCCCGAAGATCGATTCGATCGCTGGGGGCAGCGTCTCTTGAGTGTGCTGGTGTATTTCTTCGGTCAGGCGAAGGTCGGGGAGCCGCCTTCCTACGACGCGGCGGTGCGGCATGTCACTTCGCGTCACCATTTGACGATCTTCTGGGGCTTCCTCCTCATCACGCTGGGGACGGTCGAGTTCCTCCTGAATGGCCTGTTCCCGGCCTTCAGCTTCTCCTTCCTCGGCAGTGGGCTCTATGGTTGGTTGAAGTTCGGGATCGATTGGTTCAACCTGCTCGTGCTCTTCGCCGTGGGCTACGGCTTCTTCCGCCGCATCGTGATCAAGCCCCGGCTCATCCCGATGAACCTCGATGCGGGGCTCATCCTGGGGGCGATCGGGATGCTGATGGTGAGCCACTTCGCCCATCACAGCTTCAAGTTCGCGGCGGCGGGCGAGCTCGATCCGTGGGCGCGGGATCACGTGACGGTCTCGGGGCTCCTGTCGCAGCTGTGGCCACAGGGCCAGGCCTGGGAGGCGACGTTCTCGGAGGCGATGTGGTGGACGCACGCGGTGACGCTGCTCGCGTTCCTCAACTACCTGCCCTACTCGAAGCACATCCACCTGCTCGGCGCGCTGCCCAACATCCTGTTCCGCAACCTCGACGCGCGCATCGTCGGCACGAAGCGCAATCTCGAGGACGAGAACGACTACGGGGTGGGCAAGATCGAGCAGTTCACCTGGAAGCAGCTCCTGGACGGATACGCCTGCACCGAGTGCGCTCGCTGTTCGAATTTCTGCCCGGCCTACAACACGGACAAGCCGCTCTCGCCCATGCACGTGATCCACGACATGGCGCACGAGATGCGCGAGCGCGGCGTGATCGAGCTGCAGATCAAGAACCTGGAGAAGCGTTTGGCCGTCGAAGGTCAGGGCGCTTCCCATTCTGGTCACGGCGATGACCATGGGGATGGGCATGACGCGGGGCACGGCGCGGCGAGTGATCATGGTCATGGTAACGGGCATGGGCATGGCCACGCGGCCGAGCACGCGGCGGCGGGAGGCACGGCGAACGGGCATTCCCAGGCGCATGCGCCCTCGTTGAGCGAGCAGATCGCGGCGCTCCAGCGGCAGCTCGAGGAGATGCCGCCGCTCGTGGGCGGCCGGATCAAGGACGAGACGCTGTGGGCCTGCACGACCTGCGGGGCGTGCCAGGAGGTGTGCCCGGTGTTCATCGAGCACCCGCGGCACATCGTGGACATGCGCACCTATCTGGTGCTGTCCGAGAGCCGCATGCCGGCGGAGCTGTCGCGCACGTTCACCAACCTCGAGCGCAACTCGAACCCCTGGGGCATCGGCGCCGACAAGCGCATGGACTGGTCCGAAGGGCTGGCGGTGCCGACGGTGGAGGAGAACCCGACCGCGGAGTATCTCCTGTTCGTGGGCTGCGCCGGGGCGTTCGACGACCGCATCAAGAAGTCGATGCGGGCGCTCGTGCAGGTGCTGCACGCGGCCGAGGTGTCGTTCGCGGTGCTCGGGCCGGAGGAGCAGTGCTCAGGGGATCCCGCGCGGCGCGGCGGCAACGAGTACCTCTTCCAGATGCAGGCGCAGGCCAATGTGGAGGCCATCAACAATGCCAAGATCACCAAGGTGATCGCCAGCTGCCCGCACTGCTTCCACACGATCAAGAACGAGTACCCGCAGTTCGGGGGCGACTACGAGGTGATCCACCACTCGCAGCTCATGGCCCACCTCATCGCCGAAGGGAAGCTCAAGCCGACCCAGGCGGTGGCGCACACGGTGACGTATCACGACTCGTGCTACCTCGGCCGCTGGAACGGGGAGTATGACGCGCCGCGTGCGGTGCTGCAGGCGATCCCGAACGAAGGCGGGCTGGTGGAGCTCGGGCGCCAGCGGCAGCATGGCTTCTGCTGTGGCGGCGGCGGCGGGCGCATGTGGATGGAAGAGCAAATCGGCACGCGCGTGAACCGCAACCGCACGGACGAGATCCTGGCCTCGGGCGCGGACGTGGCGGCGGTGGCCTGTCCGTTCTGCACGATCATGATCTCCGATGGCGTGAAGGACGCGGGGGCGGAGGAGAAGATGCAGGTGCTGGATCTGTCGGAGCTGGTGCTGAAGTCCCTGCCGCCCAAGCTGATCAAGCACAACCCGGCGGTGCCCGAGCCGACGCAGGCGACGGGCGAAGCCGGCGCCGAAGAGTAAGTCCCCCCCTTCCTCCGCGGTCTTTTCTCCCCCCCACGAAAGAGTTCCTGGCCAGCGCCCTCCGGGTCCCTCCGGCAGGGCCGGAGTCTTTTGTTCGTCGCAGGCAGCTAGACGTAGGAGGTGCGTTGCTGAAGGAGTGATCTTGTTGGCATAAAGGTCGAACCAATATGTCATGATGTGATCTGACGATCATCTGAGGTCGCTCATGCTGCGCTCACCGGCCGCCCACGGTCTCTTCTCCGAACACGAACGGCGTTGCCTGCTCGCCATGGCCCGGATCGTCATCCCTGCCGGGCGTCTGCTGCCGGCTCCAGGAGCCCGAACCCTGGCCCGGCTCGAACAGTTGATCGCCACGCTGGGGGCCGCGGGACAGGGCTATCGAGCCCTGCTGCTGGCGTTCGAGGCGCATGCCTACGCGCGTCATCGGCGCGGTTTCGCCGACCTCGATGAAGAGGCGGCGGAGCGGCTGATCGATGACTGGCAGCAAGCGAGCTATGCGCGCCGCACCCTGCTCCGTGCCCTGGTCACGCCGCTCAAGGTGGCGCATTACGATGACCCGGCGTTTTATCGGGAGCTCGGCTGCGTCTACCGCGCGCCGGCGGTGACCGAGCTGCGGCCGCGCTGGATGACCGAGCGGGTGCACGCCGCGGGCGAGCTCGCGGGCGAGACGCTCGAGTGCGACGTGGTGGTGATCGGCACCGGGGCGGGCGGGGCGGTGGTGGCCAAGGAGCTGGCGCAGGGCGGGCTCGGGGTGGTGATGGTCGAGGAGGGGGACTATTACACCCGCTCGGACTTCACGGGCGGGGTGGTGGAGATGCAGCAGAAGCTGTATCGCGGCGCCGGGGCGCTGTGGGCCCTGGGCAACACGGCCATCCCCATCCCGCTGGGCAAGACCGTGGGGGGCACGACCACGATCAACTCCGGCACCTGCTACCGCACGCCCGAGCGGGTGTTCGCCGAGTGGCGCGAGCGGCACGGCCTCGCCGAGTTCTCGTCCGAGCAGATGGCGCCCTATTACGAGCGGGTGGAGGAGGTGCTGCAGGTGCGGCGCGCCGAGGCGCGTTACCTCGGCGGGGTGGCGCGGCTGGTGGCGCGCGGCTGCGACGTGCTCGGCTATCGGCATCAGGCGCTCCTGCGCAACGCGCCGGATTGCGATGGGCAGGGGGTGTGCTGCTTTGGCTGCCCGACCGATGCCAAGCGCTCGACCAATGTCTCCTATGTGCCGCTCGCGCTGCAGCGCGGGGCCACATTGGTGAAGGGGCTGCGCGTGGACTCGATCCTGATCGAGGGCGGGCGCGCGGTGGGGGTGAGCGGGGTCGCGCAGGATCTGCGCGATGACCGGTCCACGCGAAATCTTCGCGGCCCGGGAGAGGAGCACAGGGGCTCGGCCGCGCAGGGAACGAAAGGTGAGGGCAAGGCGCGGGTGACGGTCCGGGCCCGCGCGGTGGTGGTGGCCTGCGGGAGCCTGCTGACGCCGCTGCTCCTCGAAGAGAACCATCTGGGGCTCGGCTCGGGCCAGCTCGGCCGGAACCTCACCATTCACCCGGCCACCGCGCTCACCGCGCTGTTCGACGAGCAGGTGGAGGGGTATCGCGGCATCCCCCAGGGCTATGCCATCGAGGAGTTCCATGACGAAGGCATCCTCTTCGAGGGCATCTTCGGCCCGCCCGAGATGGGGGCCGCCACCATCACCCTCCTCGGCCGCCGCTTCGTCGAGGTGATGGAGTCCTATGACCGGCTGGCGAGCTTCGGGTTCATGATCGAGGACACCTCGAGCGGACGGGTGCGGCGTGGGCCGGGAGGGCGGCCGATCATCACCTACGTGGTCAACGACAACGACGTCTCACGGCTCAAGCGCGGCGTCGACATCCTCGGCCGTGTGTTCTTCGCCGCGGGCGCGAAGAAGGTGTACACCCCCATCCACGGCTTTGACGAGCTCTCGCACCCTGAGGAGCTGGAGCGGCTGCGCCAGGCGCGGGTCCACGCGCGCGATTTCCAGCTGAGCGCCTATCACCCGCTCGGCACCGCGCGCATGGGGCTCTCGCCGCGGCACTCGGTGGTGGATCCGGATCACCAAGTGCACGACCTGCCGGGGCTCTACGTGGCCGACGGCAGCGTGATGCCCTCGTCGCTGGCGGTGAACCCGCAGCTCACCATCATGGCCCTCGCCACCCGCGCCGCCGACCGTCTCACCGCGCGGCTGAGCTAGGTGACCGGCGAAGGCGGCTCCTCTCCGCTCGCGCGGGCCTGCGCCCGCAGCACGTCCTCGCGCAGGCCATTCACCAGGCGCGGATCGGTGAACACGTTGAGGTCCGGGGCGAGCAGCTTGGCGTAGCGGTCGAAGAACAACATCTGCTTGGTCACGAGCACGAACTCACTCGGCAGACGCATCTTGTGCCGGGCGGCGGTCCGCAGGAGGCCGGGCAGGATCTCTCCATAATTGAGCTCGCCGAAGGACTTCGTGACGAGCGGGGCGTAGGCCACCTGGAGGTCTCGCGCGAGCGCCTGCAGATCCACCTGCGCCTTCACCGATCCCATCTCGAGCATGACCTGGCCGAGCCGCACGTAGTCGCCGCTGGCAAAGGCCACGATGTACTCGGTCACCCGGCGGCGCTGCGCTTCGCTGAAGCGCCCGACGATGCCGAAGTCGATGAAGCCGACGCGACCATCATCGAGGAACATTAGATTTCCGGCGTGCACGTCGCCGTGGAAGAAGCCGTAGATGATCATGCACTGGAACCAGACCCGCAGGGCGCGCACGAGCTTGTCCTCGGCGTCGATGGCGCGCTCGCGCAGGGCCGCCACGTCGTCGACGCGCACGCCGCGGAAGCGCTCCATGACGAGGACGCGCGAGGTGGTGAGGCGCGTGATCACCTCGGGCGCGGCGATGTCCGCGTGCCCGAGCTCGACCATCATCCGGTTGAACGCCACCATGTTCGCGGCCTCGCGCAGGAAGTCGAGCTCCTGGTGAATGGTGGTGTCGAAGTCCTCGATGATGGCGACGGGGTTGGCGAGCTCGGCGGCCGGCATCTCGCCGAGGATCCAGGCGCCGACGTGGAGGAAGCGCAGATCGGCGTCGATGCGGGGGCCGATGGCAGGCCGCTGGATCTTGACCACCACCTCCTGCCCGTCGGCGAGCCGAGCCGCGTGCACCTGGGCGATGGAGGCCGACGCCAGGGGCTCGGGGTCGAAGTACGCGAACCACTCGGCCGGGGGCGCGCCGAGCTCGTCGGTGACGATGCGCTCCGCCTCGGCCGCGGGGAAGGGCCGCACGCGGTCGAGGCACTTCTGGAACTCGGTCACGTAGCGCTCGGGAAAGAGCCCCAGGCTCGAACCGATGAGCTGCCCGAGCTTGAGGTAGGTCGGCCCGAGCTCCTCGAAGGCATGGCGCAAGAGCTCGGGCGCGATGCCACGCTCTCCGTGGAGGCGCCGCCGCAGCCCCTGGCCGAGGTAGCGCAGCGCCACGACCGTCGCCGCCCCGGCGCGCCGCGCCTGGTACGAGGCCATGAGGGTCAGTATCGCCGCCACCACGGCCGCGATGAGCGCCGGGCCCATCGGGGAATGCCAGAATCCCACGGCGCCGGCGGCATCCTGGGGGTTCATACGCGCCTCCGAACCTGCGAGTCTCTCCCCCCGCCGGGTCGTCCCGGCTGTCTTCGTGCCCCTACCACCACGGATCCAGAGATACGTCGAAGGCTACCGGTGGGAAGGGGGACGGCTAGCGGCGGAGGAGCACGTAGACCGCACCGGCCCCGCCGTCGCACGACCGGGCGCTGGCAAAGGCGAGCACGGTGCGGCTGATCCGCCCCCGTTCGAGCCACGCCTTGATGCGGTCCTTGAGGACCGGCACCTGGTCCTTGGAGTGATGTCCCCGGCCGTGGATGATGAGGATGCAGCGCTTGCCGGCGATGCGCGACCGGGAGATGAAGCTCTCGACCTCCTGGTACGCCTCCTCGCGGGTGAGGCCATGGAGATCGACGTGCCCCTGCAAGGCGAAGTCGCCGCGCCGCAGCTTGCGCAGGAGCCGCCGGTCGAGCCCCGGGGCGATGCCCTCGATGTACTCGTCCGTGTCGACGAAGTCGAAGGGGCCGTGGCCCTCGATGAGATCGGCCAGCTCGGCGTAGGCCTCGGCCTCGTCGGCCTCACGGCGCGAGATGCGGGGCGGGAGGGGAGGCGGGGCGCCCACGCGGCCCCGCACGTCGGGCTGGAGCGGCACCACGCCGGCCATCTCATCGGCGAAGACCTGGTCCTCACTGCGCTCGGGCGGCGGGGCGGGGGCCGAGACCCTGGGCGGCGGCGCCTTGGGCCGGGCGGACGGCGGCGGCGCAGGCGGCTTGACGACCTGGCGCAGCTCGTTGGCCGCGGCGGCGAAGGGGTTGTTGCTGAAGGCGGGCTCCTTCTTGGGCTTTCCGGCCGGTTCTTTCTTGCGCGCCACGTACTAGATGTAGCACGTCAGTGGACGCGTCTGGCCCCAGGCCGCGAACGAATGGGGGGATCGGTTGCCGGAGAGAAACGCAGATTCTTCCATTCCCTCCCCTGCCCTGCCAGCCCTGGCCTGGCTCGGGCTCGGGCTCCTGCTCGCGTCCATCTTCATCCATCCGCTGTGTCGGCTGCTCTTCGATTGCGGCTGCACCTGGTGGTGGGCCGGCGCCGCGGCGCACTGCAACATCCACCACGCGGCGCCGCCCCATTGCCCCTGGTGCACCAGTGGACAGAGGGGCTTTGCCGCGGTCCTGCTCACGATCCTGCTCCTACAGGCCCTCGCGCTCCGCATCGTCCTGCGGCGAGGCGGTGGAGGCGTCCGCAAGTCCGCCTTGCACCCGCTCGCCGCGCTCGTCCTCGGCCTCCTGGGGGGTGCGCTGGTGAGCGGTCTTGCCGCCGCGCTGCTCGGCCGCTACCCGACCTTCCTGGGAGTCCCTCTGCCGGCCGTTTTCTAGCGCACCGAACGAGTTGATCCCCTGGGGAGACGAGGAGTTCCAGCGCAGATGGCGAGCGCGCCCGGAGCGCCCGACCGAGCCTTGCCCAGAGCCCGCCGCCGCGGCATGAGAGCGACCCCTGCGGCTGGAGGGAGCAGCTCTGGCTGTAGCGCAGGCTCCGCAACGCAACAGGAGGACAGGTCGGCGTCCCCGCAACTCGAACGAGCCTCAGGAAGGGTGATCCCCTTCCTTCGTTGCTCCCGGAGCTCCGGATCGAAGGCCTCCACCCTTCCTCCGTTGCTCCCGGAGCTCCGGATCGAAGGCCTCCACCCTTCCTCCGGAGCTCCTGGAGCTCCGGATCGAAGGTCTCCACCCTTCCTCCGGAGCTCCTGGAGCTCCGGATCGAAGGCCTCCACCCTTCCTCCGGAGCTCCCGGAGCTCCGGAGGAAGGCTTCGATCCTCCCCATATGTTCAGGTCGCCCTCCACAAGCTAGGCCCACGGGCAGGCGGATGTCCTTGAGATGGGCCGGCTGAGCCTCGAATAAAGGAAGAGGTATCGGAAGCAGGCCTGCAGATTGCAGCGCCTGTAGATTGCAACCAGCAGTGAACTAACCGATACTATTTCCATGGGGTTCGAAAAGC
>DATAGU010000138.1:0-2483 GCA_036263495.1 Polyangia bacterium | reverse complement strand
CATCTTGTAGCCGTGACCGGCCGCCATTTTTGAGCGGCTCTGGAGAGCCGAAGGGAGAGCTATGTCTCGAAGCAAAAGGTCGTCAGAGGGAACTCCGCAAAACGTGGGCTTGACGCGGGGGCCGCTTCATAGTCGGGTCCTGCGCAGAAGGGCCCTCGCTCACGCTGAGCACCCTCTGCGGGGCGCTGTACGAAGGCACGCGGCGCGAGGTGGCCGGCTCTCTTACGTCTCGATGAGCACGTCGGCGAGCGATGAGGCGTTGGCAGAACGCACGATCCAGCGGTCCAGCTGCTCCAGATCGGTGCAGCTCAAGATGGTCTCGCGCGTCTTGTCATCCACCTCGATCCCGCGCGCCGCCAGCAGCGTCAGCAGCGCCTTGGCTTCCCCCTTGGCCTCCCCCTCGGCCCGCCCCTGGGCAATATAAGACCGCGCGAACTCGCTCTTGTACTCGTACTTGCCCGTTTGCATCTCTTTCTCCAGCGCCTGCCGCGTCGCCTCGTTGAGCGCGACGAGGATGGCATCAGTGTAGAATTTCTTGCGCCCCTCGTCGAGCGCGGCCACCGCCTCCAGCGTCGGCAGGAGCACCTCCAGCCCGGCCGGCTCATTGCCATGCGCGAGCGCCGACAGCACCGCCAGCTCGGGCAGGCGACGCGCCTCTTCCGCTGTCCTCACCCAGGGCACCCCCTTCGGCCCGATCACATACACCGCCTGCACCGACCCGGGCCCGCTCACGATCGGCGCCGCCGCCCACGCCGCCACCGCCACATCATCCGTGATCACCAGCAGCACCACATCCTTCTCGATGCGCGCCCGCAGCACCGCCACATACACGAGCCACGTGTACCGCTTGCGCTCGTCCATCTTGCGCTGCATCTCGAGCACGACCCCGAGCACCGGCGTCTTGTCGCGGAGCGTGAGCACGAGGTCGGCGCGGAACTCGATCGGCGCAATCTGCGTGAAGTCGGCCTCCTCCACCCTCACCTCCGTGTAACGCGGCAGCGGCACCCCGAGCACCTCCCGGAGCAGGTACGAGGCCAGCTCCGGGCACTCGCGAAACAGCGCGAGCGTCAGTTCATGGGGTAAGGATGGCATGCCGTGTTCTGTATAGCAGAACACCTGGGCTTGCCAAGAGTCCTGCGGCGACCTCGCGGCGCCCGTCGCGGGCACCGGTCGAGGACGGCGAAGGAGCGTGTCGCAGGGAGGGAGGGGCAGGAGGGAGGCGCAGGAAGGAGGCGCAGGAGACCGGGCGGAGCAGCCGGCGAGGACGATCGCGCCGGACTTCCGTCGCCGGCTCGTCCGAGGCGACGGCCGGCAGGAGGTGAGTCCTATTTCCTTCGCGTACCTTTCTTGGCCGCCCCCTTCTTGGCCGCCCCCTTCTTGGCTGCGCCCTTTCCGGCCGCGCCCTTCTTTGCCGCACCTTCCTTCGCCGTGCTGCCCTTCGCCGTCCCCTCTCGCGCGGCAGTGGCCTTCTCGGCGCCGCCCCTGTCGATACTCCCCCCTGCAGCACTTGCCCCGGCGGCCCCTGCCTTCTCCGCGCCTGCCGTATCCGTCCCCGCCAGCTGGAGCCCCGCCTCCGACGACGCGACCGGCTCCTTCGCCGACTTCCCCGTGGGGCCCTTGGGCGTCTCCGAGCCACCCGCCTCGGGCGGCTCCGTGTCCGAGTCGGCCCGCCGCCGTGCCACGGCCGACTGCAGCG
Source organism: Polyangia bacterium (assembly GCA_036263495.1). GTDB lineage: Bacteria > Myxococcota_A > Polyangia > Palsa-1104 > SHYY01 > DATAGU01. The sequence goes on along the minus strand of DATAGU010000138.1, from coordinate 787 downwards.
CCGGCACCCGCTCCTCCACCTCCGGCCCCCAGAGCCACGCCCCCACGCGCCAGATCAAGTCGTAGCGCTGCCGGAGGAGCGTCCAGATCCGGTCGCGGATGATGGCGGCCGCGGCCGTCTGTGGCGACACCTGCCGCCGCCGCACCGCGCGACCCGGCAAGATGATGGTCTGCAGCGTCGAGCCGACCTGCGCGGCGTCGGTGAGCATCTCCGGCGTCACCACCGTCTTGCCCTCGAGCGCCGGCCAGTGATCCCGGAACAGCTGCGTGAGATCCACGCAATCGTTGGCCGCGTCGAGCTTACCGCGCCCCTTCAAGATCTCCCGGAACGGAGCCGCGGGCAGAAGACCCGCACGGACGAGCGGCTGTGCATTCTCGATGAGCGTGCTCCGCAGCTCATAGGCTCGCGCTACGAGCTCGGCCGTGGTGCCGGTGCCGCGCATCGTCAGAGGCACCTGGGCGGCGGCGAAGATGAGCGCCTGCGCGACGAGCATCGCCTCGCGGAGGTCGTCGATGCGCACCGTCATGAGCTCGGCGCGGATGCGAGCCTCCTCCTTGAGCACCGCTTCCGCCCCGGCGCGCAGGTTGTGATAGATGAGCGAGGCGTCGGAGCTGAATTCGACGATGTCCCGCGCAGGGAGCGCCTCGGCGAGCGGTCGGATGCGCGCGAACACGATGGCCGACTCTTCGACCGTCGGCACGGCCAGGGTCCGGGTCGCCACGGGGAGCGACTTGTCTTTGTTCTTCGCCATGTTGACATGGTAGCCAAGCTGCCGAGCGGTGCCATT
>DATAGU010000137.1:0-5454 GCA_036263495.1 Polyangia bacterium | reverse complement strand
GCTTCGGCTTGTCCTTCGACAACTCCGCGGTGGGCTCGAACGGCCTCCCGGTCAAGATCACGACCGGCAACGCCACCGACCAGTACTACGGCCTCTGGGGCGGCCTCGGCTACGTGTTCTGATGCGGGCCCGCTAGGCCTTGGCCTTGCGCGGTGAGCGTGAGGTCGGTCGCGCCGGCGGCGATGCCGGCGCGACCGAGGCCTTGCGCACCGGCCGCGCCGCCACCCGCAGCTCCGCCTCCCAGGCGAACATCACCCGCTCCTCATCCAGCGTGACATGGTCGTAGCCGCAGAGATGCGCCAGGCCGTGGACCGCCAGGTGCAGTAGCTCGTCGGCGAGCGGCCGCGACGTCTCCGCGGCCTGCCGCGCCGCCGTCTCCACCGAGATCACCACGTCGCCGAGCAGCTCGGGATGGAGCTCCCCGCCCTCGCCCTCGCGCATCGAGAACGAGAGCACGTCGGTGGGCTTGTCCTTGTGGCGGTAATCGCGGTTGAGCGCGTGGATCTCATCGTCGTCCACGAGCGACAGCGTCATCTCCGCCCCGGCCTCCCCGGCCGCCACCAGCGCCCGGCCGAGCTCACGCCCGAGCCGCAGCGCATCGGTGCGCGTGACGAGCGTGCGAGCCCGTCCGCGCACCTCGACCGGCACGGATGGCGCCCTAGCGCTGCTCGCCCGACCCGCCATCACCCTCGCGTCCGCCGCCGTTGCCACCGCCACTGCCGTTGCCACCGCCCCCGTGGCCGCCGCCCCCGTTGCCGCCGTTCCCGCCGTTGGCCCCAAGGCCCCCATTGGACAGGCGCGCCGCCGCCGCAGCCGCAGCGCGCTGGGCGTCGCGGCGATCGTAAGCCTTGATGATCTCCTGCACGAGCGGATGACGCACCACGTCCACCTCGCTGAACACGCAGAAGGCGATGCCTTCGATGTCGTGCAGGAGATCGCGCGCCTCGAGCAGGCCCGAGCGCAGGTGCCCGGGCAGGTCCACCTGGGTCACATCGCCCGTGATCACCGCCTTGGAGGAGAACCCGAGACGGGTGAGGAACATCTTCATCTGCTCGCCGGTCGTGTTCTGCGCCTCGTCGAGGATGACGAAGGACTCGTTGAGCGTGCGCCCGCGCATGAAGGCGAGCGGCGCCACCTCGATCGTCCCCTTCTCGATGAGCGCGGTCGCGCGGTCGACGTCCATCATGTCGTTGAGCGCGTCGTAGAGCGGGCGCAGGTACGGATTCACCTTCTCTGCCATGGTGCCGGGCAAAAAGCCGAGCTTCTCGCCCGCCTCCACGGCCGGCCGGGTGAGCACGATGCGCTTGACCTCCTTGGCGAGGAGCGCGCGCACGGCCATGGCCATGGCCAGATAGGTCTTGCCCGTACCCGCCGGGCCGATGCCAAAGACCACGTCCTTCTGGCGGATGGCATCGACGTAGCGTTTCTGGGCCAAACCCTTGGGCGTGATCTGGCGGGCCCGCGAGGCCACCAGCACGGTGTCCTGGAACACCTCGCGGAGCTCGGCCCGCTGGTCGCCCTCGAGCACGCCGATGGCGCGCACGATGTCGTCCGAGCCCAGGAACTTCCCCTTCTTGGCCAGGGCATAGAGCTGCTCGAGCAGCGAACGGATGAGCGCCACCCGGTGGCCCACGCCGACCAGGGTGAGCTCGTTGCCGCGGGCGTGAATCTCCGTCCCGGTGCGCTCGCTGATGAGCTTGAGGTTCTTGTTGCCCTGACCGAATAGCGCGAGCGACGTGTAGTTGTCGTCAAACGTCAGCTTGTCGCGCGTCGTCTCGAAGTCGGCCGTCGGGCTGGAAGAAGGCGAGGCGGTGGTGGGATCCTGCATGCGGAGGTCGTCGTTGGGGCGCGTCGTGGCGGACTCCTTTGCTCTCTCGGGTTTCGTCAGGGAACGTATCACCCCGTCCGGATCGTCGCAAGACAGGGGCTATGGGCTCCCGTCGGGGGGAAGGTTCGGGGCTGGGCCTCCCATCGATCTATCGCCCGCAGGAATCCCGACTCGTCCGCAGGCTTTGAATGTGTGCGAGCGCGGCCAAACCGAATCGATGCCATGATGAAGGCCATGACCTCGGCCGAGCCCATTCTCAATGTGGCGCAATGGGTGCCGCGCAGCCGCGTCAATGGCCCGGGCGAGCGGTTCGTGCTCTGGCTGCAAGGTTGCGGTCTCGCGTGTCCGGGCTGCTGGAACCCCGACACCTGGAGCTTCGCCCCGCGCCACCTGGTCACTCCGGCCACGGTGATGGAGTGGATCGGCGCCACCCCGGGCATCGAGGGCGTGACCTTCTCAGGGGGAGAGCCGTTCGCCCAGGCGGCGGCCCTCGTGCCGCTCGCACGCTCGCTCCGGGAGCAGGGCCTGTCGCTCATGATCTTCACCGGCCACGAGCTCTCCGAGCTGCGCGGCGAGGCGCACCGCGCCCTCCTCGCGCTCACCGACATCGTGGTCACCGGGCGCTACGTCGAGTCGCAGCGCGACCTGTCGCTGCGCTGGCGCGGCTCGCGCAACCAGGAGGTTCATTTCCTGACCCCGCGATATGCGCCCTCTCTCCTCGATGCGCCTGGGGGGTCGGTCGAGATCGTGATCGAGAGCGACGGGAGCGTGCGCCTGACCGGCTTCCCGGAGGATCGGCTGCGCTCCGTGCTCGGCTCCTGAGCCGACCGGAGCGTTGCGATGCGGGGGGGCGGCGCTTTATCCTGCGCCGCCATGAAAATCACCGAGCAGGAAGTCCGCGAGACCGCCGCGCTGGCGCGCATCGCCCTATCGGATGCGGAGGTCGCGCACATGCAGCGCGACCTCGACGCCATCCTCACCTACATGGAGAAGCTCGCGGCCATCGACGTGAGCGGCGTGGAGCCGATGACCCACGCGGTCACGACCACGATGCCGCTGCGCGAGGACGAGGTGGGGCCGCACCTCGGGGCCAAGGAGGCGCTCGCCGGGGCGCCCCGCCGCGAGGAGGACTTCTTCGCCGTGCCCCGCATCATCGTCACGGACAAGGGGGCCGGCTGATGGCCCCGAGGCCGAGCTCAGGTTCGGGACCGGGACCCGCCCCGATGGAGGACTGGTGCTGGCGCGGCGCGGCGGACATCGCCCGCGCGGTCGCCGCCCGCGAGGTCTCGGCGCTCGAGGTCACGCGCGCCCACCTCGCCCGCATCGCCGCCATCGATGGCCGGCTCGGCGCGTACCTCCTGGTCGATGAGGAGGGCGCCCTCGCCCAGGCCGCGGCCGTCGATGAGCGCGTCGCCCGCGGGGAGCCGCCCGGCCCCCTGGCCGGCGTCCCCGTGGGCCTCAAGGACCTCTTTGTCACGCGCGGCCTCACCACCACCGCCGGCTCGCGCATCCTCGCGGACTGGGTGCCGCCCTACGACGGCACCGCGGTCGCGCGCCTGCGCCAGGCCGGCGCCGTCATCCTCGGCAAGCTCAACATGGACGAGTTCGCCATGGGCTCGTCGAACGAGAACTCGGCCTTCAAGCCCTGCCGCAACCCCTGGGACCTCGCCCGCGTCCCGGGCGGCTCCTCGGGCGGCTCCGCCGCCGCCGTGACCGCCGGCCTGTGCGCCCTCGCCCTCGGCACCGACACCGGCGGCTCCATCCGCCAGCCCGCGGCCCTGTCCGGTTGCGTCGGCCTCAAGCCGACCTATGGCCGCGTGTCGCGCTACGGCGTCGTGGCCTTCGCCTCCTCGCTCGACCAGGTGGGGCCGCTCGGCCGCACCGCCCTGGACTGCGCCCTGGCGCTCGAGGTCATCGCCGGGCGCGATCCCCTCGATGCCACCTCCATCGACCTGCCCGTGCCCCGCTACCGCGACGCGACCCGGGCCCCTGTGTCCATCGCCGGCCTGCGCATCGGCGTGCCCGAGGAGTTCTTCGCCACCGGCCTCGATCCCGAGGTCGGCGAGCGGGTGCGCGCCGCCATCGCCCAGCTGGAGGCGCTCGGCGCCCGCGTGGTGAACGTCTCGCTGCCCTACTCCGAGCACGCCATCGCCACCTACTACCTCGTGGCCACCGCCGAGGCGTCCTCCAACCTGGCGCGCTACGACGGCGTGCGCTACGGCCTGCGCGTGCCGGGCCGCGACCTCATCGACACCTACTGCAAGACCCGCGCGGCCGGGTTCGGCGACGAGGTCAAGCGCCGCATCATGCTCGGCACCTATGCGCTGCGCGCCGGCTACTACGACGCCTACTACCTGCGCGCGCAGAAGGTGCGCACGCTCATCAAGCAGGACTTCGATCGCGCCTTCACGCAGTGCGACGCCATCGCCACCCCGACCTCGCCCGTGCCCGCCTTCCGGATCGGCGAGCGCGCCGCCGATCCCCTGGCTATGTACCTGGCCGACATCTACACCATCTCCTGCAACCTCGCCGGCCTCCCCGGCCTCTCGGTCCCCTGCGGCTTCACCCGCGAGGATCTCCCCGTGGGGCTGCAGCTCCTCGGACCACCGCTCGGGGAGGCCACGCTCCTCGGCCTCGCCGCCGCCTACCAGGGCGCGACCGATTGGCACGAGCGCCGTCCTCCCCTCGCCTGATCCCCAACCCCGGTCACAGAAGTGCAGCGTCTCTTTGCCGTCACGCCACACCGACCGTCCTCCCCTCGCCTGATCCCCAACCCCGGTCACCCCGGGGCCTGCACTCGGCGAATCAGCTCTACGCCTCGGTCTCCCCTCCCTCGCCCAACGCAACGCGGCATGCATCCCCGTCTCCGGTAAAGACCATTACGCTCATTACCCCGGCGCCTCCATCCATGCATTCGTCCTGACCATTCCATCCATGATCCGGTCGAACCAATAGGGCCTGACTTTATACAATCTCACAATGTCGCAACAATTTTCTTGACCCACATCACAGCAGGGGATTAATTCCTTCAAAGCTTCTTTCGAGAAGCTCCGTGTATGGCGCTCCGCTCGCCGGCCATGCCGCAGCGGGGGCCATCGCGTCGAGCTTTCGTTTTTCGTTTGTCACCGGGACACACCCGATAGCTGACAGGAGGTCCATCATGAGACCGATCAAAGCGATCCTCACCATGGGTTTGGGGGGCCTGGTCATGGCCTGGAGCGGGAGCGCCAGCGCACTGACCACCAGGCTCGACTACGTCTGGGCCGGGAACGGCGGCGGCACGACCGTCTTCATCCACGGTCACGGCAACTGCGTCGGCGGCAACGGCTCGGACAGCCGCTGCGTCAACCTGCCCTACGGCTACTGGCTCAACTCCACCGATGACGGCGGCGACGGCCACGACTTCATGGCCGAGGGCACGTCCAAGTGCCTGGCCAGCGGCTGCTCGATGGCCTGCGCCTCGACCGGCTGCAACACCATCAACTACACCGGCTCGTGGAGCTACTCCGAGGCCTTCACCATCCGCTACGACTTCGTCAACCAGGGCCTGGCCTCGGCCACCAACGACGTCGCCAACTGCCTGGTGGACCTCAAGAACGGCACCAACAACACCGGCTGCAACCCGA
>DATAGU010000136.1:0-3557 GCA_036263495.1 Polyangia bacterium | reverse complement strand
CGCCACTACCAGGGCACCTCTCTCTTTGGCCTGGAGGTGTACGGCGAACGGCAAGAGCGCGCCCACGGGTACAGCGCCGGCCGCCTGTGCATTGGCGAGGGACGGGCCGAACTCCACCTGTGGCCGCGCATCATGCGGCGCCTGCGCGATGGCTCTTGGCGACTCGTGCCCGACCACGACCAGGGTCTCAACGAGGACGAGGCCATCGTCGAGTCCTTGCCGCTCACTGTCCGGACCAAGCCGGCCAAGCCATCGCTACCGTCCCCGCGGATGCCCCATCCTCTCGGCGCCGGCTACAACCCGCGCTTTCACCTCCATCGTGAGGCGGAGGAGAAACGCGCGCTGCGCTGCCTCGAACGGCCCGGCCGCCCCGTGGTGATCCAGGCCCCGCATGGCTACGGCAAGACCAACCTCATGGAGTATCTGCTCGACGCCGTCCATCGAGCGGCGACCGGCCCTGAAGCACAGAGCCTCCAGGTCAGCATCAACCTCCATCACGTGCCCCGTGAGGCCCTGACCACGGCCGACACTTTCGCCCGTCATCTCGCCCACGAGATCGCCGGCACGGCCATATCGGCGCACGCCCAGGAGCTCGTCGATCGATCGTGGCAGACGGCCGGCACATCCTGGGTGCGGCTCGGCCACTTCGTCCGGCACCAGGCCCTCGGCGGCCGGCGGCGCTTCCTCCTCGCTCTCGACGGCACCGAGCGCCTCATCGGCTGCGACTTTGCCGGCGACTTCTTCGGCCTCCTGCGCGCCTGGTCGGTGTCGCCCGACGAAGCCTGGGAGCCGCTGCGTCTCCTCCTCGGCCTCTCCACCCTGCCCGCGCTCCTTGACACCACGCAGCGCTCCTTCTTTGCCGGCGTGGCCGAGGTGCTGCAGCTCGGGCCACTCGATGATATCGGCCTGCGCAAGATGGCCGAGATGCACGAACTCACGCTCGATGAGCCATCGCTCGTGCGGCTTCGTGACGTCACGGGCGGGCATCCCTATCTGGCCCGCCTGGCGCTGTTCCAGTCGCGGGACCGCGAGGTCTCGCTCGGCGAGTTGCTGCAGGACCTGATGCCATTTGGCGGCGTCTTTCAGCAGCACCTGGAGCAGCTGCGGCTGTGGCTCGAGCGTGAGGAGCTCCTGACCGCGCTCTGTGGCCTGCTCGAGACCCCGCCACGGCGGCCGAGCTTCGAGGCGTACTGCCAGCTCTACGCCCAGGGCCTGCTCGTCGAGGAGCGGCCCGGCGTCTATCGGTTTCGCTGCCGCCTGTATCAGGACTTCTTCCGCGAGCTGTGCCAGGGGGCATGAGTACGGCTGAGATGACGGCGCAGCCGGTGTTGCAGGTCGGCGGCACGCTGCGCCGCGATGCGCTCTACGTCGAGCGTGCCGCGGATCGCGAGCTGCCCGAGCGGCTCGGACGCGGCGAGTATTGCTACCTCCTCGCCGCGCGTCAGATCGGCAAGTCGAGCCTGTGCGTGCGGACCGCCCGCGCGCTCCGCCGGGACGGCGCGCGCACGGCCTTCGTCGATCTCACCCAGGCCGGCAGTGGCGCCGCCAACCCCGACCAGTGGTACGCCAGCATCGCGCAGCGCATCGCCGAGGAGCTAGACCTTCCGAACCCCACCACCTACTGGGAGGCGCACAACCTCCTCCCGCCGGTGCACCGCTTCGCCGAGTACCTGCGCCACGAAGGGCTGGCCCGAGTCCCCGAGCCCGTCGTCGTCTTCATCGATGAGGTCGATGCGACACGCGGCCTGCCCGCACAGGCGCGCGACGAGTTCTTCATCGGCCTGCGCGCCCTCTACAACGCGCGCGCCCAGGACCCGACGTTCGAGCGGCTCACCTTCTGCCTCATCGGTTGGGGCCTGCCGAGCGATCTGGTACAGGACACCGCGCTCACGCCATTCAACATCGGCCATGCCATCCAGCTCGAAGACTTCTCCCGCGAGGAGATGAACGCCTTTGCCCCGGCGCTCGCCGGCATGCCCGGCCCGCCCCAGGCCCTGCTCGACGAGATCTACGCCTGGACTGAGGGTCATCCCTACATGACCCAGAAGCTGGTCGAGGCGCTCATCGAAGGGGAGCGGGTGACCGTGACCGGTGGGGATGGCGCCGTCCTGGTCGCCGGAGAGGTGCGTCGGTTGTTCCTCGAACGCGGCCGGGTGGAGGACGCCAACCTGAGCTTTGCCGCCCGATGTTTCGATCGCCGTGACGATCGCGTCCCCGCCACGCGCGTGCCCACCCTGTTACAGCTCTACCGCCGGCTCCTCGAAGGCCAACCCGTGCCCGCCCAAGGCAACGACGAGGTGCAGGCCTCACTGCGCCTCACCGGCGTGGCCGCCGAGCGCCGCGACGCGGACGGCGCCTGGCTGCGCGTGCGCAACCGCGTCTTTGCCCGGGTCTTCGACGCCGCCTGGGTGAAGGAGCGGGAGGCGGAGCGGCGCCTGACCGAGCCGCTACGGCAATGGCTGCTATCGGGTAAGCAGGACATCGCGTTGCAGGGGGAGGCCCTGCGCGAAGCCGAGACCTGGGCCCAGGGCCGGCAGGATCTGACGGCCGAGGAGCAGGAGTTCCTACGCGCGGGGCTGGAAGCCGAACGACAGACGGCCGAGCTACGGCAACGGCAGGCCGAAGCCGAGGCCAGGCGGCGGCGGCGCACCAACGTCGCCCTCCTGGTGGTCGCCGTGGTGCTGGGGAGTTCTTTGCTGGTGGCGTTCGGACAATACCGCCAGGCACGCCAGGCGGAGCAACGAGCGCTCGCCGCCCAGGAACGGGCTGAAACGGGCCTGCTCAACGAGCAGGCCGAGCGCGCCATGGCCCTCGCCGAGCAGCCCGCCCACCGTCTCCGGGCACTCGCGCTGGCCATGCAGTCCCTGCAGTCGAGCCTTGTGCCGCACCGCTCGCCCTCACTCGCCGTGAAAAATGGACTGCTGGTGACCGCGCTGCAATCCATCCCCACCACGCTCGCGGGACATACCGGTGCCATCTGGCGATCGGTCTTCTCGCCGGACGGCTCCCGCATCCTCACCGCCAGCTTGGATGGGACCGCGCGGGTGTGGGACGCGGGTACCGGGCGCTCGTTGCTCACTCTCCGGGGGCATACCAATTGGGTGGTAGCGGCGGCGTTTTCCCCGGACGGCTCCCGCATCCTCACCGCCAGCTACGATGGCACGGCGCGGGTGTGGGACGCAGGCACCGGACGCTCTTTGCTCACTCTCCAGGGGCATACCAATTGGGTGGTAGCGGCGGCGTTTTCCCTGGACGGCTCCCGCATTCTCACCGCAAGCTACGATGGGACGGTGCGGGTGTGGGACGCGGGCACCGGACGCTCTTTGCTCACTCTCCAGGGGCATACCAAAGAAGTGGTAGCGGCGACTTTTTCCTCGGACGGCTCCCGCATCCTCACCGCCAGTTCGGATAAGACGGCGCGGGTGTGGGACGCGGGCACCGGTCGCTCTTTGCTCACTCTCCAGGGGCATACCAAAGCAGTGGTAGCGGCGGCCTTTTCCCCGAACGGCTCCCGCATCCTCTCCGCCAGCTACGATGGCACGGCGCGGGTGTGGGAC
>DATAGU010000135.1:0-15687 GCA_036263495.1 Polyangia bacterium | reverse complement strand
GGTGGGCACCGTTACGGTGGGGGTGGGCACCGTTACGATGGGGGTGGGCCTCGTTACGATGGGGGTGGGCACCGTTACGGTGGGGGTGGGCACCGTTACGATGGGGGTGGGCACCGTTACGGTGGGGGTTGGAACCGTTACGATGGGGGTAGGCCTCGTTACGATGGGGGGTGAGCCTCGCATCGGCGCAGGCAGGCCGTGGCGCGGGCCGGCACTGTCTTATGCTTGCCGGCTGATGTTCCGGGGGACTGGCCAAATCGCCCCGCCTCAACGACATTAAGCACCATGTGGACGAACTCGAAGAAAGGCAGGATGCCTACGCGCGAGGAGGCGCTGCCCGGCCGCGCGACCCGTATGTCGGTGGCCGATCGGCACCTCGTGACCAAGAACCCGATGACCCCGCCCTTTCCCGCGGGCCTCGAGCAGGCGCAGTTCGGGATGGGCTGCTTCTGGGGCGCCGAGCGCAAGTTCTGGCAGGTGAAGGGCGTCTACACGACGGCCGTGGGCTATGCGGGCGGCCCTACGCCCAACCCCACCTATCATGAGGTCTGCTCGGGCATGACCGGGCACGCCGAGGTGGTGCTCGTGGTCTTCGACCCCAAGGTGGTGAGCTATGCGGAGCTCCTCAAGGTGTTCTGGGAGAGTCACGACCCCACCCAGGGGATGCGGCAGGGGAACGATGTCGGTACCCAGTACCGCTCGTGTATCTACTGCTATGGCGAGGCCCAGATGAAGGTGGCGCGGGCCTCGCTCGCCGCCTACCAGAAGATGCTCAGCGCCGCGCGCTACGACAACATCACCACCGAGGTCCGCGAGGCGCCCGAGTTCTACTACGCCGAGGACTATCATCAGCAGTATCTGGCCAAGAACCCGGGGGGCTACTGTGGCCTGGGAGGGACCGGGGTCAGCTGCCCGGTTGGCCTCATGTCCTCATCGGGAGAGTGACGGCAGGCGCCGCCGCCTCTGCGCCTCGGGAGGGGGGCGCGCCAGGGAAGTGGTGAGCGGTGGGTGAGCCTATGAAGCCGTGCTCTGAAAACGGGGCCATTCCACCCAGAAGGTGCTGCCGCCGGGGGTGGCGGTGGTGAAACCGAGCCGGCCGCGGTGCGCTTCGACGAGTCGTCGCACCGTGGCCAGCCCGAGACCGAAGCCCTGGGAGCGGTCGCTGCGCACGTGCGGCTCGAAGATGGAACCGCGCAGCTCCTTGGGGACGCCGGGGCCGGTGTCCTGCACCTCGAGCCGGACCCAGCGGGCATCGGGCAGAGGTTGGCACCGCACGGTCACGCTGCGGGTCGGTCCCGCGTCGCCCATGTGGCGAATGGCGTTGTTCACGAGGTTGAGGAGGACGCTCATCAGGATGCCGGGGGCGCAGCTCACGATGACCGGTGGGCACGGCTCGAAGTCGAGCTCGATCCGCGCTTGCTTGGCGGCGGCCGAGAGCTCGTCCCGCACGGTGTCGAACGCCACGGCGACCTCGGCCCGCGCTCCCGGTTCGGGCCGGCCCCCGGCGCGGGCGAAGGAGAGCAGGCTGTCGACGACTTGACGCACCCGCTCGAGGCTGCGGACGCCGCGCTGCAGGGTCGGCTCCATCCGCTCGTCACGCTCTCCGGTACGCCGCGCGAGCTCGAGGGCCAGGGCGGCCGTGGACAGGGGGCTCATGATGTCGTGCGCGACGCGGCCGGCGAAGTGTTCGAGCTCGCTCGCCCGATGCTCGGACTCCCGCAGCGTGGTCAGCACCAGGCGGCCCAGGAGGGAGGCGAGGAGGGTGCCGAAGAGGACGCTCGCGAACTCGAGGCCGAGGGCGATGCGGTTGCAAAGGGTGTGGGTCGTCTCGATGGTGTTGGCGGCGGCGCTCGCTTCCTCGGTGTTGAACTCGCGGATGCGCGCCAGCTCGCCATCGAGCTGATCGATCTGACCCTCCATCTGATCCATCTCCCCCTGGAGCGTGGCCGAGGGGGTGTTGCCGCGCTCGGCGAGGGCGAGGAGCTTGCCCAGGCTCAGATCGAGCTGCTGGAAGGCCGTGATGATCGGCGGCCACAGGCGCCGTTCATCGGCGAAGGTGGGCAGGCTGAGGTAGCGCGTCCACTCGATCTCGAGTCCCCGCCGGGCCCCTTCGAGCCTCGTGCGCAGGACCGGGTCTCGCGGCCGGGCCCCGACATAGCGAATGAGCAGGGTCTCGAAGTGGCGCAGCTCCGAGCGGGCGGTGGCGAGGTGGTAGACGCTCGGGCCGGCGTTCTCGAGGATGGCGATGACCTCGTGATCGATGATGTTCTCTTTGTGCCGCACGAACACGGCCGAGGCGACGAAGCAGGCCATGGTGAGGCCAAAGGCACCGAAGACCAGGACGGCCAGCAGGCGGGTGCGATGGATGTTGTTCACGACCCCAGTTCCTCCGTCTTGGGAGCATGATACGCCGGCCGTGGCGTGTCAGGAGCCCTTTCCGGAGGCTGGGGCCCGCCTCGCATCACGGGCCCGGGCCCCCTTGATGTTCCGGGGGCCCCTGGAGGACGAGTATATCCGCGGGCTGGCTTACGGCAGGGTGAAGGCGGTGACGGTGAAGGGGGGGGTGGGCGCGGTGCCGGCGAAGAGCTTGTCGATCTGCGAGTTCACGATGAGGAGCCGGTTGCCGGCCAGGGCGGCCGTGGTGGGCGCGAGCAGGCCGGTAGGCTGGCTCGGCAGCGGCGAGTCCGTGCCGCTCGCGAAGTCGGCTGCCATATTGATGCGCACGATGGGCGGGGTCGCCTGGTGGACGGCGTAGAGCGTGGTCCCGCTCACGACGAGGCCGTCACCGCCCGGGACGTTCACTCCGGTGATCTCGGTCACTTGCTTGGTGGCCACGGTGATGCGGAAGAGTTTGCCGGTGTTGGTCTGCACCACGACGAGATACTGGCCATCGGGGCTCGCGACGATGCCGTTGGCGTTGAGGCTGCTGATGAGATCCGATCCGGATTGATACTGGAAGGCGGTGTTGTTGAGATCGAGCCAGGCTTCGAGCGGCTGGGTGTTGCTCCCCTGGCCGATGGCGCTCGCCGGGAGGCGGAACACCGTGGGGACGATGGAGTCGGTGAAGTAGGCGTCGCCGTTCGACAACACCGTGACGTCGTTGACGAAGGTGGTGGGCGCGTTGGGGTCGCTCGAGGGCGTGACCCCGGTGGAGAACTTGCCGAGCAACTGGCCGTTGTTGGTGTCGTAGACGAAGGTGAGGCCGGTGGCGCCGCCCGAGACGAACAGGCGGTTGCGCGCGCGGTCGAGGTTGAGTCCGAGAGAGACCGCGCGGCCATCCTGCCCGGGCTGGAGGAAGACGCTGGCGTCGCGCTCGCCGAGGCGGCCACGGAAGATGGTGCCCTGCGCCAGGCTGCTCGCGTAGAACGTACCGCGATCGGTATCGGCCGCGATGCCCTCGGGGAACGCCGTGTTGCCCGGGAGGTTGTAGCTCGACGGCAAGGGGTTGTCGCAGGCGGACGCGCCGGCCAGGGCCAGGGCCAGGAACGCAGCGAGGATGGAGGGCGACGTGGCACTTCGGGTGCGGGCCAGGGTCCTACGGGAACGAATGATCATGAGGTCCTCCTTCAGGCGGTCTGTTGGGGGCGCCTGGGCCGCGCATCATACGAGGATTTGCCCTGGGAGGGGGGCGCTTCGGAGCGGGTGCGTTCCTTCTCTGTCTTCCCCTATACTGCCGTGTCATGGCCTGGGACTACGATCGGCTCTCCCCCTGGAACCGCCTCTTGGCCACGCTGTCCGGGGTGGGGCTTCAGGAGACGATGAAGTATCAGCAGTACCTCATCCGGCTCGGCCTCGCGCACGCCAACCTGTGCGGGGCCCGGCTGGCGTCGGCCGAGCTCTCGCTCTGCGACTTCCGCGGCGCGCACCTCGAGCACGCGGATCTCCGCAAGGCGGTGCTCGAGGAGGCGCAGATGGTCGACGCGGTGCTGTGGCGCGCCAACCTGAGCTGGGCGCGGCTGCGCGGCGTGGACCTGCGCAAGGCCAACCTGACCCAGGCGGATCTCACCGAGGCCGACCTCTCGGAGGCGCGCATGAGCGGGGCGATCCTGGCGGGCGCGATCTTGAACCGCGCCGAGCTGTCCTGCGCAATCCTGGATGACGCGCGGCTGCGCGAGGCGGTGTGCGAGAGCGTGGAGCTGACGGGAGCCTCGCTGGTGCGCGCGGACCTCGGCGGGGCGCTGCTGGCGCTGGCGGATCTCAGCGAGGCGGACCTGCGCGACGCGTCGCTCGAGGGAGCGGACCTGCGCGCGGCGGATCTGTCGGGAGCCCGGCTGGAAGGCGCGCGGCTCGAGGGCGCGCAGTTCGCTGGCAGCGACATGGACGAGCATGGTCGCCCGCTGCGCACGGTGCTGTCCGAGCGTCAGGCGGCGGAGCCGCCGGCCAAGGAGGAGCTGCTCAAGGCGAGCTGGAGGCGGATTCGGATCAATGGGGTGGACTACACGCCGGAGAGTCTGGTGGCGAGCGATCTCGCCTGAATTCGCGCAGCCTGCCACGCCTCTGGATTTGAATGGGGTGATCGGGGCAGGGCCCCGGAGGAGATCGAGTCACGGGGCCGGGCGGCAGCGCTGCGCGAGCGCTTCGAGGTCTGGATCGGGCGCGGCGAGGAGGCCCCGGGCGCGTGCGAGGGTCTGGGCCGAGGTGGCGTGCAGTCCGAGATGGCAGTCGCGGGCCGCGGCGAGGAAGTCGCCCCAGAGGAGCACGCGGCGGGTCTGCGGCTCGCGGACGTCGAGCAGGCGATGGAGCCGGTCGCGGCGCTGCACGGCGTGGGCGGCGCCTTCGGCGCGCTGGCCGAGCTCCGGCTCCGCAGGCAGCAGGCGATCGACGAGGCCGCCCGGGAGGAGGCGGCGTACCAGGGCGGCGGCGAGGTCGAGGTCATACTCGAGGACCACGGGGCGATCCTGCGCCGCGGCGGCGAGGGGGCCGGCGAGGACGTCGCGAGGGCCGAGGAGCGGGGCGAGCTCCGGGGCCCGGCGCAAGAGCTCGTCCGAGTACCCGGGATAGGCGAGGAAGTGCCGGTGGACGAGGTCGACGTCGGGGCGCTGGCCCTCCACGGCCTGCGCGTACCAGAGCGCGAACACGGTCTGGAAGTAGGAGCTGACGAGGAGCGCGCGCGGCGGTGCCTCGGCCAGGAGCTCGTGGGTGTGGCGCTCGGTGTCGGCACAGCGGGTGCGGCTCCAGCGCGGCGCGGCCTGGAGCCCGAGGAGCAGCACGGCGAGGGCGAGCGCGCCCGGCAGGCCGAGGCGGAGCGCGGGCCGCCAGGGCTTGGGGGGGGATGTCGCGGGCGCCACGGGCACGAGCCCACAGAGCGCGGCGCCGCCGGCCGCGGCGACGGACGCGAGCAGGCCGACCGCCGGCGCGAGGTACCCGTAGGCATCGGGGTTCTCGGCGTCGAAGCCCACCAGGGCCGGGGCCGCGGCCGAGGCCAGCGCCGCCGTGGTGAGGAGCAGCGCCGCGCGCCGCGTGTCGTGGAGCCGTGCCAGGGCGTAGAGACCGAGGAGGGCGAGGGGCGCGAGCAGAGCCAGCTCCCGGCCGAGGACGAAGACGATGGCGGGCGCGTCCCCGCTCGTGGCGTGGGCGAGCGATTTCTGAAAGGCGCTGGCGCTCACCGTCCAGGCGAAGCGGTCGAAGGTGAGCGGCGCGCCCCAGTCGATGAGAGGATGGCGGCCGGCGCGCAGGGGTAAGTAGGCATAGACGGCGAGGCCGAGCAGCACCGCGCCTGCGGCCCATGCGAGGGTGCGGAGCTGCCGGCGCCAGGGCAAGCGGCCGAGCCCCGTGAGCACGAACAGCGCGGCGCAGATCGCGTGGAGCCCGGCGAGGAGGGTGTGATTGGCGAGGGCCAGGCTGGCGGCGAACGCGCCGAGCGGCAGGGCCCGTGGCGTGCGCTCCGGGTGCTCATCACTGCCGAGGAGGACGTGGATCGAGCCGAGCTGGAGGCACACGTGGAGCGCGTACACCTCCGCGCGCACGGCCTGAAACGCGGCGGCATAGGACAGGCCGAACCCGAGGCCGGCCGCGATGCCGAGCAGCGCCGCCGTGAGTGACGCCTTCTCATCGCGCGCCTCGGAGGTCTTCAGGGCGCGCAGCACGCGGCGGGCGAGACCGGCGCCGATGAGCGCCACCAGAGAGGCGGCGGCGGCCCCGGCGAGCGCCGAGGCCAGGGCCACCCGCATCGCGACGGGACCGAGCGGCACGAGCGCGAGCGCCTTGCCGAGGAGGAGCGCCAGCGGGTGCCCGGGGGGGTGGGCGATCCCGAGGGTGGCCGCCGCCCCGGCGAACTCGCTCGAATCGAGCCAATAGGGCCCGGGCGCGAGCCCGAAGACATAGGCGCAGAGGCAGGCGAGGAAGACCAGCCAGGCGGCCGTGCGGGAGGGGTCCCTGCGGGCGGACTCGACCATCCGGTCGACGGTAGCGTCGCCCCCCTCCGTCGGCAAGGGAGCCCTGCCATACGGGCGCAGGGAAGGGATGCAGTAGTGTTATGCTGGCGGTCGTGACCGCCCCTGACCTCACCCGCTACCCCCTCCTCGTGGTCGACGACGAGTCCGATAACCTCGATGCGTTTCGCTTCAACTTCAAACGGATCTTCCGCATTCACACCGCCGGTTCGGCCGAAGAGGGGCTCAAGATCCTGGAGGAGCAGGACGTGGCGGTGATCGTCACCGACCAGCGCATGCCGCGTATGACCGGGATCGAGTTTCTCAAGGCGGCGCGCGCCGTGCGCCCTCACGCCCTCGGGATCATCGTCACCGCCTTCACGGACGTGGACGTGCTCATCGAGGCCATCAACCTCGGTCACATCTATCGCTACATCACCAAGCCGTGGGACGCCAAGGAGGTGCGCGGCATCCTCGGCCAGGCCATCGAGCGCTTCCATCTCCAGCGCGAGAACCAGCGGCTCGAGGAGCAGCTGCACCAGTACGCCGGCTATCTCACGCGCGAGATGCACAGCCAGTTCGAGTTCGGCCAGATCATCGGCGAGGCGCAGGCCCTGCGGGAGGTGCTGACCAAGGTCGAGCAGGTGGCGCCCACCCACTCGACCGTGCTCCTGCGCGGCGAGACGGGCACGGGCAAGGAGCTCGTGGCCCACGCCATCCACATCAACTCGCCGCGCGAGTCCAAGCCCTTCGTGCGGGTCAACTGCGCGGCGCTCGCGCCCGGCGTGCTCGAGAGCGAACTGTTCGGTCACGAGAAGGGGGCGTTCACCGGGGCCGTGGCGCGCCGCCCCGGGCGCTTCGAGCTGGCCGACGGCGGGACCCTGTTCCTCGACGAGGTCGGCGACCTGCCGATGGAGGTGCAGGTCAAGCTCCTGCGCGTCCTGCAGGAGCGTGAATTCGAGCGCGTGGGCGGCACCGAGACGGTCAAGGTGGACGTGCGCGTGGTCTCCGCCACCCATCGCGACCTCGAGATCCTCATCGCCGAGGGCAAGTTCCGCGAGGATCTCTATTACCGCCTGAACGTCTTTCCCATCACCATGCCGCCCCTGCGCGAGCGGCTCGAGGACCTGCCGCGCCTGGTGGAGCACTTCGTCGCCAAGTTCAACCGCACCACCGGCAAGGCGGTGCGCGGCTTCGAGGCGGCGGCCATCGCGGCGCTCGGCGCCTATTCCTGGCCGGGCAACGTGCGCGAGCTCGAGAACGTGGTGGAGCGGGCGATCATCATCGCCCGCGGGTCCGAGGTGACGGCCGCCGACCTCGACTTCGGTCGGCGTGCGCAGCTCCAGGTCGGCGCGGCCGGCATGGGCGGCATGGGCGCGCTCGGGCTCGGCGGAAAGCCCCTGCATGCGCGCCTGCAGGAGCAGGAGCGAAACGAGATCATCGCCGC
Source organism: Polyangia bacterium (assembly GCA_036263495.1). Taxonomy (GTDB): domain Bacteria; phylum Myxococcota_A; class Polyangia; order Palsa-1104; family SHYY01; genus DATAGU01. The sequence continues at coordinate 7,869 of DATAGU010000135.1, read as the reverse complement.
CATCGAGCGCAACGAGGGCAACATCGCCGGCGCGGCGCGGGCGCTCGGGATCAACCGCTCGACGCTCTATTACCGCCTGCGCAAGCACGGGCTCGAGCACCTCCTGCCGACCAAGCCGGAGACGAGCAGCGAGGGGACTGAGAGCGCCTCATGAGGTGCGGGCGGCGGCGTGGGGGCTGTCTGGTCGCGTAGGGCCATGAGGAGGTCGGCGGAGGGGTGCCGCGCGGGCTGGGGGGGCGTGCTCGTGCTCGGCCTCCTTCTGTCTCTCCCGTCCCGCTCGGCGTGGGCGGGGCCGGTCCAGCTCGACGGGCTGGCCGATCTCGGGCTGGTGCTGGACACGAGCGGCAACAAGGGGGCCGCGGGAGACCGCCGCGTGGCCGGGTTGACCACGCAGGTGCTCGATCGGCTGCCGGTGATCAACGTGGTCTCGCTGGGCGCTCGCCTCACCCTGGGCGGCTTCCACGCCCGCCTGGCGCTGGCCTGGGGCAATGGCATCAACGTGCTGCACACGCCCAACCCGGTCTGGCCCACGCCTTCTCCCGCGTGGCGGTACTTTCTCGAAGCCTATGCCGGATACACCGTGCCCGTGGGCCGCGGCCTCACCATCGATGCCGGCATCTTCCCGAGCTACATCGGCTACGAGTCCTACCTCACGCGCGACAACTGGAGCGCCACCCACAGCTGGCTCGCCGAGCTGTCGCCGTTCTATCAAGCCGGCGTTCGCATCGCCTACCCGCTCACACGGCGCTTGAACCTCCTCGTCCTCTGGCTCAACGGCTGGAACCTCATCGACCAGGACCACGGTTTTCGTTCCGGTGGGGCGCAGCTCGCGTGGAACGCGGACGTGGTGAGCGCCGCCGTGAACCTGTTCATCGGGCCCGCCCGTCCGGGGGATCTCCGGCACGTGCGCTGGTTTGGCGACGTGTGGGCGCGGATCACGCCGCTCAAGTTCCTGCAGTTCGCCGTGTCCGTGGACGCCGGGATCGATCCTCGGCCCGATGGCGCGGGGAACGATACCTGGTACGGCGTGGAGGCCTACCTGCGCGTCAAGCCGTTGTCGTGGTACGCGGCCTCGCTGCGCGCCGGCCTGTATGACGACACGGATGGCGGGCTCTTGAGCGGGCTCCCGCAGCGGCTCTCCGAGGTCAGCCTGACCAGCGAGTTCAGTGTCCACTTCTGGACGGTGCGACTCGAAGCGCGCGTCGATCGCTCGACCGGCGCGAAGTTCGACGGTCAGACGGGCCGCGAGCTGTTCGTGCTGTCGTGGGTGGGCGGCTTCTGAGGCTTCTGAGGCGCTGCCGCAACGCGTTACAGCAGACGGCCTAGCAGCATTTTGTCCTCCGATGGCGGAACGCCCAGGCGTGGGGACAGGTATGATTGAATGCCGGCCCTGGACGGTACGTCTCTACATCGTGGCATACGGCACCACGGGAGCGAGGAACCTCATGTTGCAGACCAAGCGTGTGGGTCTCATTGGACTGGTCTCTGTGCTGGGCTTGGCCTCGCCCGCGGCGTTCGCGCGACCGGGGTGGGGGGGAGGTGGCCATGGGAGCTTTCATTCGGCGCCGAGCTTCCATTCGGCGCCGAGCTTCCGTCCGGCGCCGAGTTTCCGTCCGGCGCCGAGCTTCCGCCCGGCCCCGCCGGTGTATCGCCCCGCGCCGGTGTATCGCCCCGCGCCGGTGTATCGCCCCGGGCCCGTGTATCGCCCCGCGCCGGCCTACAACCACCCGGGGGCATTCCCTCGGCCCGTGGGCGCCCCGCCGGCCTACAACCGAGGGCCGTACCCCGGCCCCTACGGGGGCTACCGGGGGCCGGTCGTCCGCGGCAACACGCGCATCGATTACCATCCGGGCGGCGGCCGGACGCTCTATCGCGGCGGCGTCCCCTACTACACGCAGAACCACGTCTTCATCAATAACCGCCCCGTCCTCCAGCGGACCTATTACCGGGGCGGCGGCGTCCCCGTCGTGCACACCTACAACCCGTATCGTTGGGGCCACCGCGTCTATTTCGGCTACGCCCCGGCCCGCTGGTATGGACCGCAATTCTATCGATACTTCCACACGCCCTGGGGGAGGCCCGTCACGTATCGGTGGGGCTGGTATGGCGCGCCATGGTACGGCTACTACGGCTACTACTACCGTCCCTATCCCGTCTATTACAGCCCGGCCTATTGGTTGACCGATTGGCTGCTCGCGGGCCTGCTCGCGGACGAATACGCCAACGCGGTCGCGGTCGCGCAGGGGCAGGCCTATGCCGACGCACAGGCGCAGGCCGATGCCAACGCGCAGGCGCAGGCGGCCGCCAACGCGCAAGCCGCGGCCGAGTTTCAGGCGCAGGCCAACTTCAACGCGCAGCAGGCGCAGGCCTATCCGCCGCCCCCACCGCCCGATTCGGCGGCGGCCGTGGGCGGGATCAGTGACGAGGTGAAGGACCAGATCAAACAGCAGGTCGAAGAGTCGATCCAGGCGCACGAGGCGCGGACGCCGGTCGAGGTCGGCTCGTTGCTGTCGGACACCAAGCACATCTATGCCGTCTCGGAGGACATCAATGCGACGGCGGGCGACGGCACCCCCTGCTCGCTGACGAGCGGCGACCTGATCCGTCTCAGCGCCCCGCCGGCCCAGGGCGACGAGGCCGCCTCGATGCTGGTCGTCAGCTCCAAGCGGGGGAGCTGCCCCGCGGGCGCGGTCGTGATGGTCTCCATCACCGACCTGCAGTCGTTCCAGAACGACTTCAGCGAGCGGGTCGAGGAGGGGATGGAGAAGATGCAGTCGGAGTTCTCGCAGCCGCAGCAACCGCAGCCGCAGCAACCCCAGCCGCAGCAACCCCAGCTGCAGCCCCAGCCGCAACCCCTACCCCAGCCCTGATCCTTCGTCGCCTCGCCTGCCGTCTTTCTCCTCAGGTTGAAGATCTCAGTCATCCGTCGCGGCGCCGCCGCCGCCGAGGGTCTGGCGCGCCGAGGCGGAGATCGCGGCGACCGCCGGGTGCTTGATGCGTCGCTCGAGCGAGATGGCGTAGAACCGCTCGCGCACGCTCTCGACCCGGCCGAGCACGTCGACGCGATACTGCCGCCGCACCTCGGTCTCCACGGCCGTGGGCACCGCGAAGAGCCCGAGGCCGGCCTGGCCAAAAGCCTTGAGGGTGGCGCTGTCCTGGAACTCCGCCACCACCTCGGGGCGCACACCCACGGACTCGAACCACTCGCTGAGCGCGCGCCGCAGCACGGTGTCGGCGAGCGGCAGGAGGAAGGGCGCGCCATCGAGGCCGCGGGGAAAGTCCAGGCGGTGGCGCGCGGCGAGCGTGGCCGTGCCGACGATGCTCACGCTGCTCTCGCCGAGGAGGTGGTTGTAGGCCTTGACCTGCAGGCTGGGAAGGATCGGTTGCTCGGAGAGCACGAGGTCGAGCCCGTGCACCGATAGCTCGGCGAGGAGGCGTTCGGCGCGGTCCTCGCGACACACGAGGTGCACGGGCTCGGCGAGGTGCAGCGCGGGTTCGAGCAGGCGGTAGGCCACGAGTTTGGGCAGCGCGTCCGAGATGCCGACTTCGAAGCGCCGCGGCCGGGGGCCGCCCCGCCCGTGCAGGGAGCCGAGGAGCTCGCGGCCCAGGGAGAAGATCTCGTCAGCGTAGCCGAGTACGTGCCGGCCCGTGTCGGTGAGGACCAGGCGCCGCCCCTCGCGCAGGAACAGGGCCTCGCCGAGCGCGGCCTCGAGCTCCTGGAGCTGCGCGCTCACCGTCGGCTGGGCGAGGCGCAGCCGGGTGCAGGCGCGCACGATGCTGCCCTCGTGGGCCACGACCCAGAAGTAGTAGAGGTGGTGGTAGTTGAGCCACTCGCTGGCCATGCTCATAGGATAAACCGAACGATCCGTCGCGGTTTATCTATTGGTACGAAGCTCGCGGCGTCCTTACGTAGATCGGCGATGCGACCGATCAGCCTGTCTTCGTCCGGGAAACTGCACGCCGCCTCTGCCAAGGCCGTGGCCCACGGGCTCACGTCAGCCCACGGGCCCGAGGAGGGGCATGGTCCACCCCCTGTGCGCCGCCTGCTCGCCCTGGTCCGCTGGGACAGCACCGAGCTCTGGGTGGCGGTGGCCTACGGCGCGGGGGTGGGTCTCTTCCAGCTGGCCATCCCGATCGCCGTGCAATCGCTGGTCAACACCGTGGCCTTCGGCACGCTGCTCCAGCCGCTGGTGGTGCTGGCCCTGCTGGTCCTCGCCGGGCTCCTCCTGGCCGGCGGCATGCGCGCGCTGCAGGCGCACCTCATCGAGGTGATCGCGCGCCGGCTGTTCGCCCGCGTGGCGCTCGATCTGTCGTGGCGCCTGCCGCGGGTGCGCGCCGCGGCCCTGGACGGCGCGCACGGGCCGGAGCTCGTGAACCGGTTCTTCGACGTGCTCACCCTGCAGAAGGGGGCGGCCGCGCTGCTGCTCGACGGCCTGGCGGTGGCCCTCGGGACCGCGGCGGGCCTGCTCTTGCTGGCCCTCTACCACCCGGTGCTGCTCGGCTTCGGGCTCGTCCTGGCGCTGGCGATGCTCGGCGTCCTGTTCGGGCTCGGCCGCGGCGCGACGGCGACGAGCATCGAGGAGTCCAAGGCCAAGTACGAGGTGGCGGCGTGGCTCGAGGAGGTCGTGCGTCACCCGGCCACGTTTCGCTCGCGGGCGGGCGAGGAGCTGGCGGCCGGGCGCGCGCTGCATCTCATCGAAGACTACCTCGGCGCGCGCCAGCAGCACTACCGGGTGGTGCTGCGCCAGATGGTGGGGGGCTTTGGCCTGCAGGCGCTGGCCAGCGCGGGGCTGCTCGGCGTGGGCGGGTATCTCGTGATCGCCCGCCAGCTCACGCTCGGCCAGCTGGTGGCGGCGGAGCTGGTGGTGACGGCGGCGGTGGCGAGCTTCGCCAAGCTCTGGAAGGTGCTGGAGAGCTACTACGACCTCCTGGCCGCGGTGGACAAGCTCGGGCACCTGACCGACCTGCCGGTCGACCCACGGGTGGCCGACGCACGCGCCGGGGCGGCGCTCCCGGCCGAGCCGCGCGGGGCGGCGCTGCGCCTCTGCGGCGTGGGCTACCGCTTCGCCGAGGGCCGCGGGGGGCTGCGCGGGCTCGACATCGAGATCCACCCGGGCGAGCGGGTGGTGCTGCTCGGCGGCCACGGCGCGGGCAAGAGCCTGGTGGCAGATCTCGTGGCCGGGGTGCGCCTGCCCTCGGAGGGGCGGATCGAGATCGATGGGCTCGACGTGCGCGACGTCCATCTCGAGTCGCTGCGCGAGCAGGTGCTGCTCGTGCGCGGGGCCGAGATCTTCGCCGGCACGGTGGCCGAGAACCTGAGCCTCGGTCGGGCCGACGTGGGGCCGGCCGAGATGCGCACGGTGCTGGAGGCGGTGGGGCTGTGGGAGGAGATCGCGGCGCTGCCCGAGGGGCTCGGGACGATGCTGGCCACGGGGGGCGCGCCGCTGTCGGTGGGGCAGGCGCGGCGCCTCGTGGTGGCGCGGGCGCTCGTGCTCCAGCCGCGGCTCCTCGTGATCGATGACCTCGGCACGTTCGACACGGCCCTGCGGCACCGGGTGTGGCGGGCCCTCACGGATCGCCACGCGCCGTGGACGCTCGTGCTGACGGCGCACGCGGGGGAATGGATCGGACCGGTGGACCGGGTGATCCAGCTCGCAGGGGCGCCGAGCGAGGCCCCGGTGCGCCAGGTGCTGTGATGACGAGCGACGCCAAAGAGATCCCCACGACCCCGAAGGACCCGACTGCCAGAGGAATGATCATGACGCCGCATCGACACCCGTCGCCGTCGCTCCGCCAGATCGAGCTCCGCCTCGTACCGACGCCCCATCCGATCCTGGTCCTGGCCTGCGTGCTCGGGGGGCTGTTCCTGAGCGCGCTGCTCGCGCTCGGGTTCGTGCCCTGGCAGCAGTCGGTCTTCGGGCAGGGGCGCGTGGTGGCCTATGCGCCGCTCGAGCGGCAGCAGACGGTCGAGGCGCCCATCGAGGGACGCATCATGCGCTGGCACGTGCGCGAGGGCTCGCGCGTGCGCGCGGGCGACCCGCTCGTCGACATCAGCGACAACGACCCCGAGATCCTGGCGCGCCTGCGGGAGGAGCGCGACGCGCTGCAGGCGCGCGTCGTGGCGGCGCGGGTCCGCGCGGCGTCGATCGAGGGGCGCATGGGCTCGCTCGGCGAGTCGCGGCGGGCGGCGCTCGGCGCGGCCGAGCAGCGCGTGCGCATGGCGCGCGACCGGGTGCGGGCGGCCGAGGAGGGGGTGCGGGCGGCCGAGGCGGCGGTGTCGACCGCGCGCGTGAACCACGAGCGGCAGGAGGCGCTGCACAAGGGCGGCCTCGCGTCGCGGCGCACGATGGAGCTGGCGGAGCTCGACATGGTGCGCACCCGCACCGAGGCCGAGCGCGCCCGCGCCGCGCTGCAGGCGGCGCGCAGCGAGGAGCAGGCGCTCGCGAGCGACCGGGCGCGCGTGGGGACCGACGGGCTGGCCTCGATCGACGACGCGCGGGCACAGCAGGCGGCGGCGCTGGCCGAGGTGGCGTCGGCGAGCGCGGAGATGGCGCGCATCGAGGTGCGGCTCGCGCGGCAGCGCGCCCAGGCGGTGACCGCGCCGCGCGATGGCACGGTGCTGCGCCTCCTCGCGGCGCAGGGCGGCGAGATGGTCAAGGCCGGCGATGCCCTGGCGGTGCTGGTGCCGGACACCGAGTCGCGCGCGGTCGAGCTGTGGGTGAGCGGCAACGACGTGCCGCTCCTGTCCGAGGGGCGGCACGTGCGGCTGCAGTTCGAAGGGTGGCCGGCGCTGCAGTTCTCGGGCTGGCCGTCGGTCGCGGTGGGGACGTTCGGCGGCCAGGTGGCGCTCATCGACGCGAGCGACGATGGCAAGGGGCGCTTCCGGGTGGTGATCGTGCCCGAGGGGCCGGGTGGCGAAGAGTGGCCCTCGGGGCGGTATCTCCGGCAGGGGACGCGCGCGCAGGGCTGGGTGCTGCTCGGTCAGGTGCGCCTCGGCTACGAGCTGTGGCGGCGCTTCAACGGCTTCCCGCCGATGCTGGGCGCGCACGCCACGGACGGGGCCGCCAAGGACGGGGCCAAGGGCCCGGGGAACGACAAGGAGGGCAAGTAAAGATGCGCGGGGCCCAGTGGCTGGCTGGCTTGTATATGGTGATGATCCTTTCGATGGGAGGCGTGGCGCGGGCGCAGGCGCCGCTGCCGCTCAGCCTGGAGGAGGTGATCGCCTCGGTCGAGCGTCGCTACCCGCTCCTCGACGCCGCCCGCGCCGAGCGGCGGGTGGCCGACGCCGAGCTCCTGGCGGCGCGCGGCACCTTCGACCCGGTGTGGCGCACCCGCTTCGGGGGCACGGCGTATGGCTACTACCCCTCGCTGCGGCTGGATTCGTGGGTGGAGCAGCCCACGCCGCTCTGGGGGGCGACCGTGATCGGCGGGTACCGGCTCGGCCTCGGCAAGTTCGCGTCCTATGACGGCAAGCAGGAGACCAACGGCGGCGGCGAGCTGCGTCTCGGGCTGCAGGTGCCGCTCCTCCGCAACGGGCCGGTCGACCGGCGGCGCGCGAACATCGAACGTGCCGCGCTGGGCCAGAGCGTGGCGGATCTGAACCTCCTCGAGCAGCGCCTGGTCGCGGTGCGCGCGGCCTCGCAGCGGTACTGGGAGTGGGTGGCGGCCGGGCGGCGGCTGGCCATTGCCCGGCGCCTCTTGCAGGTCGCGATCGCGCGGGACGCGGCGGTCGCCACCCGCGTGGAGCGTGGCGACATCCCGCAGATCGAACGCACCGAGAACGCGCGCGCCATCCTGCAGCGCGAGGCGCAGGTGGTGGCGGCCGAGCGCGCGCTCGAGCAGGCGCGCATCGAGCTGTCGATCTACCTG
>DATAGU010000134.1:0-33036 GCA_036263495.1 Polyangia bacterium | reverse complement strand
CGGGGCGGCTGCCTGCCGACCGGCTGGGCCTGGAGCTCGGCCCCTGGGAGGGCAGCTACCAGGGCTTCCCCGGATCCTGGCTGCGCTGGTTCCATCCCGATGGCGAACTCTTGCCGACGTCCGTGGAGGCTCACACGGCCGAGGTGGCGCGACGGGAGGAGGCGGAACGCCAGCACGCGGCCGAGGTGGCGCGACGCGAGGAGGCGGAACGCCAGCGCGCGGCCGAGGCGGCGCGACGCGAGGAGGCGGAGGAGCGGCTCCGGGCGCTGGAGACCGAGCTTGCGGCCTTGCGGCGTCACGAGCCTGATAGCGCCTGATCCGCGGCCCTCTGGCCCGGATGATTCAGGCGCCCACCCTGCCGAGAAGCCCTATTTCTCCCCGACGTAACGTATAGAATACGCGGAAGGATCGTCCCCTACCTGGCTCCATGCGGGAGTGTGGGCCAAGGCGGCCGCCCCAGAATGACAGGGACGATCGTGGACACGAACCGGCACCGGCACAGGGAGCATCGATGACGAGGCGCGAGCACAGCAGCGGCGAGGGCGGCGAACCAGCGAGCCGGCCGGACGCCGCCGCGAGCATCACCCTGTCGCCCCCCGGCCGGGGGATGCCCGCGGACCCCGACACCGGGGATCCGGCCCCAGATGGCGCGGTGGAGCCCATCCTCAAGGATGGCGAGACCGTGAGCAGCCGCTATCGCATCACGCGCTTCCTCGCCCAGGGCGGCATGGGCCAGATCTTCGAAGCCGAAGACCTCATCCTCCAGGAGCGCGTCGCCCTCAAGCTCTTGCGCCCGGAGCTCGCCCGCGAGCCCCGCTGGCTCGAGCGCTTCAAACGCGAGATCCAGCTCGCCCGCAGGGTCACCCACCGCAACGTCTGCCGCATCTTCGAGGTGGGCTTTCACCGCGGGCCCAAGAGCCAGACCCGAGGCGAGGTCCCCTTCCTCAGCATGGAGCTCCTCGCCGGCGAGACCCTGGCCGAACGCATCCAGCGGGACGGGCGCTTCAGCACCGAGGAGGCCTTGCCGCTCGCGCTCCAGCTCGTCGCCGGCCTCCAGGCCGCCCACGACGTCGGCGTCGTCCATCGCGACCTCAAATCACGCAACGTCCTCCTCGTTCCGGGCCAAGGCCCGGCCGGCCCCCGGGCCGTCATCACCGACTTCGGCATCGCCCGCCTCACCGCCCCCACCAAGACCCAGCGCGACCTCACCCAGACCGGCGACATCCTCGGGACCCCCGCGTACATGGCGCCCGAGCAGGTCCTCGGCGAGGAGATCACGGCCGCCGCCGACATCTACGCCCTCGGCGTCCTCCTCTACGAGATGGTGACCGGGTCGCGGCCCTTCGAAGGCGACACCCCCCTGTCCGTGGCCACCCGGCGCATCGTCCAGCCCGCGCCCTCGGCACGCCTCCGCGTGCCGGAGCTCGATCCCCGGTGGGACGCTGCGATCCTGCGCTGCCTCGAGCGCCGCCCCCAGGATCGCTACCCCCGCGCGAGCGACGTGGCCAGCGCCCTCGCCGGCCCGCCCCCCAGCCTTCCGCCGCCCGGCCCTCCACCGTCACCTTCCCCAGGCGCGGCCCCAGCCCCCGAGACCACGCGCCAGGAGCTCCGCCCCCGGACCCCGCCCGTCTCCCTCCAGCGCCCCGACGCGCGCTACAACGCCGCCTGGTACGTGCGCCGCGAGCGCGCCGAGAAGGACGCCCTCGCGTACCTCGAGGATCCGGGCATCCCCGCGTGCCTGTGGGGCCCCGAGCGCTTCGGCAAGACCTGGCTCCTCGAGCATCTCCTCGCCGAGTTCCGCCGCCGCCGGGGCGGCGACTGCGCCATCATCCAGGTCAACCTCCACGCCATCAGCCAGGAGCAGCGGGCCTCCTTCGACACCTTCCTCCGCGCCCTCGCCCTCGACCTCGTGGCCGACGAACCCGACGGCGACGAGCTCGTCGAGCGCGCCTTCGGCCTGACCAGCGCCGCGCCCAACGACAAGCTGCGCCGCCTCGTGCGCGAGCTCCTCCAGCGCACCCAGGGGCCGCTCGTCATCGCCATCGATCACGCCGACACCGTCTTGGGCCAGCCCTACAGCGACAGCTTCTTCGGCATGCTGCGCGCCTGGGCCGAGAACACCCGCGACCCCTGGACCCGGCTGCGCCTCATCCTGGCCGTCTCGACCACGCCCATGCGCCTCACCGAGAACGTCCACAACTCGCCGTTCCGTAACCTCAGCGAGCCCATCGAGCTCGACGAGCTCGACGCCCCCCAGCTCGCCGAGCTCGCGCGCCGCCACGGCCTCCCCTGGGGCGCCGAGGAGATCGAGCAGCTCACCGGCCTCGTCGGCGGCCACCCCTACCTCGCGCGCCTCGCCATGTACCAGGCCGCGCAGCACGGCATCCCCCTCACCAAGATCCTGACCGGCGTCGGCGACGCCGGACCCTTCGAAGAGCACCTGCGCGTCTGCCGCAGCTTCCTGCGCAGCCGCCCGGCCCTCGCCGAAGCCCTGCGCGGCCTCGGCCCCGAAGGCACCGACAGCCTTGACCCCGAGGCCTACGAAGAGCTCCGCCGCGCCGGCCTCGTCCACTACACGGACGGCCGCTTCCGGCTCCGCTGCCGCCTCTACAGCTGGCTCCTGTGATGGCCCCGCCGCGCCTGAAATCAGGCGGGGCGCTGCGCGAGGGGATGCTCTACGTCGAGCGCCCCGCCGACGAAGAGCTGCCCCGGGTCCTCGCCGAGGGCGAGTTCTGCTACGTCCTCGCGCCACGCCAGATCGGCAAGTCCAGCCTGCGCGTCCATACAATGGCCCGCCTCGGCCGCCAAGGCGTGCGCTGCGCCGCCATCGACCTCACCAGCATCGGCAGCGGCGTCACCATCGAGCAGTGGTACTTCGGCTTCCTCTCCGCCGTCGCCGAAGAGCTCGAGCTGCCCCACGACCCCGACGACTTCTGGCGGCGCCACCCCGACCTCCCGCCCGTCCAGCGCTGGAGCCGCTACTGGCGCGCCGAAGTCCTCTCCGCCGTCCCCGCGCCCATCGTCATCTTCGTCGACGAGATCGACGCCGTCCTCGGCTTCGACTTCCCGCGCGACGACTTCTTCGCCGCCATCCGCGCCCTCTACAACCGGCGCTCCGACGATCCCGAGTACACCCGGCTCGCCTTCTGCCTCCTCGGCGTCGCCGCCCCCGGCGACCTCATGGCCGATCCCAAGCGCACCCCCTTCAACATCGGCCGCGCCATCCGCCTCGAGGACTTCACCCGCGCCGAGGTCCGGGTCTTCGCCCCGGCGCTCGCCCCGCTCGGTGGCGATCCCGCCGCCTGGCTCGACGAGATCTACGCCTGGACCCGCGGCCACCCCTACATGACCCAGAAGGTGTGCGAAGAGCTCCTCGCCATCGCCACCCGGCCCGGCGCCGCGCCTCGCGCCGAGCCCCTGGCCCAGACCGTCGCCCAGATCGTCGAGAGACTCTTCTTCCGCCGCGGCCGCGTCGAAGACCCCAACCTCGGCGCCGCCGAGAGCGCCTTCACCCGCGCCGACAAGAACCCGCGCATCGACCCCATGCTGCGCCTCTACCGCCGCCTCCTCGCCGGCGAAGCCGTCCCGAGCGACGGCGCGGATCCCGTCCACCAGGCCCTGCGCCTCACCGGCATGACCGCCGAGCGGCGCGACACCGGCGAGGCCCGGCTGGCCGTACGCAACCGCATCTTCGCCACCGTCTTCGACGATGCCTGGGCCAAGCGCAAAGAGGCCGAGCGCTACATCGCCGCCCCCCTCGAGCGCTGGCTCGCCGCCGGCCGCTCCGACGACTTCCTCCTCCGCGGCGAAGCCCTGCGCGCCGCGCGCGAGTGGTCGCGCACCCGCAGCGACCTCGGCCCCGAAGAGACCGAGTTCATCATGACCGGCCTCGAGCTCGGCCGGCGCGAAGAAGAGGCCCGGCGCCAGGCCGAGCTCGAACGAGAGCGCCGCGAGCGCGCCGAGGCCGAGGCGCGCAGCCGGCGGCGCACCATCGCCGGCCTCATGGCCCTCCTCTCCCTCGTCTCCGCCGCCCTCGGCCTCGCGCTCTGGCAGTACCGCCAGGCCCGCGCCGCGCAGACCCAGGCCGAGGCCGCCACCCAGGCCGCCACCGTCTCCGCCCAGCGCGAACAGGCTGCGCGCCGCCAGGCCGAGGCCGCCGCCGCCCAGGCCCGCGCCTCCGAACAAGACGCCCGGCGGAGCGCCGCCGAACGCGAAGCGGCGCGGGCCCGCGCCGAGGACAACGCCCGCCAGGCCCAGCGGGAGCGCGCGCGCGCCGAAGAGAACGCCCGCCGCGCCGAAGACAGCGCCCAGCAAGCCCAGCAGGAGCGCCAGCGCGCCGAAGAGAACGCCCACAAGGCCGAGCAGGAGCGCCGCCGCGCTGAAGACAGCGCCCAGAAAGCGCGCGCCGCCCAGGAACTCGCCGAACAGGCCGCCGGACGCGAAGCGACCGCCTACAAAGTCGCCGAAGAAGGCCGCCTCATCGAGAAGGCCCTCCGCGCCCGCCTCCTCGCCGAGCAACCCGGCATGCACCTCCAGGCCCTCGTCGCCGGCATGCAGGCCCTCAGCCCCCTCCTCCCCGGCGAACCCGCCATCCTCAGCCGCGTCGGCGAAGGCCTCGTCGCCGCCGCCCGCCAGGTCGTCGCCTGGCAGCCCCTCGCCGGCCAGACCCCCGGCGTCTCCTCCGTCGCCGTCTCCCCGAATGACACCCTCGTTGCCGCCGCCTGCGACGACAAGACCGTCCGCCTGTGGGAGCTCCCCTCCGGCCGCGCCCGTCCCCCCCTCACCGGCCACACTGGCAAGGTCTGGTCCGTCGCCTTCTCCCCCGACGGCAAACAGCTCGCCAGCGCGAGCGCCGACGGCACCGTGCGCCTGTGGGACACCGCCACCGGCCGCACCCTCAGGACCCTGCGCGGGCAGGGCGCGGCCCTCCTGGCCACCACCTTCTCCCCGAGCGGCCAGTACGTCGCCGCCGGCGACGCCAACGGCATCGGCTGGATGTGGGACGCCGTGACCGGCGAGCTCGCCCTCGGGCGCCCCTTCAACCTCCCCTCCGTCCTGGATCGCATCGCCACCCCGGCCACCACCACCGTCGCCGCCATCTGGTCCATCGCCTTCTCCCCCAAAGACGGGCGGCTCGCCTTCGGCCTCGGCGACGGCAACGTCCGCTTCGTGCGCCTCGACCGCCTCAACGAATACCGCCGCTTCACCTTCCCGCCCGGGTCCCCCCCGTTCGCGCAAGTCCTCACCGGCCACGCCGACCGCGTCTCCGGCCTCGCCTTCTCGCCCGACGGCGTCCACATGCTCACCGCCAGCGCCGACGGCACCGCCCGCCTCTGGGACGCCAACACCGGGCGCCTCGTCCGCACCTACACCGGCCACAGCGGCCCCCTCGCCGCCGCCGTCTTCACCCACGACGGCCACACCATCGCCACCGCCAGCTCCGACGGCACCGCCCGCCTGTGGGACAACGAGACCGGCCGCACCCTCCTCGGACTCGAGGGCCACGAGAACTCCGTGCGGGCCGTCGCCTTCACCAGCGACGCCGCCCACCTCCTCACCGGCGGCGCCGACGGCACCGTGCGCGCCTGGGACCTCGCCGGAGGCCAGGCCGCCCTGCGCCTCGTCGGGCACACCTCCTCCGTCTACTCCGCCGCCTTCTCCCCCGACGGCCAGCGCATCGTCACCGGCAGCAACGACGGCACCGCGCGCCTGTGGAACGCCGGCACCGGCCACCTCCTCCGCACCCTCATGGACAAACACCCGGCCCCCATCGGCGACGCCGAGTTCTCCCCCGACGGCCACGGCATCCTCACCGCCAGCCACGACGCCATGGCCCGCCTGTGGAACGAGCGCGGCGAAGTCGTCCTCCAGCTCAAAGGCCACGCCAGCTGGATCGGCACCGCCGTCTACGCCCCCGACGGCACCAAGATCGTCACCGCCAGCAACGACCAGACCGCGCGCCTGTGGGACGCGCAGAGCGGCCGCCCCCTCGCCGTCCTCCAAGGCCACACCGGCACCGTCTACACCGCCGCCTTCTCCCCCGACAACTCGCGCGTCATCACCGCCAGCGCCGACAAGACCGCCCGCCTGTGGGACGCCCAGAACGGCCGCCTCCTCCGCACCCTCGGTGACGAGGCCGCCGAGATCCACTCCGCCGCCTTCGCCCCCGACGGCGTGCGCGCCGTCACCGCCCAGGCCGACGGCAGCGTCACCCTGTGGGACACTCGCACCGGCGCTGTCCTGCGCGCCCTCCAGGGCCACACCGATCACGTCTGGTCCGCCACCTTCTCCCCCGACGGCACCCGGCTCGTCACCGCCAGCAGCGACGGCACCGTCCGCCTGTGGGACGCCGGCAGCGGCGACAGCCTGCTCGTCATCACCGGCTACGCCCGCGCCTTCGCCGACGTCTCCTTCTCCCCCGACGGCCGGCGCATTCTCGCCACCGCCAGCAACGACGTCGCCCTCGTCTTCCCTGCCACCGCCGCCGGCTGGTTCGCCTTCGGGTGCCGCGTCCTGCGCTACGAGGAGCACATCAAGGACGTGCCCGCCGCCGAGCTCGACGCCCTCAAGAAGACCTGCCAGCCCTACCTCGGGCCCCGCCGCTGACCCGGCGCGACCTCACTCCCTGAAACGCGGCGTGATCAGCAGCGGCAACTCGCGCCCCGAGCGCAGCGCCGCCCGCATCGGCGTCTCCCGCTCGAGCCGCATCGCCACCGTCGGGTCCACCACCCGCGTCTTGTAGCCCACCACCTCCACCTCCTCCCCATCGCGCACCAGGAACTCGCAGGCCGACACCGGCGGCGCCGCGGCCCCACGCTCGATCCCGAGCCGCGCCCGCTCCGCCACCCGCCCCAGCGACGGCGGGAGCGGCAGCTCGAGGAACCTCGGCAAGTCCGGATACTCCGCCCGATCCGCGTCCCCCCCACCGCCCGGCAGGAGCAGGCGCGACCCCGCCACCGCCACCGTGATGAGCTCCCCCGCCTCGTCCACTAGACCGAAGTCCACCGCCGCCTCGTGCACCACCTTCGTCCCCCCCAGCACGAAGATCATGCGCCGATAAACCGCCGGCGTCCCATGCAGAAACCCCGGCAGCGCCTCGTACGCGCGCACCCGCCCCCGCACGTGCACCAGCTCCCCATCCGGCTCCTGGGCCAGCGCATCCAGCCGCACCTGCCCGCGCGCCAGCCGCCCGAGACGCACCCGCAGCGCCGTACGCGCCGCCCGATCCCCGAGATAGATCCCCCCCACCGTGAGCAGCGCCACCCCCTTCCCGAGCGCCACCACCACCCCCGGCCCGAGCGCGGCCGCCGCGATCACAGTCCCCACCACCCCCGTCCAGATCGCCCCCGCCACCGACCAGCGCAGCGCGCGCAGCCCCGCCGGCAACCAGGCCAGATCATCGCGCAGGAGATGCGTCCGTTCGAGCGGCAGCATGCCCCGCGCTCACCCCCCCTTGGCGCGCTCGAAGTGCACCACGTCGACCAGCACCGTCGCCGCGAACGCCAGCGTCTTCAGCGTCGCGTCCGGCAGATCCCCGAGCTCCACCGCGAAGTTGTCCGCGTCCGTGAACAGCTCCTTGGCCAGCCCGCTCCACTTCTTGCGGATATGCCCGAGCGTCTGCCCCCCGACCCGGATCTCGAACGTCCAGGGCCGCAGGATCGGCCCGAACAGCTCCGCCACCACCTGCCCCGACGCATCCTGGACGTCATAGATGCGCCGGAACCAGCTCCAGCGCTTCTCGATCGCCCCGAGCGGCTGCCCGTCCGGCGTGCGCACCTCCAGCCGATGGAAGATCCAGCGAAACCGACGATGCAGCTCGAGCAGCGTCTCCTGCGTCCCGAGATCCTTCACCGTCGCCATGAACGGCCGCACCGGACCGAGGAACAGCCGCTTCATCAGCGACCAGAACCCGCTCCCCTGCTCCTGCACGCGCAGCACCGGCCGCTGCTCCTCGTCATAGACGTCGTACGCGTTCTTCATCTCGAAGCTGAACAGGATCTCGAGCCACTTCTTGCGCTGCCGCACCGACAGGCGGCGCACCGCGGCAAAACGCTGCGCAAGAGAGGCCGGGCTTCTCGGCGCGAGGGCCGTCATGGGTTCCATGCCCAAAGCCTATCCCATCTCGCGTACCGTCAGAAGGGGAGGGTGAGGTCCGCGTCCTCCAGATACGGCGACGCCTCCACGATCCTCGCCGCCGTCCAGCCGCGGTTGGCGCCGCCGCCGTCCGTGTCGCAATCCCCGTCCGTGTGGACGCCGACGAGAAAGCCTTCACGGTTCAGCACCCCCGCGCCCGAGCTCCCCACCAGCGTGTCCAGATCCGTGTAGTAGATGAGCCCATTGCACGAGTCCAGGAACGCCCCCTCGGCCACCACCTTGGGACGCCCCCGGGGATGCTGGATGATCGCGAGCCGGTCGCCCGGCTGCGTCCCGAGCGGCGTCGGCGCCACCGCGGGCAACTCGTCGAGCCGGATGAGCGCGTAGTCGGGCGCATTCGACTGCTCGATGACCGTGCCCTCCGTGATCAATGGATCACCGTCCGGCGCGTCCTCGAAGTTGAACACCACCAGGGGGTGATCGCCCAGCCCCACGCAGTGCCCCGCCGTCAGCACCACCGGCCCGGCCGCCGCCGCGATCAGCGTACCCGTGCAGAGCCCGTTGATCAGGACCACCGCGTCCTCGCGGTCATCGACCGCGCCGATCGCGCCCTGGTAGCTGTTGACGGGGATGAAGTCGAGGGTCGGCCCGCATTGCAGATCGCGGACCGATTGCGCCGCCGCCGTCGCCGTCTGACAGACATTGGGGACCCGGGGCGCCATGTCCTTACAGGCCGAGGCACCCAGCGACACGGCGATGGCGGCGGTGAGGAACAGCCTGCGGCGGGACATGAGCAGGCGACCAGACTAACGCGTCGAAGAGGAGACTAGTAGAGGTAGTTCAGCGCGGTGATATCGCTGTTCGTCCACTCGCCCGTCTCGGTCGAACGGAAGCAGGCGTTCATGATCGAGCCGCCGACCGTCGCCGTGCTCGGCGTCCCCGGGATGAAGATCGCGCCCACGCCGCCATCGCCCTCGTTGCCGCCCGTGCCGCAGCTGATCGCGCGGTTGTAGTAGTCCGAGTGACGGAAGCCGATCGTGTGCCCGATCTCGTGGGTGATGACGTGCTCGTTCACGTCGAGGCTGTAGCTCTGGAGCCCGGTGCCGATGTTGATCGTCCCATAGGGGCGGCCGCCCGACGGGAAGCCCGAGGAGCCGCCGGCGCCCGACGTCGTCTGCGCCGTGATGTTCGCCGTGCAGCCCGTCCCGCCCCGCTGGAAGGAGATGCGGAGCCCGAGCGCGTTGTAGTTGGCGATCGCGAGGTCCAGGCCCTGGCTGAGCCGGGAGTAGCTGTTGAACGTCGACGTCGGGTTGATGCAGATCTTCGTCACACTCGTGCCGACCAGGTTGTTCGTCCGGTACTGCTCGGCGCTGCCCGTGGTCCCGAGCATCTCGCGCGAGGCCTCCAGCGTCACGTGACCGTCCTTCTGGACGTACACCTGCCCGTCGAAGATCTCGATGTCCTTGGCGGGGTACCCGGCCTGGATCAAGTTGTCGATGATCTCCTGCCGCTCCGCCGCCGGATCCTGGGCGCCGCAGCCGAACGTGAACGCGCTGCCGACCATCGCGAACATCGCCGCTCTCGTGAGCATCTTGGTCTTGGTGAACATTGGATTCCTCCGCTCTGCTACTCGTCTGGGGTCGTCTGCCACGATCCCGCCATGGAATCGTGTCCTCAACGACAAGCCGCACGTTCCCAGAGCATGCGCCATACCAGCGCTCGCCCATACCGAAGTGCCCGCGTTCCAATACCCACCACCCAGCCCAGATAGCCCAGATGGGGACCCCAGGCCCCATCTGGGGCGGGGAGTCCTCAACGACCGCTGACCACGGGAGCAGGCGCCAGAAACCTCGTGAACTCCGACGGCGCGAGCAGTAACCTCCTCGACTACCATCCGCTTACCAGGGACCACGATGACCCGACGGCCCCCACCCGGATACGTCCTTGGCGTGCGCCTCGGCTATCGCATCCGTGTCCTTCGCCGCCGCCATCCACGCCTCGCCACCGTCGCCCCCCCCTTGCTGCTCATCGGCCTCGTCGCCCTCCTGTTCCAAATCTGCTGATCCTCATCGGGGCAAGTAGGTAGGGGAAGAGAGGGGAGGGGAGGGTCTGGAGGAGCGGTTACTCGACCTCAACACGAGGCCCACCCCCGATCAACACGAGGCCACCCCCGATCAGCACGAGGCCCACCCCCGATCAACACGGGTCCCCCCTACACGGACACGCGGACCCACTACACGGATACGCGGACGCACTGTACGGACGCGTGGACGCCCTGCACGGACGCGTGGACGTGGGGAGGCGAGGGGCGCGGGGTGGCGCCCGCCCCGACTTGACGAAGGCGCCGCCGCTCCACTAGGTTTGGAGCCCGTAGGCGCACTGTGCCACTCCAACGAGTCCCAGGGGGGGCCGTCGACACAGACATCGATCTCTATACGGTGCTGTGGGACGGTCTCTTTTACGGTCCGGTCGCGCTCAGCGGCCACAGCGACAGCGGCTACTTCCTGTTCGCCAACCAGGCCATGATCGATCTCCTCGGGCATCCGTTAGAGGCCCTCCAGGGACACCAGTGGATCTCGGCCCTCCACCTCGACCCCGCGGAACAGGGCCGCTCGCGCGAATTCTTCGCCCAGCTGTGCCGCCCCGGCACGAGCGCCATCCACCACCAGCGCAGCATCACCCGCGCCGACGGCACCCAGCGCTTCCTCCACATGGTCTCGACCCCCGTCCCGATGCTCAACGCGGCGCCCGCGCCAACCCCCGCGGGCTCCGCGCCCCCCGACGGGACCGCCGGCCACTGGAGCGTGGTCACCCTGGCCTTCGACATCACCCGCATCCGCAACCCGTTCCTCGGTGCCGCCGGCGCCTCCGCACCCGCGCCCGAACCCCCGGCCGACGCGCAGGCGCAAACCTCCCCCGAGGCCTTCGCCCGCTTCGACGTGCCCACCGGCAACCTCCTCTACATCACCGATTCGGCCGAACGCCTCTCCGGCTACACCCCCGAAGAGCTGTACGCCGACCCGCACCTCCTCCAGCAGGCGGTGCTGCCTGAGTTCAAGGAGACCCAGGAGGAGACGTTGCGGCGCTGCCTGGAAGGGGAGCCGCAGTGGGCCGTGATCGGCGTCCGCCGCAAGGACGGCACGACGACCATGCTGCACCAGGCCTTCTACCCGGTGCGCGACGCGAGCGGCCGGGTGGCGGTGATCGAGTCGGTGATGCGGGACGTGACCCCGGTCTACGCGCTGCAAAAGCGCCTCGAGCAGACCATCGCCGAGCTGCGCGAGCGCAACGAGGAGCTGGCCTCGCTCGACCGCTTGAAGTCGCAGCTCCTCGCCAACGTCTCCCACGAGCTGCGCACGCCGCTCGTGAGCATCAAGGGATACAACGATCTCCTGCGCCGTGGCGCCCTCGGACCCCTGACCGAGCGCCAGCGGCGCGGCCTGGAGATCGCCGGCGCCAACACCGACCGCCTGATCGAGCTCATCGAGATGCTCCTCGACTTCGCCCAGCGCGAGGGAGGGCGCCTCACCGTGCGCCGCGCGCGCCTCGATGTGCGCCTGCCCATCCGCGACGCGCTCGCGCAGATGGCCGAGCGCATCCGCACCCGCGGCATCGAACTCGTGGTCGAGCTCGGCGACGAGCCGTTCGAGGTCGACGGCGACCACGCCCGGCTCGTGCAGGTCCTGCGCGCGCTGCTCTCGAACGCCGAGAAGTTTTGTGAGGGGGCCGGCCAGATCCGTGTGGCTGCGCGCCGCGTGGGCGGCGAGGTGCTCATCACCGTCAGCGACACCGGCGTGGGCATCCCGGCGGCCATGCAGCACAAGGTGTTCGATCGGTTCTTCCAGGTGGACGCCTCGGCGACGCGCAAGTTCGGCGGCACCGGGCTCGGCCTCTCGCTCGCGCGAGAGATCGTCACCCTGCACGGCGGCCGCATCTCGGTCGAGAGCGTCGAGGGCCGCGGCTCGACCTTCCAGGTCACGCTGCCGCTCGGGCAGGAGGTCGAGGTGACGCCCAGGGCGGAGCAACCGCTGCTCCTCGTGGGGGCGTCGGTCGTCATGGCCCCGCTCCTGCGCAGCCTGCTCGAGCGCGAGGGCTTCGCCCTGCTCGAGGCGCAGAGCGTGGTGGATCTCGTGCGGCGGGCGCGCCGCCACCGGCCCGACGCGTTGGTCCTGGCGCTCGGCAAGCCCGATCTCGGCGAGGCCCTGCGCGCCCTGCGCGGCGAGGCGGAGATCCAGGAGCTGCCCCTCATCGCCCTGGTGCAGGCCGAGGAGCGCGCCGAGGCGCTCTCCTGGGCCGATTGCGTCCTGCTCCCCGAGGAGATGACGCGCCTGCCGTCGCGCCTGCGCCGCCTCCTCGGCGAGCGGGAGACGCCCGAGCAACGGCCGCGCGTGGTCGTCGTGGACGACGAGCCGGGCATCCTCGACTTCATCCGCCTCATCCTCGAGCGTGAGGGCTGCGAGGTGCGGTGCGCGGTGTCGAGCGAGTCGGCGCTCGAGAACATCGACGAGACCTGCGACCTCGTTATCCTGGACGTCATCATCGACAGCAATGACGGCCTCGAGCTCTGCCGGCGCCTCAAGAACGCGGCGGCCACGCGCGACGTCCCGGTGATCGTGGCCACGGCCCGCTCGGACGACGAGGTGCGGCGCGACTCCTTCCGCGCCGGGGCCGATGGGTTCCTCCTCAAGCCGTTCAGCGTGGACGACTTCATCCGCCAGGTGCGCCTGCACCTCCGCGACCCGCGTCCCTGGAAAAAGCTTGACACCCAACGTGCCCAGGACTAAGACCTGGGGACCCGCGAACCCCATCCTCGAAGTACGAGGAAGACGTTCGAGGAGGAAGTCCACATCGCCGCTCGCCCCCAGATTTCGGTCCCAGGGACCACGCTTCAGGCTGCAAGGCCAGAACGTATCTGTGGTAGAGTGGCAGGGGTGACGAAGGCGCGTAGCTCAGTGGGAGAGCACTACCTTGACACGGTAGGGGTCGGCAGTTCAATCCTGCCCGCGCCTACAACGATGTAACACCTCGACCCCCGAGGGACACGACCACGTACATATGAATGATGTGAGGCGCCCCCCCTCTTGTGCCGCGCCTCGCGTTGCTCCTCACTGGAGGAAGAACCATCGCCAGACCGATCGATCGCGGCCCCAGCAGCCAGGACAGTTACCGTGTGAACCGCCGTATCCGCGTGCCCGAGGTGCGCGTCATCGGCGCCGACGGCACGCAGCTCGGGATCATGCCCACAGACCAGGCCCTGCGGAGCGCAGAGGAATCGGGCCTGGATCTGGTCGAGGTGTCTCCCAAGGCCGTGCCGCCGGTCTGTCGCATCATGGACTACGGCAAGTTCAAGTACGAACAGTCCAAGCAGCAGGCCAAGGCGAAGAAGCACCAGTCGACCGTCACGTTGAAGGAGATCAAGTTCCGGCCCAAGACGGATGACCATGACTTCGATTTCAAGGTCCGTCACATCCGTCGCTTCCTCCAGGAAGGCAACAAGGCCAAGCTGGTGATCATCTTCCGCGGCCGAGAGATCGTTCACCCGGAGACGGGGCAGGCGATGCTCAAGGCGGTCTACGAGGCATGCAGCGACATCGGGATGATCGAGCAGGCGCCCATGATGGAAGGCCGGCGGATGCTCATGATCATCGCGCCGCGCGGTGGTGTCATCAAGACCGCTCCATTGCCGACGGCTCCGCGACCGGTCTCGACTGGCCCCGGCGCGGCTCCTGCCAGTGGAGGAGCGGCCTCGCCTGGTGCCTCTGCGGTTCCGCCCAGTGCGCCGGAGGCCCCCGCCAGCGCAACGGCGGCCCCTGTCAGCGCACCGACGGCCGCTGCTAGCGCACCGACGGCCCCTGCTAGCGCACCGACGGCCCCTGCTAGTGCACCGGCGGCCCCTGCTAGTGCACCGGCGGCCCCTGCTAGCGCACCAGCGGCGAGCGCTCGGCCCGCATCATCGCCATCGGCGGGAGGCCCGGCGACCGGCAGCCGCCCGATACGACCCTCATCGGCCTCTGCCAAACGTTCCAAGTAGCTGCTACTACAGCAGTAGTCCATAGTATAAACCCACGGTAGAACACCCACGAGAGACCAAGAGGACCACGATGCCCAAGATGAAATCCCACTCGGGCGCCAAGAAGCGATTCCGCGTGACGGCGACGGGACGTCTGAAGCACAAGCAGGCGGGCGTATCGCATCTTCTGACCGGCAAGCGCCACAAGAACAAGCGCCACCTGCGCGGGACCGCGATCGTCCATCACGCCCAAGAGGCGCAGGTCAAACGAACCCTTCCCTACGGAGCCTGATCTTTCAGGCTTCTCACCCCCAGATCTGAAGATCTGATTCCTCGGCTCAGGGTATGAAACTGCGCTCGCGCGGTCCCGAACGCCAGGAGAGGAGAACGAACGATGCCCAGGGCAAAACGTGGTTTCAAAGCACGTCGCCGACGTAATCGGATTCGCAAGGAAGCCAAGGGCTTCCGTGGAGGCCGCTCGAAGCTGTGGAAAGCCATGGTCGAGGCGGTCCACCATGCGTGGCGCTTCGCCACGCGGGACCGCCGGATGCGCAAGCGTGATTTCCGCCGCTTGTGGATCGTCCGTATCAACGCGGCCGTGCGCCCCCACGGGCTGAGCTACTCGAAGCTCATCGGCAACATGAACCGCAAGAACATCGAGCTCGACCGCAAGATCCTGGCCGATCTGGCCATCAGCGATCCCGCCGCCTTCAAGAAGGTGGTGGAGACGGCGACGACCTAGCCGCCCTTTTGAGACGTGGCCGACCCTTCCGCGATCGAACTCGAAATCTCTGCCCTCATCTCCCGCTTCCAGGATGAGCTGGCCCAGGTCCACAGCGAGCAGGAGCTGCGTCGCCTGCAGGCGCTCTACCTCGGGCGCGAAGGCGCGCTAACCGTCGGACGAAAGAACTGGTTCGCCGGTGCTACGCCAGAGACCAAGCGGAGCATCGGCGAGGCGTTCAACCGAGCCAAGACCACGATCGAAGAGGCCGTCGAGGGCCGTTTGGTGGCCCTCGCGAACGAGGCTCGCCTCGCGGACCTCAGGCGCACCGTGGACGTGACGTTGCCGGGGCGTTCACAGGCGCTCGGGCACCTCCATCCAGTGACGCTGGCGCGGCGCGAGATCGAACGGATCTTCGCGCAACTCGGGTTCGCCCTCGCCACCGGGCCGCAGGTGGAGACGGATTTCAATAACTTCGAAGCGCTCGCCATGCCGCCGGATCACCCGGCGCGCGACATGCAGGACACCTTCTACCTCGCCGGTCAGAAGGACATCCTGCTCCGGACCCACACGTCGCCGGTCCAGATCCGCACCATGCTGGCCGTGCGCCCGCCGGTGCGAGTGATCTGTCCGGGGCCGGTCTATCGCCGCGACGACGACCCCACCCACTCGCCGATGTTCCATCAGGTGGAGGGGCTGGTGGTCGACGAGCAGGTGAGCTTCGCCGACCTCAAGGGGACGCTGCTCCACTTCGCCCGTGCGTTCTTCGGCGAGGGAGCTCGGGTGCGGCTGCGCCCGTCGTTCTTTCCCTTCACCGAGCCCTCGGCCGAACTCGATTTCTCCTGCGTTTTCTGCCAGGGAAGCGGGGTGCTCGGGAGCGGGGAGGCCTGCCGGGTGTGCAAGCGCTCGGGGTGGCTCGAGGTTGGCGGGGCGGGCATGGTGGATCCCGAGGTGTTCCGCCATGTCAGCTACGATAGCGAGCGCTACACCGGGTTCGCCTTTGGCTTTGGCATCGACCGGATGGCCATGCTGAAGTACGGCATCAGCGACATCAAGCTCCTGTTCTCGGGCGATCAGCGCCTGCTCTCACAGCTCGGTTAACCCCCGGGCTCTTTCACAGCGATCTGGCGACATGAAGATTTCCATCAACTGGCTACGTGAGCTGGTGTCTTTGGGTACGGCGGCGGTCGAGGAGATCGCGCGTCGTCTGACGTCGGCGGGCTTCGAGGTCGAGGGCCGTGTGCAGGTGGGGGGCGGGTTCGCAGGCGTGGTGATGGCGGAGGTGCGTGGCGCGCGGCCCCATCCCAAGGCCGAGCAGCTTCACCTCGTCGACGTGTTCGACGGCCACGAGGTGGTCCAGGTGGTCTGCGGGGCGCCGGTCCTTCCGCCGGCGGGGGCGCTGGTGCCGTGGGCTCGTCCGGGCTCGCGGTTGCCGGGGGGCCGAGAGATCGCGAGCCGCGAGATCCGCGGCGTGCGCTCGCCGGGGATGCTGTGCGCCGAGGACGAGCTCGGCCTCGGGAGTAGCCACGAGGGCCTGCTGGTGCTGGATGAAGGTACGCCGGGGGCCGACGTGGCGACGCTGCTCGGGGAAGACACGGTCCTCGAGCTGAACGTGACGCCCAACCGCCCGGATTGCCTCGGGCACCGTGGCGTCGCGCGCGAGGTGGCGGCGCTCTTCCCGGAGGCCCGCTGGCAGTCTCCCGAGCTTGGGCTCGAGATGTGGACGGGCGACCAGGCGGCCGAGACGCTCGGGCGGGTGAGGATCGAAGATCCGGTCGGCTGCCCGAGATACACGGCCCGCATCGTGCGGGGCATCCGGGTGGGGCAGAGCGGCCTCAAGGCGCGCTTGCGCCTCCAGTCGCTCGGCGTGCGCTCCATCAGCGACGTGGTCGATGCCACGAACCTGGCCATGCTCGAGTGGGGGCACCCGCTGCACGCCTTCGATCTCGACCAGCTGGCCGGGGAGCAGATCATCGTGCGCCGTGCGCGGCCGGGCGAGATCATGGTCACCCTCGACGGGATCGAGCGCCGGCTGGATCCGGGGGACCTGCTCATCTGCGATGCCGAGCGGCCGGTGGCCCTGGCAGGCGTGATGGGTGGGAAGGACACCGAGGTCACGGCCAAGACCACGAGGATCCTACTCGAGTGTGCCTACTTCGACCCGCAGTCCGTGCGGCGGACGGCGCGGCGTCTCGGTCTCCACACCGAGGCTTCGCATCGCTTCGAGCGCGGCGCCGATCCCAACGGCGGGCTCGAGTCCACCTCGGCGCGCTGCACGCAGCTCATCGCCCGCACGGCCGGCGGGCAGATCGCGCGCGGGTGGATCGACGCGTACCCGAAGCGGATCGAGCGGCGCACGCTGGTGCTGCGGCCGGCTCGGGTGACGCGGGTCCTCGGGATGGAGATCCCGATCGAGGAGGAGCAGCGCCTGCTCGCGGCCCTGGAGCTGGAACCGCAGGTCCGGGAGGATGGAATTCATTGCAGCATCCCAACCTTTCGCCCGGATCTCGCGCGCGAGGTCGATCTCATCGAGGAGGTGGCGCGTCTTTACGGTTACGATCGCGTGCCGGCGACGTTGCCGCGGATGGTGGAGGCGCCGCTCCGGCAGGCGGTGGACGTCGGCGAGCTCGCTCGTGATGCGCTGCGCGGCCTCGGGCTCCACGAGGCCGTGAGCTTCGGTTTCGGGGCGCCGGAGCGGATGGCGGCGCTCTGGAAGGACGGAGATCGTCGCCAGCGACCCCTGCGCATCGCCAATCCCCTCGGCGAGGAGCTCTCGGTCCTGCGCACCTCGCTCTTGCCCGGGCTCCTCGGGGCCGTGGCGCAGAACCACGCGCGCGGGGTGCACGAGGTGCGGCTGTTCGAGGTCGGGACCGTGTTCCTGGCCGCCGAGGGGGAGCTCCTGCCCGAGGAGCCACAGCACGCGGCGGTGATGCTCACGGGGCACCGCGACGGCTGGCTCAAGCCGGGCGGGGCGCTCGACTTCTTCGACATCAAGGGGATGGTGGAGGCCCTCCTGATAGATCTGCGCGTGGGGATGGAGACGGCGCGCTATCGTCCGCCGGTCGAGGGGGAGGCCCCCTGGCTCCATCCCGGGGTCGGGGCGGTCCTCGTGATCGGGGACGAGATCGTAGGCGCGCTCGGCGAGGTCCACCCCGACGTGCGGCAGCGGTTCGACATCGAGACCCAGGTGTTCGCCTTCGAGCTCTCGCTCCGGACCCTGGGGCAGGGGGCGGGGCCACTGTTCCGGGACCTGCCTCGCTTCCCGGGGTCGAGCCGGGACATCTCCTTCTTCGTCGACGAAGCCGTCCCGGCGGCGGATATGAAGGAGATCATCGCCAAGAGTTCGACCCTCATCGAGTCGGTCAAGGTGCTCGAGGACTACCGCGAAGCGGGCAAGGTGCCGGCGGGGAAGAAGGGGATGCTCTGGTCCGTTGGGTACCGGGCGCAGGACCACACGGTCACGGACGCGGAGGTGGGAAAAGAGCACGAGCGCGTGCTCGCGGCCCTCACGGAGCGCTTCGGGATCCTGCCGAGATAAGCTAAATGATTGACCAAATCCGCATTTGGGAGTAGTTCTCAGACCTTGGCTTGAGGCCCAAGCGGTGAGGCAAGCAGGATGCAAGAACGACGCACCATGACGAAGGCCGACATCATCGAGAACGTCTACGAGAAGGTCGGAGGGTTCTCGAAAAAAGAGGCCGCTGAGATCGTGGAGGTGGTGTTCGATACCATCAAGGAGACGCTCGAGCGGGGCGAGAAGATCAAGATCTCGGGGTTCGGGAACTTCGTGGTCCGCGAGAAGAATTCGCGCGTCGGTCGCAACCCGCAGACGGGGGAGGAGATCACCATCAGCGCCCGTCGCGTGCTGACCTTCAAGCCGAGCCAGGTCCTCAAGAACGCGCTGAACGGGTAACGCCGCACGCGTTCGGGGAGGCGTGGTCTTTGGACCGGGAGGCGGACGGCGCGGGAGGGAAGGCGAAGCCCCGAGGCAGCCGGCGCCGCGCGCAGCGGCGCGGCCAGGCGGTGCTCGTCCCGGAGCGGATCCCCGACAAGGCGTACTTCAAGATCGGCGAGGCGGCGCGCATCGTGGGCGTAGAACCCTATGTGCTGCGGTACTGGGAGCAGGAGTTCGCGCAGCACGTCCGGCCCGAGCGGAGCCGCACGAATCAGCGCCTGTACCGGCACAGCGACGTAGAGGCCTTCCTGCGCATCAAGGCGCTGCGGTACGATGAGCGCCTGGCGGTGGCGGGGACGCGCAAGCGGCTCCGCGTCGAGCAGGGTGCGGAGGTGCCTCCGGAGGTGCGACGGTGGGCCGGGGCGCTCAAAAGAGAGGTGGAGCAGCTGCTTCAAATCATTGACGACGATGAACGAGCCGAGTAGGATTCAGCGCTCGATTCGACCAATTCGGGGCGTGGCGCAGCCTGGTTAGCGCACCTGACTGGGGGTCAGGGGGTCGCTGGTTCAAATCCAGTCGCCCCGACAAAAAGGGCGATGCCGGTAAACGGCGTCGCCTTTTTCTTTCTCTGCGGGCGCGGGGGAGAAATTGCGGTCCCCCGGCCGCGTGACTAGGATTTCCGACGTGAAGCCTTTGATTTTGCTGGCCAACGATGATGGGGTGCAGGCGCGTGGGCTGCACGTTCTGGCAGAGCGGTTGGCCGATCTGGGAGAGGTCATGGTGGTGGCGCCGGATCGGGAGCGCTCGGCCACGAGCCACGCGTTCACGATGGACCGGCCGCTGCGGGTCGAAGAGATCCGTCCTGGCTGGTTCTCGGTCGATGGCAACCCCGTCGATTGCGTGTACCTCGGCGTCCTCAAGCTGGCGCCGCGCCGGCCGTCGCTGCTGGTCTCGGGCATCAACCACGGCCTCAACCTTGGAGCCGACGTGTTTTACTCGGGGACCGTGGCCTGCGCCGTCGAGGCGGCCATCCGCGACGTGCCGGCGATGGCGATGTCCTACGACTATCATCGAGGGGACCGCGACTTCTCGAACGCCGCCACCTTCGCCCACGCGCTCGGCCGCGCCATCCTCGCCGAGGGGCTCCCGCAGGGGACGCTCCTCAACGTGAACGTGCCCTCAGGGCGGGCGCTCGGCTATCGGTGGACGCGTCTCGGGCGCCGGGTCTATCGCGATCAGGTCGAAGTGAGAGACGATCTGCGCGGCCGTCGTTACTACTGGCTTGGAGGGCCGCCGCTCGACAATGGTAGGGAGGAGCCGGCGGATTCGGATTGTCACGCGGTGGCCCACGGCGTGGTGTCGGTGACGCCGCTGGATCTCGACCTCACCGCGCGCCGCTTGCTCGAGCAGCTGCCGGGGTGGCACCTGGAAGGCTTCGAAGCGGTGGTGGCGGAGGAGGAGCCCCAGGTCTAGCGAGGGGAGGCTGCGATGCCGGATTGGGCGAGATTGCGCGCGGAGATGGTCGAGACCCAGCTGCGCGCCCGCGGGATCAAGGATGCACGTGTGCTGGCGGCCATGGGGCGGGTGCCCCGCGAGCAGTTCGTTCCGCCCGCGCAGCAATCGCAGTCCTATGAAGACGGGCCACTCCCGATTGGCGAAGGTCAGACGATCTCTCAACCCTGGATGGTGGCGCGCATGCTCGAACTCGGGCAGTTCCAGGGAACGGAGAAGGTGCTCGAGGTGGGCGCCGGCTCGGGGTATCAGGCGGCGCTCCTGTGTGAGCTCGCGCATCGGGTCTACGCCGTGGAGCGCTTTGCGTCCCTGGCTGAGCAGGCACGGGCGCGCATGGCGGCCTGTGGTTATCGCAACTTCGAGATCGGCGTCTTCGATGGCACCGGAGGATGGCCGGAGCATGCACCGTTCGACGTCATCCTGGTCGCCGCCGGGGCGCCTTCTCTGCCGCCTCTTCTGATTGAGCAGCTGTCTGAGGGAGGGCGCCTCATCATCCCGATCGGGCCGCGCCGCGGGCAGAAACTGGCGGTGGTGACCCGGCACGGCGAGGCGGCCGACGTCGCCTGGGACACGAGCTGCACCTTCGTGGACTTGGTGGGGCGTTACGGCTGGGGCGGGTCGGGCGTGGGGCAAGCGTGAGCCGGAACACCACGGTCCTCCGCCTACTGTGATGTTTCAGCTGAGCGTGGGCCCTTCTTGACCCCGGCCACAAGGGCTGATATCGGCTTGGCCGAGGAGTGACGACCCCATGAGCCATGATCACCGCCTGGATCTGATCACCGCGCGCATCCGTGCCATCCCGGACTTCCCCAAGCCCGGCATCCTGTTTCGCGACATCACGCCCCTGCTGGGGCACGGACCCTCGTTTCGTCTGGTGACGGATCTCCTGGCCGAGCGCGTGAAGCCGCTCGATGTCCAGCTAGTGGTGGGCATCGAATCGCGCGGCTTCCTCTTCGGTGCGGCCCTGGCCGAGCGGCTTGGGATCGGGCTCGCGCCCGTGCGCAAGCCCGGGAAACTCCCCTACAAGACGGCGCGCGAGAGCTACTCCCTGGAGTACGGCACGGACGCGCTGGAGATGCACGAGGACGCGGTCGCCGGCCAGCGCTGCCTCATCATCGACGATCTGCTCGCCACCGGCGGCACGGCCGCTGCGACCGCGCGTCTGGTCGAGCGGCAGGGCGGCAAACTGGTGGGGTTCGCCTTCGTCATCGAGCTGTCGTTCCTGGGGGGGCGCCAGAAGCTCAACGCCGCCCCCGTGGAGTCGCTGATCCAGTACCACCTGCCGGCTTGATCCACCGCAGCCTGGGTGGTAACTCAGATCCTCCCTGTCCCCATAGCTCAGCAGGATAGAGCAGCTGTTTCCTAAACAGCAGGCCGGGTGTTCGAGTCACCCTGGGGACACCCCTCTTGACGGTTGAAGATGCAGGCCCGGAAGGTCTCCGGGCCTGCGGGAGTGCTCAACCGAAACACCACAGTTCTCCGCCTACTGCGGCGCCGTCAGCGACGGCGGCCAACTCCCAGGTAACTTGGGGCATCCGCTGTGGCGCGAATGGGTGTCCCAAGGTTACTCGGCGACAGGTCGCCCCCTTGGGGGCCTGCGCCACTGTGGTGTTCCGGCTTAACGGTGGCTGCGCTCGCACACTACGGCGCGTTCACCGTAGCGTGCCCCGGAGAGCGCCTGGATGGTGCTCTCTGCCTGGGATTCGTCGACGGCGAAGTAGCTGTGCGAGCTGTGGAGCTGGAGCGCCTGTGCAGTCACGCCGCGCTCGGTGAGAAAGCGCTCCAGTTCCTCGATCGTGGCGCGATCGCGCCGTCCCACGTTGAGGTACAGGCGCACGGTGCCAGGCTCGAGAGGGGGCTGCTGCTGTGGCTTGCGCCGGCTCGATGCTGGAGACTCCGTCTCCGCTGTCGGCGGCGCCGCGGGCGTTTCAGCCGGCCCGGTGCGCTGTTCTTCGATCCAGGCCTCCCAGAATTCCTGGCCACCTTCGGCCCTGATCGTGGGGGGTTCGACGCTCGCCGCCGGAGGAGGAGGAGGCTCGCTGCGCCGTTCCCCGGGACGGCGCTGTCCGCGCCGGGAACGCTCTCCATCTCCTCGCTCCCGGCTCGATGGCCCCGCGCCCTGTCCCCGTTCGGCGCCCGATGGGGCACTGTCCGCCCGCGGAGCACCCGTGTCGCCTCTCGATCCACGTCGCTCGCGCTCGGGCCTGCCCATGCGGGATTCGCGCGAGCGCCGCGGTTCACGTTCACGTTCACGTTCGCCGCCAGCCGGGGGCGTCTCGATCCGCGCCTCCTGAGCAGGGGGCGTGGTGGAGGGCGCCGCCTCGGCCCTGACCGGCTGCGCCTGCGCACCATCACCTGAACGAGCGGCGAAGTACTGCTCGAGGAGGGACGCGACCAGGGCCTCGCCGTTGTCCGAGGCCCACAGGCGCCGCGCCAGGGCGCGCCACTCGGCGGCCGGGGTGCGTCTCCCGAGATCCTGGGCCAGCCGCTCGACGCGCTCGCCTTCGCGCCGGGTGGCCAACTCCTCCTCCGAGGGGAGCGTGCGCTCCTCGGGCCGGATCTTGTACGTCAGCTTGAGGTAGTAGAAGTTGCCGAGTTCGCGCGGCGAGATGAGCGAGATGGCGATGCCCGACTTGCCGGCGCGGCCGGTGCGGCCGGTGCGGTGGACGTAGACCTCGGCGGACTCGGGGAAGGTGTAGTTGATGACGTGCGAGAGATCGCTGATGTCGATGCCGCGCGCCGCGATGTCGGTGGCCACGAGGTAGTGGAGGTTGCCGGCGCGCATGCGCCCCATTACGCGCTCTCGATCCTTCTGCGTCAGATCGGAGGAGATGGCCTCGGCATCGAGGCCGGCGCGGCGCATGTGCTCGGCGACCAGGGAGGTCTCCTCCCGCGTGTTGCAGAAGACGATGGCCGAATCGGGCTTCTCCACCTCGAGCACGCGCAGGAGATCGCGCGCCCGGTGCATGCCGCTCACGAGGTAGTACGCGTGCTTGATCTCGTGCACCCCGACGAAGTCGGCGGACAGCGCCATCTTCTCCGGGTCGCGCATGTACTTGCGGCTGATGCGCTCGATCTCATCGGGGATGGTGGCCGAGAAGAGCAGGGTCTGTCGGTCCGTGGGGCAGCGCTCGATGATGCTCTGGATGTCTTCGGCGAAGCCCATCGACAGCATCTCATCGCACTCGTCGAGCACGAGCACCTCGAGCCGATCGAGCTGGAGCGTGCCGCGGCGCAGGTGATCGAGCACGCGACCGGGCGTGCCCGCCACGATGTGGCCCCCGGCCTTGAGCTGCTCGATCTGCCGTCCCATGGGCGCGCCGCCGTAGATGGGGACGATCTGGAGGTTGCGGTACTTGGAGATCTTGCCGCACTCGTCGGCGATCTGCAGGGCCAGCTCGCGCGTGGGCGACAGGCAGAGCGCCTGCACCTGGGGCAGGTTGGGGTCGACGAGCCCTTGCGCGAACGGGATGCCGAAGGCGGCGGTCTTACCCGAGCCCGTGCGCGATTGCACGAGCAGATCCTTGCCGGCCATCACCGCCCGGAAGGTCCGCGACTGCACCGCCATGGGCTCGCTGTAGCCCATCTCCTCGATGGCTCGCCGAACCTCCGGCAGGAGCTGCATCTGTTCGAAGGTCTGCGGTTCCCCCTGCACTCTCTCTGAAACGTTCTCTTCATCCTGGGGGGCGAGGTCGCCCTCGCCTGTCCCAAAGCCGTTCATCATAGCGATAATCCTTATCGAAGAATGGGGTGCCGTCGTATGGGGCGCGCCCTGCACAGACAGGCCTGCGCCGCTCGGAGCATCTGCCGACGGCACCGCTGTCATGAGAGGAACGCCCTGGTGACCCCATGCACCAGGGCGCATCGCGACCTACCGGGAGCTCGATCACGCGAGGCGGCAGCGATGTCCTAGATCCCACCAACCAACCCAGGCGCACGCGGTTCCTGGCGGAGTGGAAGGCTTGGCGTGGAGACGACCCATGGGTCGTCCGCCGTTCCAGGCTCCGCCGGATCCGTGCGCAGGCCACTGCCCTCAATGCATGAGGATCCCGGAAAAATCCTTGTGAAGATGCGGGTGACACTTGTTAGGAGGGTTTCAGATGCTGCCGCTCGCGTGCCGGGGTCCGGCCGCTGGAAACTATCTACCTAGTGTAACTCTTTAGTTACACCAGCGTCAACTAGGAGCGGGTTCGGGGCGGCGTCACAAGCAGTTCAAGATCCACTGCGCGTGCGCGGAGTGCTGGATCCAGGCGTCGTCGGGGCGCGTGTGGACGAAGGGGTTGAACGCGGCGGGCAGGGGACGATCCGTGACGTACACGTGGAGCAGCTTGTCGCGTTCGGGCTGCGCGGCGAGTCGTTCGCAGATCCGGGGTGCCGTAAGGACGGCGGTGCCCCCCTCGCCGTCGATTCCGCCAGGCCCGCCAGGCCCGCTGGACGCGATGGGACCGCCGGGGAAGGCCAGCTGCGCGCGCGCGAGCTCCAGGGCGAGCGGCGGCGCGCCGCCTCGATCCTGGCGATAGTAGAGACCGGCGACGAGGGGCTCGTCGGCGTCGGGATCCATGGCCAGCACGGTGAGCACGAGGTCATCCTGTGCGTGGCACACCAGCGGGCCCGCCGCGAACGCCGGGGTGCTGCCGACGATCACCGGCGCTTGGTTCGGCGCGGGCTCGCCCTGGAGCGGCGTGGGGATGATACAGCCGGGGGCCGACAGGGACAGGGCGAGGAGCAGGCCGTGGGAGAGGACTCTCTGGCTCATGGCGCCCTCACAGCTCCTCGGGGGGGACCGAGCCGTCCTCCCGCTCGAGGTGGCGGAAGATGGTCCGTGGATCCACGCCGAGATCCCGCGCGGTCTTGGTGCGGTTGCCGTTGTTGAGCTCCAGCACCTCGTTGATGTATTGCCGCTGGAACCTCTCCTTGGCCTCGGCGAGGGGCAGGATGGGGGGCAGGACCTCGGGGCTCAGGCCGAGATCCTCGGGGCCGACGAGCGCCTTTTCGGTCATCACGACGGCCTTCTTGAGGTGGTTCTCGAGCTGCCGGATGTTGCCCGGCCACGGATACTTGCGGATGGCGATCACGGCGTTGGGCGAGAAGCCCTTCACCTTGGAGCCGAACTCGGTGATGAAGCGGTTCATGAAGTACTTGGCGATCATCATCACGTCCTCGCCGCGCTCGCGCAGCGGCGGGAGATGGATGTTGACCACGTTGAGCCGCCAGTAGAGATCCTCGCGGAAGCGGCCGGCCGCGATCTCGGTCTCGAGGTCGCGGTTGGTGGCGGCGAGAATGCGGATGTCCACGGTCTCGGGGCGGGTGTCGCCGACGCGCACCACGGTCTTGTCCTGCAGGGCGCGGAGGAGCTTGACCTGGAGCTGCAGCGGCATCTCGCCGATCTCGTCGAGGAACAGGGTGCCGCCGTCGGCGGCCTGGAACTTGCCGGGCTTGTTGGCGACGGCGCCGGTGAAGGCGCCCTTGACGTGACCGAAGAGCTCGGACTCGAGGAGGTTCTCGGGGATGGCGCCGCAGTTGATGGTGACGAACGGGCCGCGATTGCGCGCCGAGCGCTGGTGGACCTCGAGCGCGATGAGCTCCTTGCCGGTGCCGGTCTCGCCGGTGATGAGGACGGCGATGTCGGTGTTGGCGATCTTGCTCACCTTCTTGAACACCTCCTGCATCGCCGGGCAGGTGCCGATGATCGCGCCGAAGCGCATGTGCTCGAGGCGCTCGACGAGCAGCTTGTTGTCGAGCTGCAGCTCGTTGACGAGGAGGGCGTTGCGCAGGAGCAGCGAGGCCTGGGCGGCGAAGATGGTGAGCACCTCGAGGGTGGTGGGGTCGAAGAGGTCGGCGACCGAGTCGTTGCCCACGTAGATGACGCCGAGCAGGTTGCCGCGCTCGAGGAGCGGCACGCACATGACCGAGGACAGGCGCAGGTTCATGACGCTCATGGCGTTCTGGAACTCGGCGTCGCGCATGGCGTCCGACACGATGAGCGGCTTGCGGGTGCGCACCACCTTGTCGATGATCGAGTCCGAGAGGTGGGAGAGGGCGTCGGCGAGGTTCTCGCGCTTCAAGTTCCGCGCCACCTTGACGCGCAGCTCGCCGCCCTCGAGCAGGATGAGGAAGCCCTTGTCGGCGTTGGTGATGGCGATCACCGTGTCCATCAAGGTGTTCAAGATGCCGGCGATGTCGTAGTTGACGAGCAGCTGCTCCGAGAACTCGAGGAGCTTGCGGTAGCCGTTGAGCGTCTCCATGGTCTTGGCGGCTTCGCCGTCGCTCACGGGCTCGTCGTAGAGGGAGAAGGTCAGCTCGGTGGAGCCGATGCGCAGGGTGTCGTCGTGGATGAGCTTGTGCTTCTTGCGCCGCCGGCCGTTGACGTGGAGATCGCCGTGCTTGTCGATGGCGGTCACGTAGAAGTCGCGGCCGTCGAAGTGGATGTGGGCGTGGGCGTCATCGAGCAGGGGATCGGGGAGCGAGATGTCGTTCTCTTCGCCCTGACCGATGGCGGTGATCTTCTTGTAGAGGTGAAAGACCTTGGGACCCTGGCCGGGCAGCATGACGCGCAGGCTGGGCATCAGAACGATCCTCCGATGGCAAGGCCGCCGCCTCCGGAGAGAACGAGCGGAGCGATGACGGGACGGCGTGGCACGAGGCCGCCGTGCGTGGCTTCGGGGAGCTTGCGCTCCCGGACCACCTGGGGGACGAAGTGGATCCGGGCGTCGATGAGGCCGTAGAGGACCTCGGCCCAGAACACGGCGCCGGTGAGGATCTGCGAGAGTTGCAGGCCCCGGGCCAGGTGGGTCTGATCCCGGGCGGGATCGCTGTCGGTGCGGTAGCGGCCGTCGGGGAAGACGATAAGGACGGACGCGAACAGGCCGATCGAGGCGGCGGCGAAGAAGGACTCGGTGGCGAGGAGCGCGTACCCCTTCTTGCGATCGCCGTTCTGGAATTGTCCGACGCCGAAGGGGACGAGGCTCACGAGGCGCGAGTGCTTCTCGATGGTGCGCTCGAGGACCAGCCGGGGCGCGGGGGGCGGCGCGGGCGCGGTCGGCGGGGTCTGCTGGGCTTCGAGCTCACGCCGCCGGCGCGCGGTCTCCTCGCGCCGCCGCTGCTCGGCGAGCTGCTCGAGCTTCTCCCGGTTGCGGCGGCGGATCCGATCGAGCATCTGCCGCGCCGGCGGGGGATCCAGGAGATCGAGGGTAAAATCCTCGCGCAGCTGCAGCAGGGTGTGGAACTCCTGCTCGGCGAGCCGGGTCTCGTGCAGGTGCACATAGGACAGGGCCAGGAGCCGGTGCGCCGCGACCTCGTTGTCGCCGGCCAGGCGCGGGTCGGGGTAGAGCAGCGCCCGCGCGATGGCCACGACGGCGCCATGCTCCCCTCGCGCGTAGGCCTGCCGGGCTCTGGCCAAGGATTCCTCCGGAGACTCGTCGAGGGGCTCCGCGGCCGGGGCGGCGGCCTTCGGCGCCTCGGGCCGTGGAGTATCGGTCCCGGGGCCTGCGGGCGGAGGCGCGGCGGCGGCCGGCGAGGTCACGAGGAGGAGGACCAGGAGCGGCCACGGCCACAGCAGGAGGCGGACCGGGTTCGCCGAGGGCGCTCTCACCGTCGTCGGGCCAAGGTGATGGGCTGCTCCACGGAGGCGCCGGCGGCCACCTGGAGATGGAGCTCTCGGGAGAGATAGCCCGGCGCTCGGATGAGGAAGCGGACGTCCATCTGGCCGGTCTGGGATTCTTCGGGGAAGGGGAGGGTGACGGTCTCGCCGCCGCGCAGGTAGCCGGAGCGCCGCTCCGTGGACCACTGGATGTCGGCATTCTGAGGCATGGTTCGTAGTGTGACCCGGGCCGAGCGCCAGCGCAGCCGGACGAGCCTCCCCCCGTCGATGAGCGTGTCCTGGGCGCCGAGGGTGCGCCATTCCTCGACGCAGCAGGCGCTGCGGAAGGTGAACCGGTGCGGGCCCGGCGAGACGCGGACCGGCGAGCCGTCGTACCGGCCCACGAAGGTCTTATCGACGTAGATGTCGACGTCCTTGGGGAAGGTGTTGATGGCGATGGCGCGGGCGCCGGTGGGCTCGGCCGGGGGCGGGTTTCTCGCGGCCGTCGTCGCCCCGGTCGCAAGCGCCCCCGTGGCAGGCGCCGGCGGGGCATGGGGGGGCCGCTGGGAGGTGAGCCGGGCCGCCCACAGGGCGCCGCCGGTGAGCAGCACCCCGAGGCCGGCGCCGACCATCCAGCGAACGTGTCGCCGTCGCCGCGAGAGGCTGTCGATGAGGGCGAGGAGCACGGGATCGCCGGGGGATACGGCGAGGCCCCGGCCCCAGACCGAGAGCGCGGCGGCGGTGCGGCCCTGGCGGACGAACGCGCGGCCCCGCTCGGCCAGGGTCGCGACGAGCTGCTTGCGGGACCGGGCGACCCAGGCGCCGCGGTCGCGGAAGTAGGCCTTGAGCTCGCACCGCGCGTCGGCCAGGCCGACCTCGGCCAGGTCCGCGAGCAGCTCGCGCCGCAGATCGCCCACGTCGGCGAAGCGATCCTCGGGGCGGCGGGCGAGGGCGCGCTGGAGGATGTGGACGAGCCGCCGTCCCACGAGGGGGTTCACCTGATCCGGCGGGGGATAGCGGCAGTCGACGATCTTCTTGAGGACCTCGTGGGGGTTCTTGCCGCTGAAGGGGAGCTTGCCCGTGGCCAGCTGGTAGAGGAGGATGCCGACGGCGAACACGTCGGTGCGGAAGTCGATGACGCCGCCCTCGACGTTCTCGGGCGCCATGTACGCGGGCGAACCGAGGAGCTGCCCGGTCATGGTGAGCTTTTCCTTGTCGACGATCTGGGCGATGCCGAAGTCGGTCAGCTTGATGAGGCCGTCGCGCCGGATCATCACGTTCTCCGGCTTGATGTCGCGGTGGATGACGCCGAGGTGATGGGCGTGCTCGAGCGCGGCGGTGACCTCGACCACGATCATCTCGGCCACCTCGGGCAGCTCGAGGGGCTGGTCGGCGAGGAAGGCGCTCAGGGTCTGGCCGTGGATGAACTCGGTGACGAGGAAGCGCTCGGGGGTGTCGGGGCCGGAGTAGTCGAAGATCTCGAGGATGTTGTCGTGGTGCAGCTTGGCCACGGCCTGGGCCTCGCGTTCGAGGCGGGCGCGCGACTCCTCGAGGTTGGCGAGGTGGGGGTGGAGGACCTTGACGGCCACCTCGCGGTGCAGGCGCGTGTCTTCCCCGCGGTAGACGACGGCCATGCCGCCGTGCCCGACCTCTTCGAGCAACTTGTAGTGGCTGAGAACCCGACCGATCATGCCTTCCCAGCTGGACTCGAACACCGGCCGCATCCGAACCTCAATAGGGCCGCGGCGGAATCCCAGGCCGGACGGCGGATGACCGATTCTACCCGGGGGGCGGCAGCCCGGCAAGGTAGGACATGACCCTGGGGTCGGCGCGTATGCAGGCTAGAAACAGCAGGAGTCACGCCAGCCACAGCGCGGACACTGGTAGTGCGAATGGATGGGGAGCATCTCGCTGTCGTCATAGGGACAGCGGATGGTGAGATCGGTGGTGCGGGTGGGGCAGGTGGAGGTGGAGGTTCCAGGGGGGCTGGTGCGGGCGGGGGTTGGAGCAGGGCCAGGGCCGATGGAGGATGGGGGATCTGTCGGGCCACGCGAAGACATGGCGACAACATCTCCTGATCGTTCGCGCAGGACCAGCTTGACAGATGTCGCGAGGGGAGGCACCGGGGAGGAGATCATCCGGCTTCGGCGACGACGAGGCTGGCGGGGCCGATGAGGGGGCGATGTTCGACGAAGCGCCAGCGGGTGGCGTCGAGCCAGGCCTGGATCTCTTCGAGGCTGTAGACGTCGCCTTCGCCGCTCACCATCTGGAACTCGGCGGCCATGAGAGCGGCGTAGGCGGGCTCGGTGTGGGTCTGGTTGGTCCAGAAGTCGACCAGGAGCAGGCGTGCCCCGGGGGCGACGGTGCCGTGGATGCGGCTGAGGAGCTGGCAGTTGTGCTCGGGGGAGAAGATGTGGACGACGTTGGCGAGGAGCACGGCGTCGTAGCCGCGCGGGAGATCGCCGACGAAGACGTCGCCGGGGATGAGCTCGATGGCGTCGCCGCCGGGGGTGGCCGCGAGGCGCTGGCGGATGGTCTCGATGGCGCTCGGGAGTTCGACGAGCGCGGCGCGCAGGTGGGGGGCGCGCTCGCGGATGGCGGTGAGGAAGGAGCCGGTGCCGCCGCCGAGATCGAGGAGGGCCTGGTGGCGGGTGAAGTCGTAGCTCCGGGCGAGCGCCAGGGCCGCGCCGGCGGTGAAGGCGCCGACACCATCCGAGAAGAGGGCTTGATCTTCGCTGGTGAAGTCGGCGAAGCCATGGAGGGAACGGCCGGTGCGCAGGCCTTCGTCGAGGCGGGACCAACGCTTGGGGAGGAATCGATGCCACATGCGCAGGGCGGGGCGCAGGTCCGGGCCGGGGGCGCCGGCGAGGAAGGTCGCGGTCTCGATGCCGTTGCGGTAGTGGTCGCCTTCGCGCACGAGGAAGCCGACGGCGACGAGGGCGTCGGCGAGGATGCGCACCATGCGGCGGGGCATGGAGAGGCGCGTGGCCAGCTGGTCGAGGGTCTGGGGGCCGTCGCGCAGGGCGGGGAAGAGACCGGCGTCATTGGCTACGCAGAGGTACTGTGAAGAGAGGTAGCCGAGCAGGTGCTGCATGATGAGGTCGGGCGTCGGGGGGGTCATGGGCGCCTCCTGAGCGAGGGGAAGGATGGCATGGGGTGAGGGAAGGGGCAAATGGGGG
The DNA here is from genome assembly GCA_036263495.1 of Polyangia bacterium. GTDB lineage: Bacteria > Myxococcota_A > Polyangia > Palsa-1104 > SHYY01 > DATAGU01. The sequence goes on along the minus strand of DATAGU010000134.1, from coordinate 2,046 downwards.
GAGGGAGGGCACAAGCGGTGGTGGAGTAGGGCGTACGTGTTGGTGGAGTAGGTCGTAAGCGGTGGTGAGTAGGTCGTACGTGTTGGTGGAGTAGGTCGTAAGCGGTGGTGGAGTAGGTCGTAAGCGGTGGTGAGTAGGTCGTACGTGTTGGTGGAGTAGGTCGTAAGCGGTGGTGAGTAGGTCGTAAGGGATGGTGAGTAGGTCGTACGTGTTGGTGGAGTAGGTCGTAAGGGGTGGTGGAGTAGGTCGTACGTGTTGGTGAGTAGGTCGTACGTGTTGGTGGAGTAGGTCGTAAGCGTTGGTGGAGTAGGTCGTAAGCCGAACCTGCCGGGATCGGACACCGAACGTGATGACTTGAAACGGAGACCATCAGGGATAGCCCCTGATGGTCCTGGGCAATCAGGTAGATCAGGAGGCGATGGCGGCGGCGATGGCGGCGGCGTAGTCCTTCCAAGTGTAGGTCTGGTTAGACTGGAACAGGGCCTGGGTCGCCCAGAAGGAGGCGCCGGTCGATCCCCAGTTCTTCAGGTCGGCCTTCATATGGGCCGGCGTTTTCGTGGGGGACGCCATGTTGTCCATGGACAGGATCGGCAGAATGAAGCCTGCCGCGCTGGACACGCCCGTGGTGTTCGGGTGCGCCGTCAGATAATTGGCCAGGGACTGGGTCCAGGTAACCGGGTTGTTGCCCGCCCCGCCGGAATAGGTCTGCAGGTTGAAGCCCACCACGGGCTGGACGCCCTTGAGGCCGGAATAGACGCTGGCCAGCGCCGCGCACCAGTCGTCCTCGTCCGTATACGGGCAGAACGTGAACTGGAAATTGATGGCCGGCAACAGGCTGATCCCCTTGTTGTAGAGGGCCACAATCAGGGGCACGACAGCACTGGGCGACGCGTCCTCATTGTCCATGTCGAAGCCGACTGACGTGATCTTGCCGCTCAGCGCCTTCAGGCTGGTGGCCAGCGCCACCAGGTTGTTGATCAGATTGGTGGCGGCCGTACCACCATTGTTCAGGATCGTCTGGATGTTCGTGAAGGTCTCGGAACCGGCGCCGCCAAGCGAGAGCCAGACCCGTTGGCAGCTGGCCGTCGTCACACCAGCCGCCACCACGGGTGCAATGATCGTCGCCGCCTTGTCCGTAACGGTATTGCCTGGTACGGCCTGCTTGTGTCATGCGGCGAGCACCTCGCCTTGGTTGCGGCCAGCTACAACACCAGTAGCAGCGGGAAAGTCGGTCAAGCTGTACGAAGGTGCGCGCGGGCGCCAGAAGCGCGATGACCTGGGGAATGTAGGCGGAGATTCAGCCTTTGCGCGCTCGCTCCTCGGCCATGTGGCAGGCACCGGGCACATACAGGTCGCGGTGCAGCCGGTTGCCGGTGACGAGCTCGATCACGAGCGGCTAGGTACGCATCGTCGCTCTCTTCAGAGCCGGCCGCGACCCTTTGCAGAAGAGCCGACGATCGTGCCACGCGCGGGGGCCTCGAAGGGTGGGGGCAGCTCCTTTTCCGGCTCGGGCGGAATGGCGGCTCGCTCCAGGGCGCGCTTGGCCTCGGGCGTCTCTTCGGGTTTGACAACTCTCTGATTCACCAACTGCTCGCGGATCGATTGAGACATGCGCCCATTATGAACACATTGCCCTCTCCGTGCTGCTTCCACGTCGTCAGGCACCAGTTGCCGTCCCGGAGCCCTCGACGGAGCGTTAACCGGGACGCTGCTCTGGATTTCCGTTCGCCGCTACTTTCCGCCATCGAGATGGGACGGATTCTCGAGCAGCGACTTCAACCGCGCCAGGTCCTTCCGATTCGCCCGCCGCATCGCCGCGGCCATGAACGGCGCGACAAGTTTCGAGAAGCCCTGCGGCTCGCCTCGGTTTCGCAGCGTCATGCGCGTTCGATCGTCGCCGACCGGCTCCCACGTGTAGGTCGTTTCCATGGGAAACGGGCCCTCGGTGGTACGCATCACCAGCCGAGATTCTGGAACCAGGTCAACGATCTCATATGTGTACGCCAATCGACGGCCGAGGAATTCGGCAACGAACGCCAGGCGTGA
>DATAGU010000133.1:0-14138 GCA_036263495.1 Polyangia bacterium | reverse complement strand
GGTGCAGGCGTTGCCGTCGTTGCAGGAGGTGCCATCGGTGGCATTGGGGTTGGAGCACTGACCGGTGGTGGGGTTGCAGGTGCCCGCGACGTGGCACTGGTCGAGAGCGGCACAGGTGACGGGGTTGCTACCGTTGCAGGCACCGGCCTGACAGGTGTCGGTTTGGGTGCAGGCGTTGCCGTCGTTGCAGGAGGTTCCGTCTTGGGCGTTAGGGTTGGAGCACTGACCGGTGGCAGGGTTGCAAGTGCCCGCGACGTGGCACTGGTCGAGGGCGGCGCAGGTGACGGGGTTGTTGCCGTTGCAGGCGCCGGCCTGGCAGGTGTCGGTTTGGGTGCAGGCGTTGCCGTCGTTGCAGGAGGTTCCGTCCTGGGCGTTGGGGTTGGAGCACTGGCCGGTGGTGGGGTTGCAGGTGCCCGCGACGTGGCACTGGTCGAGGGCGGCGCAGGTGACGGGATTGTTGCCGTTGCAGGCGCCGGCCTGACAGGTGTCGGTCTGGGTGCAGGCGTTGCCGTCGTTGCAGGAGGTGCCATCGGTGGCACTGGGATTGGAGCACTGACCGGAGGCGGGGTTGCAGACGCCTGCGACGTGGCACTGGTCGAGGGCGGTGCAGGTGACGGGGCTGTTGCCGGTGCAGGTACCGGCCTGGCAGCGATCGGTCTGGGTGCAGGCGTTGCCATCGTTGCAGGAGGTGCCATCGGTGGCGTTGGGGTTGGAGCACTGACCGGAGGCGGGGTTGCAGACGCCAGCGACGTGGCACTGGTCGAGCGCGGTGCACACCACCGGCGTCCCGACGCATGCCCCGGCGCTGTCGCAGCGGTCGTTGGTGGTGCAGGCGTTACCGTCGTCGCAGGTCGCGCCCGTCGGGCACACGATCGTGACGATGCCGGCCGCGCTGCCCGCCGTCTGGCCATCCGGGTTGGTGACCTGGATGGTGCGCGCGCCGAGGGTTGCGCCGCTCGCGACGGAGACGTTGAGCGTGATGCTGGTCGGGTTGGTGTAAGTGACGCCGTTCACCGTCACGCCGCTGCCGCCGACGGCCGCGGAGATGTGATTGGGAAAGCTCGCCCCCGGATCGTAGAAGCCCGAGCCGCTCGTCGACGTGCCCGTCACCACGACGCTCACGCCCGTCGAGCCCACACCCAGGGTCGCCGGCGCGGCCGCCGTCGGCGTCGCCGGGGGCGGGGCGCTGAGCTGGATCACGCGGACGCCCCACGAGTTGATGGCGTTGCAGTACTCCTGCACCGTCCACATCGTCATGTTGTCGTTCGGATCGACGCTCGTGAACGAGTAGTCGCCCCAGCGCTGCGCCGTGACGCCGCTCGTCTCCGCGTTGTACGCCGTGGTGCTGGCCTGGCCGATGGTCGCGGCCTGGATCGTCCCGAGCGTATCGCCGGCCAGGCGACCGGCCACCGCCACCGCGGCGAACGTGGTGGCCCCGGCGACGCTGCAGCCGAGCGCCATGTGGCCCTGCCCCGAAGCGGCGACGCTCGGGATCCAGTAGTTGCGCGGGCTGGTCGTGGCGGGATCGAAGAGCGTGCCGGATTGCCGCAGCGTGGGCGTCCCGGTCAGGTTCGTGATCTCGTAGAAACGGGCGCCGTTGGCCCGCGTCGTCGCGCTGCCGACGCCCGCCGTGCTGACGTTGATGTTGTGCGCCGTCCAGAGGCTGCCGTTCTTGATCTGGGCCGCGTAGAGGCGATCGTCGAGCGCGTCGAGCGGCAGGCTGCTCCCCTGCGCCGGCACCGTGCGCGGGAACCGCGTGGTGGGGACGGTGAGGTTGATGTTCGCCGAGATCGTGGGGGTGCCGCCCGGATTGGAGACGCGCCGCAAGACGAGCAGCGAGAACGCGGCGTTGTCGACGCCGATGAAGTAGCCCTCGGTGGCGGTGGGATCGTCATTGTCGACGCCCTGGGGCGTGTACGGTCCCGCCCCGGTCCCGGACGCGACCAGGCCGCGGAACGGGGTCACGACGATCGGGCCGCTGCCGAGGACCGAGCTCTTGCGGACCACGAAGCCCGACGTCCCGGCGAAGCTCCCGCTGGTGTCGAACATGTTGCCGCCGATGTAGAGGGCGTTGTTGTCGATGCCGAGGGTGTCGTAGTCGAGGAAGCGGCCGGTGTCGGCGTTGGGCGTGGTCCCGACCTGGTCCTGCACGAACTGGAAGAACGTAAAGCTCGTCGAGCCGGTGATGGTGGCGCCGCTGCTGACCGCGATGAGCACACGGTTGGCGGGCTCCGTGGCGACGTTGTCGAAGGTGATGACGGTGATGAACCAGCGCCCCGACAGGCGGTCGTAGCGCACCCGCGGATCGCTCGTGAAGCTGCTGCCGCGCACGGGTGCGAAGAAGACGTCGAGGTCGGCGTCGAGCGGGCCGAGGGTGCCGGTCTTGCTGAACACGCGGATGCGGCCGTTGATGGCCATCAAGAACTGCGTGGGGCCGACGGCGCCCATGCTGTCGGGCGGGACGGCGTTGGAGTCGGACAGCTGGGCGCCGAGGAAGTTCACGCCGACCGGCTGGGGCAGGGTGAGGCGGAGCGTGTCGCGGATGCGCGGCGAGAGAGGCCACTGGGCGGCGTCCTGCGCCAGGGGATTGTCCGCCAGGTTCTCACGGTGGGGGGGCTGGAGCCGCGGCTTGAGGGGGCGCCGGGGAGCGGTCGCGAAGGACGCGATCTGGGCGTCGAACGCTCGGCTGCGGGCCATGATGTCGTCGACGCGCTCGCTGATGCCCGGCGCGCCGGCCGTGGTCACGCCGACGCTCTCGCTCCTGCTCTCGGGGACGGTGACGGGCTCCTGGAGGTGGCCGGTCCGGTCGTCGGGAGCGCCGCAGGTGCCTGTAAAGAGAAGGAGAGGGAGGAGCAGGTAAAAGCGTGACCAACGATGCATCATCTCTGCCTCACAGTGTGGGATGAAAGGAGCCAGAGTAATGCCTTCGCACGAAAGCTGATATAAGAAGAACGATAGTGGAGTTATTTTGCCGAGTTACGGCACTGGACGAGACGTTATTGGAGCTTAACGATCGCTCGGCGGGCGGAGATGACGAGATGAACGCAGGCGCGCGGAGAAACGTCCGGGGGGGCTGGCTGTGGGGGATGATCGCCGTGTGGGGGCTGCTGTGTTGTCGCTCCGTCCCTTTCGCCGGAGGAGCGCGAACCATGCCAGACATCCCTGCGGGCCCCTGGGGGGGCGAACACATCCGGGTCGAGATTCACGGCGCTTCAGGAACAATCGAGTACGATTGCGCGCACGGGGAGATGCAGGGGCCGATTGTTATGGACTCCAAGGGCTCCTTCAATCTCTTGGGTACCCATGTTCGGGAACGTCACGGGCCCATCCGGCGAGGCGCACCGCCCGACGCGCATCCGGCGCGATACACCGGGCGGGTGGAGGGCGACCGGATGACCTTGACGGTGACGCTCACGGACACCCAGGAGGCGGTCGGGACCTACACGCTCGTGCACGGACAGCCCGGCCGTGTCTGGAAGTGCAGGTGACGCCTCCTGGAGGGAGGCGAGCGTGTCCTTGTGATGGCGTGCCCGGTCCCTGAGATGACGTGATCGGTCCCTATGCTGACGTGATCGATCCCTGTGCAGGCGGCTCCGGTCCCTGCGCAGGCGGCTCCGGTGCCTACGCAGGCGGTTCCGGTCCCTGCGCAGGCGGCTCCGGTGCCTACGCAGGTGGTTCCGGTCCTTGCGCAGGCGGCTCCGGTCCCTGTGCAGGCGGTTCCGGTCCCTGTGATGACGTGGTCTGGTCCCTGTGCAGGCGGTTCCAGTCCCTGTGCAGGCGGTTCCGGTCCCTGTGCAGGCGGCTCCGGTCCCTATGATGACATGGTGTGGTCCCTGTGCAGGCGGTTTCGGTCCTTGTGGAGGCGGTTTCGGTCTCTGTGCAGGCGGTTCCAGTCCCTATGATGACATGGTGTGGTCCCTGTGCAGGCGGTTTCGGTCCCTGTGCAGGCGGTTCCGGTCCCTGTGCAGGCAGTTCCGGCCCCTATGATGACGTGGTGTGGTCCCTGTGCAGGCGGTTCCGGTTCCTGTGACGACATGCTCAATCTCTGGGAGGGGGGGGCTGGTCCCGGGAGCACCTGATCGCTGTGCCGGGAGAGGGGCGCGCCTGATTCGCCATCCGGTTCGGGCGCGATTACACTCCACGCCGTTCACCGGGTCAGGCTCTGGCGACCCTCAGGAGCAAGGATAAGATGAGACATGGCATGGCTTTGGCCACCTGCGCGCTGTGCTTCGGCCTCTTCGGGGGGGCCGCGGCGCGGGCACAGGATCTGGCCTCGTTCGAGAAACGCACCACGATCAAGGTGCTGCCCAACGGCCTCACGTTGATCGTGGTGGAGCGGCCGGTGGCGCCGGTGTTCTCCTATTACACCCGGGTGGCGGTGGGGGGAGCGCAAGAGGCCGTCGGGCAGACGGGCCTGGCGCACATGTTCGAGCACATGGCGTTCAAGGGCACCGACAAGATCGGCACCCGCGACTACGCCAAGGAGAAGCTCGTGCTCGACAAGGTCGAGCGGGCCTATCTGGCCTATGACGCGGAGCGGAAGAAGGAGGTGGGGCGCGACGAGAAGAAGCTCGCGGAGCTGGAGAAGTCCTGGCGCGCGGCCATCGCCGAGGCGGACCAGTACGTCGTGGCGAACCAGTTCGGCGAGATCGTGGACCGCTCGGGCGGGGTGGGGCTCAACGCCAGCACCAGCACGGACGCCACCGACTATTTCTTCTCGATGCCGTCGAACCGCGTCGAGCTGTGGGCGTACCTCGAGTCCGAGCGCGCCAAGCGGCCGGTGATGCGGCAGTTCTATACCGAGCGCGACGTGGTGTTCGAGGAGCGGCGCCTGCGCACGGACTCGAACCCGACGGGGCGGCTGTTCGAGCAGTACCTGGCCGCGGCCTTCACCGCGCATCCCTATGGCCGGCCGGTGGTGGGCTGGCCGAGCGACCTCACGTCCTTCTCGGCGACGGACGCGATGCGCTTCTGGGAGACCTATTACACGCCGGCCAACAAGTGCATCGCCGTGGTGGGCGACGTGAAGGCGGGGGAGGTGATGCCGATCCTGGAGGCGTACTTCGGTCGTCTGCCCAAGGGGCCGCCGCCGCCGCCGCTGGTGACGGAGGAGCCGCCGCAGCGGGCGGAGCGCATGGTGGTGATGCGCGAGGCCAGTCAGCCGTTCTACATCGAGGGCTATCACCGCCCGGACCTGCACGACCCGGACGACGTGGTCTTCGATGCCATCGCCGACATCCTGAGCGCGGGGCGTACGTCGCGCCTCTATCGGGCGCTCGTGCGCGACAAGAAGCTCGCGGTGCAGGTGAACGCCCTCTCGAGCTTTCCGGGGCGACGGTATCCCGGGCTCTTCACCTTCCTGGCCGTGCCGCTGTCGACAAGCTCGGCCATGGAGGTGCGCGAGGCGCTGCACGCGGAGATCGAACGCCTCAAGAACGAGCCCGTGCAGGCCGACGAGCTGCGCCGGGTGAAGGCGCGCGCCAAGGTGAACCTCCTGCGCGGCCTGCAGAACAACCTGGGGCTGGCCGCGGCCTTTGCCACGGCACAGCAGGATTACGGCGACTGGCGCGAGGTGTTCCGGCAGGTGGAGCGCATCGACCGAGTGACGGCCGAGGACGTCCAGCGCGTGGCGCGGGCGGTGTTCGCGCCGTCGAACCGCACGGCGGCGTGGATCGAGACCACGTCGGGTCAGGACAGAGGCAAGGGGCAGGCCCAGACGAAGGCGCAGGGAGGCCAGCCATGAGGAGCGAGACGATGCGTCGGACAGGGTGTTTGGGGGGCTCGCGGTCCGGTGGCGGGCGGGTGCTCGGGGGGCTCGTGGTGCTGGCCCTCGGGGTCGTCGCGGGCCTGGGTCACGAGGGGCCGGCGCGCGCGAAGCCGCCGGCGGTGGCGAGCGACTGGCAGAAGATCAAGGCGCCGCCCCTGCGCGCCTTCACCCCGGAGAAGCCGCGGCGGGTGGTGCTCGACAACGGGCTCGTGATCTTTCTCCTGCCCGACCGGGAGCTGCCGCTCGTGAGCGTGACGATCTTCGGGCCCGGCGGGAGCCTGGGGGAGCCGGCGGACAAGGCGGGGCTCGCCGCGCTGTTCGGGCAGTCCTGGCGGAGCGGCGGCACACGCACCCGGAGCGGCGACGAGATCGATGAGTTCCTGGCGCTGCGCGCGGCGGTGGTGGAGTCGTTCGCCGATAACGACTCGGTGGCCATCACGGCCAATTGCCTGAAGGGCGACTTCGACGACGTGTTCCAGATCGTGGCGGAGCTGCTCCAGGCGCCGGAGTTCCGCCAGGACAAGCTCGACCTGGCCAAGCGCCAGATGATGACCCGGATCGCGCGGCGCAACGACTCGCCGCAGAGCATCCTCCAGCGCGAGGCGCTCAAGCTCGCCTACGGCGCCGGGCATCCGTTCGCGCGCACGCCCGAGTACGGGACGGTGGCGGCGGTGACGCGGGAGGATCTGCGCGAGTGGCACAAGCGATACGTGCAGCCGAACACGCTGCTCCTGGGCCTGTCGGGCGACTTCGACGCCGATGAGATGGAGGCCAAGCTACGCAAGTGGCTCGGCGGCTGGCCCAAGGGGCCGGGGGTGCCGAAGGGGCAGTTCGAGTTCGCGCCCACCAAGCCGGGCGTCTATTTCGTCGAGAAGGGGGACGTGAACCAGGCGAACATCCAGCTCGTGCAGCTCGGCACGACGCGCCGGAACCCCGATTTCTACGCGCTCGAGGTGATGAACGAGGTGTTGGGTGGGGGGTTCTCGGCGCGGCTGTTCTCGAACGTGCGCTCGAAGAAGGGGCTCGCCTACAGCGTGGGCGGCGGCGTGGGGCTCGGCTGGGAGTACCCGGCGACGTATCGGCTGGCGATGGGGACGGCGAGCAAGAACGTGGTGCAGGCGGTGCAGGCGCTCTATGACGAGGTGCGGGGCATGGTGAAGAACGAGGCGACGGCCGAGGAGGTGGCGCGCGCCAAGGAGACGATCCTGAACTCGTTCGTGTTCAACTTCGAGTCCAAGGCCAGCGTGCTGTCGGACCGGATGCGGCTCGAGTTCTATGGCTACCCGCCCGACTTCACGGAGAAGTATCCCGAGGCGATCACCAAGGTGACGGTGGAGGACGTGCGCCGGGTGGCGAAGAAGTATCTCAACCCGGACGGGTTCGCGGTGCTGGTGGTGGGCAAGGGGGCGGAGTTCGGTGCGCCGCTCGCGTCGCTCGGCCCGGTGACCGCGCTCGACATCACCATCCCGCCGCCGCCCACCGCGCTGGCCGCGCCGTCGCCGACCGCGTCGCCGGTGCCGCCCGGCGGGGCGGCCGCCCCGGTCGTTCGTCCGGGGACCCCCAAGCGCGGCAAGTAGGAACGCCCTTTTCCTTTAAAGAGTGACACCGGGCCGCGGATTCAACCCGCCGGCCCGGTGGCGCAGAACCGTGGCGGTGGTAGTGTCGCGGCGATGGATCTGTTCTCGTATCGCAAGGGAGGTCGAGGGGCGAACCGGCCGCCGCTCGCCGAGCGGATGCGGCCGCGTACGCTCGAGGAGTTCGTGGGGCAGGAGCATCTCCTCGCGCCGGGGCACCTCCTGGCCGGCACGATCGAGGCCAAGGAGCTGCCTTCGCTCATCCTGTGGGGGCCGCCGGGCACGGGGAAGACCACGCTGGCGCGGCTCCTGGCGGAGCGGGTGGGGGCGCGGTTCGCGGCGTTGTCGGCGGTGACGGCGGGGGTCAAGGAGCTGCGCGCGGAGGTGGGGCACGCGGACCTGGCCCGCGCGGCCGGGCAGCGCACGATCCTGTTCCTCGACGAGATCCACCGCTTCAACAAGGCGCAGCAGGATGTCCTCTTGCCGCATGTCGAGCAGGGGGTGGTGACGCTCATCGGCGCGACCACGGAGAACCCCTCCTTTGAAGTGAACTCCGCGCTCCTCTCGCGCTGCCGCGTGGTGCGGCTCGAGGCGCTCGCGCCCGAGCATCTATCGACGATCGTGGACCGGGCGCTCGCCGATGCGGAGCGGGGGCTCGGGGGACAGGGGTTCGAGCTCGACGCCGAGGCGCGGGCGCATCTCTTGGAGGCGGCCGGCGGGGACGCGCGGCGGGCGCTGAACGCGCTGGAGGTGGCGGCGCAGCTCGCGCGCCCGGAGGGAGAAGGGGGCCGTCGCCTGGTCACGGCCCAGGCCATCGATGAGGCGCTCCAGCGCAAGGTGCTCCTCTACGACCGCGCGGGCGACGAGCACTACAACGTGATCTCGGCCTTCATCAAGTCGCTGCGCGGCTCGGATCCCGACGCGGCGGTGTACTGGATGGCGCGCATGATCGAGGCCGGCGAGGATCCGCTGTTCATCCTGCGGCGCATGGTGATCTTCGCGGCCGAGGACGTGGGGGTGGCAGACCCGCGGGCGCTCGAGCTGGCGGTGGCGGCGCTCGAGGCCGTGCGCCTGGTCGGCCTGCCCGAGGGGGTGCTGCCGATGTCGCAGGCGGCCATCTATCTGGCCATCGCGCCCAAGTCGAACACCGCGCTCACGACCTACGCGGCCGCGCGCGCGGCGGTGGAGCGGCACGGCGCGCTGCCGGTGCCGCTGCACCTGCGCAATGCGCCGACGCCGCTCATGAAGGAGATGGGCTACGGCGGGGGGTATCAGTACCCGCACGACTTCGACGCGCATTACGTGGTGGAGAACTACTTGCCGGAGAAGATCGCGGGCGAGCGGTTTTACAAGCCGTCGCGGAGCGGGCTCGAGAAGGCGCTCGGCGAGCGGCTCGCCTGGTTGCGGGGGGAGCGGGAGGGGGCGGAGGTCAAGGACGGCCGGGAAGGCAAGGGTGGCGGGGACGGGAAGGGGTGATGGAAGGCGGCCCAGCGATCTAGCGGGCTAGCGATCAGCCCAGGGTGACGAGCGTCTGGTTGGCCTCGACGGCCTGCCCTTCTTCGACGTGGACCTGGACGATCTTGCCGGCGCGCGGGGCGAGGATGGGGTTCTCCATCTTCATGGCCTCGACGATGACCAGGCTCTGGCCGGCGGTGACGTCGGCGCCGGCCTTGACCTGGACCTTGATCACCTTGCCGGGCATGGAGGAGCGCACGGCCAGGGGGCCGGCGGGGCCGCGCGCGGCGGTGACGTTGGCGGAGAGGGTGCGGCGCGGGTCGGCGAGCTTGATGGGGAAGGAGAGGGAGCCCACGGTGGCGACGAGGTCGTTGCCGACTGGATCGACGTCCACCAGGCGGGCGGGTCCCCCCTCGGGGGGGAGGATGGACCAGGTGCTGTCGGCGATGCGCCGGGCATCGACGATGCGCTCCTGGCCATCGAGCGTGACGCGCCAGAGGCCGCCTTCGAGCGGCTCCAGGGTGAGGTTGCGGGTCTCGGTGCCGACGGTGGCGGAGAAACGGTGGATCACGCGCGGGCCTCGCTGGGGGTGCCGACGGGGATGTGGATGCCGAGCATTTGGGCGACCTCGATGGCGACCCAGATGGGGCCGACCAGGAGGTAGAAGGGGTCGTTGAAGAACGAGGGGTTGTGCTTCTCGAAGACGTAGTGGCCGATGAGCTGCAGGATCCAGCCGCCCACGAACATGGCGCCGCCGACGGGCGGGGCCAGGGGGAGGAGCGGCAGGGAGGCGACGATCATGGGGATGCCGACGAGGTGGGTGAGCTTGGTGCCGAGCTGGGTGTGCTCGGCGGCGTATTGATCGAGGTATTCGCGCAGCGTCTTTCTCATGGCGGGGGAGTGTAGTCGCGGCGCGCCAGGGGGATCAAGTCGCGATGCCTTTGCGTTTTGGGGGGCGGCTTCGTATAGGATGCGGCCGCGATGAAACTCACCACCCTCTTGGCCGAACGCCGCATCCTCGTGTGTGTGGGATCGGGCGGCGTGGGCAAGACGACCACGGCAGCGACGCTGGCGCTGGCGGGTGCGAGGGCAGGGCGGCGGACCCTGGTGCTGACCATCGATCCGGCCAAGCGACTGGCCAATGCGCTCGGTCTCCCGCAGCTCGACCACGAGGTGCGCCGCGTGCCCGACGAGAAGATCGCGCTCCCGGGCGTCCCGGTGCGCGGCTCGCTCTACGCCATGATGCTCGACCAGAAGCGCGCCTTCGACGAGCTGGTCGGGCGCTACGCCGAGAACGCGCAGCAGGTGGACCGCATCCAGAAGAACCGCATCTACCAGCAGGTCGCCTCGGCGTTGACCGGGTCGCACGAGTACGCGGCGATGGCCAAGCTCTACGACATCGCCGAGTCGCCCGAGGGGCGGTCGCGCTACGACTTCATCGTGCTCGACACGCCGCCCACGGCCAACGCCATCGACTTCCTCGACGCCCCGGAGAAGCTCCTCGGGGCCATCGACTCGCCGGCGCTGCAGTGGTTCCTCAAGCCCTACATCGAGGGGAAGTCGTTCTCGTACAAGGTGGTGGGCTTCTGGGGGTCGGAGGTGCTCAAGCGCCTGGCCAAGTTCGTGGGGTCGCAGTTCCTGCACGACATCGCCGAGTTCATCGCCGAGTTCAACCAGGTGATCCGCGGCTTTCGCGAGCGCGCGGTGAACGTGTTCGATCTGCTCAAGCGGCCCGAGGTGGCCTTCGTGGTGGTGTGCGCGCCGTCGCCGCTGGCGGTGGACGAGGCGCTCTATTTTCATGGCCGGCTGCGCGGCTCGGCGATGCCGCACGGCGGCTTCGTGGTCAACCGGGTGCACCCGCACGGGCCGCCGCAGCCGCGGCGCGAGGCGCTGATCGAGCACCTCGGAGGGCGCACCGAGCTGCGCGGCTTTGCCGAGGATGACCTCGTGCAGGTGGCGGCGGATCTCGGGCGCACGTATGGGGAGTTCCAGGCGCTGGCCGAGATCGACGCGCGCCAGGTGGAGCGGCTGCGCGGCACGGCGCCGAATTCGCCCTGTGTCGAGGTGCCGCTGTTCGACCGCGACGTCTACGATGTGGAGGGGCTGACCCTGATGGCGCAGTACCTGGTGTAGTATGCGCGCGACGTCGTAGGAGAGAGAGCGTGTCGTATTCGGATAACAAGGGTCCGCTGCCGCTGCCATCGATGAACCGGCGCAAGTTCTTGAGCAGCCTGACCGCGGGCGCGATCGTGGCGGCCCTGGGCGGCATCTATCTGGTGAGCGACGATGAGCGCACCAAGCGGGCGCGGGAGCTGAAGCGGTCCGATGGGCGGGCGCGCCTGCCCGCCGGGCAGCGGCTGCTCGAGCACCTGCGGCCGATGGGCGGCTATGCGGGCGATCCCAGCCCGGCGGCCTTCCGGATCAAGGTTCATGGCGAGGTGGACGAGCCCTTCGAGCTCGATTTCGCCGGGCTGCTGGCGATGCCGCAGGTGGAGCAGACCTGCGACGTGCACTGCGTGACCGGTTGGAGCATGCTCGACAGCCACTGGACCGGGGTGCGCGTGGCGGATCTGGCGGCGCGAGCCAAGGTGCGGGCCACGGCGCGGCACGTGATCTTCGAGGCTGCGCACGGCTACACGGCCAACGTGCCGATCGGCGAGGCGCTCACGCCCCAGGTGCTGGTGGCGCATCGGCACGAGAACGCCCCGCTTGAGCGGCCCAACGGCTCGCCGGTGCGGGCGCTCGTGCCCGACCTGTATTTCTGGAAGAGCGCCAAGTGGCTGACGGGGATCCGCTTCCAGGGGCGGGACGAGCCGGGCTACTGGGAGGTCCGCGGGTACCACAATCATGGCGATCCGTGGCTCGAGGAGCGGTATGGCTGAGACGCCGCGCGTCGCGGCGTGGCGGCGCCTTCTGCGAGCGCTCCATCGCGACCTCGGCTACCTGGCGGTGGGGCTCACGCTCATCTATGCGGCCTCGGGTTTGGCGGTGAACCACGTGGCCGACTGGGACCCGAATTTTCGTAACTATTCGGTGGTGCACGAGCTCGGGCCGCTCGCGCCGGAGCGGGCGGCGGCGGTGGCGCTCGAGCGGCTTGGCATCGAGGAGAAGCCGCGCGAGGTGTACCGCGCCTCGGCCGACCGCATCGACGTGGTGCTCCAGCGCCACACGTTGCACATCGATCCGGGCACGGGGCGGGTGATCGACGAGGGGCAGAAGCCACGGTTGTTCCTGCGTCTGGCCAACTGGCTGCACCTCAACCGCGGCAAGAAGGCGTGGACCTACGCGGCGGACCTCTATGCCGCGGGGCTGCTGGTGCTGGCGGTGAGCGGGATGTTCATGCTGCCGGGGCGTCGCGGGATCGCGGGACGGGGGGCGATCTTCGTGATCATCGGCGTCGCCATCCCATTGCTGTACGTGGGGTTGTCGGGCGGGCCGTAGCGCGGCCTAGTAGGCGGGCAGGAGGGGGGCGTCGCGCAGGCGGGGGGCGGCGCGGTCGCGTCCCGAGAGGAGGGGCTCGGTCGTGGGCCAGGTGATGCCGATATCGGGGTCGTTCCAGGCGATGCCGCGTTCGCTCTGGGGATCATAGAAATCGGTGCACTTGTAGGCGAAGTCGGCGTACTCGGAGGTCACGCAGAAGCCATGGGCAAAGCCGGGGGGGATCCACAGCTGGCGATGGTTGTCGCCCGAGAGGAGGACGCCGTACCAGCGGCCAAAGTGCGGGGAGCCGCGCCGGATGTCGACGGCGACGTCGAAGACCTCGCCGTGGAGGACCTGGACGAGCTTGCCCTGGGCGTGGGGCTCCTGGAAGTGCAGGCCGCGCAGGGTCCCGCGCACCGAGCGGGAGGCGTTGTCCTGGACAAAGGGCCGCGTGATGCCGGCTCGGGCGTAGCGTTCGGCGTGGAAGGTCTCGAGGAAGAAGCCACGCGCATCGCCGTGGACGGTGGGCTCGATGAGGAGGACGCCGGGCAGGGAGGTCTCGAGGACGTTCATCGCCGCGAGGATAGCCTAATCGTCTGCCGCGGGGGAGGATCCGGAGGCGCGGGGCGCGGTGGCGCAGGGCAGGGGCCTGCACAAGCCCTTGCGCTCGTGCGTTCGGGCGGCTCTATTGGATCCCATGAAATGGGCCACGGCCATCGCCGAAGAAAAGGATCTCGAGCAGGCAGTTGCCGCGGCGGGGGAGGAGCTGAGCACACGGCTCGGCACCGAGCAGCCGGACTTGCTGGTGGCATTCGCGGCGGGCTATGGGAGCTCGGCGCGGGCGCGTCTCGGGGACCTGCTCGGGCGGACGCTGCCGGCGCGGGTGCGGCTGGGCTGCTCGGCGGGCGGGGTGATCGGCGGCGGACGCGAGGTCGAGGGGAGCGCGGCGCTGTCGCTGATGGGGGCGGTGCTGCCGGACGTGCGTCTCGTGCCGCTGTCTCTGCGACCGGGGGCAATGCCGCGGGACGCGGCGGGGTGGCGCGAGCTGGTGGGGATCGCTGCGGAGGAGCGGCCGGCGTTCGTGCTGCTCGGCGAGCCGTTTTCGTGCGACGCGCAGGCGCTGGCCGAGGGGCTGGATGGGGCGTATCCGGGGGCGGTCAAGGTCGGCGGGTTGGCGAGCGGGGGTCGGACGCGGGGCGCGCACACGCTGTGGCTCGGGGAGTCGATGCAGACCGACGGGGCTGTGGGGGTGGCCTGCGCCGGGGCGATGACGGTCGATACGATCGTGGCGCAGGGGTGCCGTCCCATCGGGCAGCCGATGTTCGTCACCGCGGCCGAGGGCGGGGTGCTGCGCGCGCTCAATGGCCGTCCGGTGCTCGAGGTGCTGCGCGAGCTGTATGAGTCGCTCGAGGAGCGGGACCGCGCGCTCATGCAGCACGCGCTGTTCTTCGGCGTGGTGATGGACGAGACGCGGCAGGAGTATCAGCTCGGCGACTTCCTGGTCCGCCACGTGGTCGGGATGCTGCCCGAGAAAGAGGGCGTGATCGTGGGAGGGGAGCTGCGGCAGTACCAGGTGGTGCAGTTCCATCTGCGCGACGCGAGCACGTCGTCCGAGGAGCTGGTGGCGCTGTTACGGCGCTATCGCGAGGCGCCGGACCGGCCGCAGCCCGTGGGGGCGCTCCTGTTCTCGTGCCTTGGGCGCGGGATCGGGCTCTATGGGGTGCCGGACCATGACAGTCGGCGGTTCCAGGAGGCGTTCGGGGACGTGCCGCTCGGGGGGTTTTTTGGCAATGGGGAGATCGGGCCGGTGGGGGGACGGACGTATCTGCACGGGTACACGAGCGCGTTCGGGCTGTTCTCGCCGCGCTGAGCCGGAGCACCACGGTTGGAAGCGCCGCAGCAGGCAGAGGGCGATGGTGCTT
>DATAGU010000132.1:0-9600 GCA_036263495.1 Polyangia bacterium | reverse complement strand
CCCCCCCCCCCCCCCCCCCCCCCCCCCCCCCCCCCCCCCCCCCCCCCCCCCCATTCTGCGCCTGGCGAGGTGCCAGCGCTCGCGCTTACGATCATCAGCTAAAATTCCATGCAGCGACCCTTGATGCCCAGCCGAAAGTTCGGCGGATGGGGGGAGGTCGGCACATCGGTGCCGCCCGGGCCGGGCACCGAGGGCACGATCCGGGGCAGATCGGGACGCGGCGCATCGGGATCCACCGGGTCCTCATGGAAGGGGAGCGGCCCGCCTTCGCGCCGGGGCCTGTCCGGGTCCGGGAGTTCGCCCGGCGCCTCGCGTGGAGGCAGGGTGCCGGGTGGGTTGGGCAACGCCGGATCCCCCTTTTCCGGCGGATTCGCCTGCCAGGTCCCCTGACTACGTTCGTTCGGATGCGATGTGCGGTGTGTCATCAAGGGGCGTTGTGGAGCGCGCCCCCCCGAGGTCAACCCACCCCGTCGGCGACCGTGAGGTCCCCGCGCAGCCGCGCCCATCGGCGGCGCCGCTCCGGCCCGCGGCGGCTCAGAACTCGCGCGTCTCGCCGGACTCGTAGATGCGTAGCGGCGACAGGTGGCGATACCGCTCGCAGCGCAGGCGGCTGCGCAGCAGGCGAAACAAGACATCATCCCGCCTCTCGCCCGCACGACGCGCCCGCACCACCTGCTGCCGGATGATCTCGAGCGCCTCGCGCGGATGGAAACAGAAGCTGCGGGTAAAGAGGATGCGCGGGGGCGCCTCCACATCCGCGACCAGCCGCGCCTCGAACACCTCGCCCGGCCCGAGCCCGATCAGGCGACGGCGCTCGTAGACACGGAAGCTCCCGCCGCCCCACAGGTCCTCGAGCAGGACCCCCTCGTTCACGGGCTCGCGCACGGTGAACAACCCGCGGTGCGCCGCGGCGAGCGCGATGAGCCCTGGCCGCTCTGCCTCCGGCGCCTCGCGGATGAGGCGCCGGATCGCCGGCTCGACTGCCCCGGCTCCCACCCGCTCCGGCGCTGCGCCGCCGGCCGCCGCGCGCGCCTCGATCGACAGCGCGCGCGCCTCCACCGGCCGATATTCGAGCAAGAACCACTCGAGGAACGCGTTGACCCGCTCCTCGTAGAGCGGCTCCTCGTCGTGCACCTCCCCGGCCAGCACGTTCCAGTGCATGCGCGCCGAGAGGAGCGCGTCCTCGTCCTCGGCCGCGCGCGCGATCGCCTGCTCCAAGACCGCGAAGTGCCGCATGTCAACGGCCGCCGGCTCGCGCGCTCGCGGCCTCATCCATGAGGGCCACGAAGCGAGCGAACAGGTAGCCCGCGTCGTGCGGGCCGGGCGAGGCCTCGGGGTGGTACTGCACGCTGAACACCGGCCGATCGCGGAGCCGCAGGCCCTCGACCGTGCCGTCGTTCAGGTTCACGTGCGACAGATCGGCGCGCCCCTCGAGGCTCGCCACGTCCACCGCGAAGCCGTGGTTCTGGGAGGTGATCTCGACCTTGCCTGTGCCTATATCGAGCACCGGCTGATTGGCGCCATGATGACCGAACTTGAGCTTGTACGTGCTGCCGCCGAGCGCCAGGCCGAGGATCTGGTGCCCGAGACAGATGCCGAACAGCGGCCTGCCCGTGGACAGGAGCTCGCGCGTGGCGGCGATGGCGTACCCCACGGCCGCCGGATCGCCCGGGCCATTGGAGAGGAAGATCCCATCGGGCCCGAGCGCGAGCGCCTCCCGGGCCGGCGTGTCCGCCGGCACCACCGTCACCACGCAGCCGGCGTCCACGAGCCGGCGCAGGATGTTGCGCTTGATGCCGAAGTCGTAGGCCACGACGTGGTGGCGCGGCGCCGCTCGCTCCGCCGGCGCCTCGTGGTGCGTCCACGACGGCACATCCCAGCGATAGCGGGCGCTGGTCGTCACCTCGCGCACGAGATCGCGGCCCTCGAGCCCGGGCCAGGCGCGCGCCCGCTCGACGAGCGCCGCGTCCGAGGCCGCGGGATCCGTCGAGATCACGCCGCGCAGCGAGCCGCGCTCGCGGAGCCGCCGGGTGAGCGCCCGCGTGTCCACGCCCGCCAGGCCGATCACGTTCTCGCGCGCGAGAAAGGCGCTGAGCGAGGTCGCCGCGCGCCACGACGACACCCGGGGGGACAGCTCGCGCACCACGAAGCCCGACAGATAGGCTCGCGGCGACTCGTCGTCCTCGGGGTTGGTGCCCACGTTGCCGATCTCGGGGGCGGTCATGGCGACGATCTGCCCCCGATAGGAAGGATCGGTCAGCACCTCCTGATAGCCGGTCAGGGCGGTGTTGAACACCACCTCGCCCGAGGTCTCCCCGCGTGCGCCGAACGCGGTGCCGCGCAGCACCGTCCCATCTTCCAGCGCCAGACGCCCCAGTTCGCTCATCGCCGTCGCGTTCTAGCCGCTCGTCGGGCGGTGGTCAAGCCGCGCCGTGTCGCGGAGCCCATCGAGCGCCGTGAAGGACAACATAAGAACCCATCCATCTCTCTCCCTGCGCTTGTCCTTTCCCTGGCATAGATTGAATGGATCGCTCTCCTATCATTTACATCGGAGGCTGCTATGCAGATACGCCCAAATCTCTTCGATCCCCAAGTCTGGGCCAATCCTTACCCTCTTTATGCAGAACTCCGACGCAATCAACCGGTGGGTCTGATTGACCCCAACAGCGTATGGGCTATCAGTCGCTACGATGATGCTTTGTTCGCCCTGCGGAGCCCGCAGATCTTCTCTTCCGCAGGATTCGCCCAGGTGTGGGTACCGACCTGGTTCCCCGGGAGCCCGCTGCGCAACTCGCTCCTCATCCTGGATCCCCCGGCCCACACCCGGGTGCGCGCGCTGGCCCAGCGCGCCTTCGGTCCACGCGCCATGGCCATCCTCGAGAGCCGCAGCCGCGCCATCGCCGCGGAGCTGACCGGGCGACTGGCCGCAGACCGCGAGATCGATCTCATCAACGACTTCGCCATCGCCTTGCCGGGCCGGATCATCATCGAGATCTGCGGCCTCGACCCCGGGCTGCAGGTCCACTTCAAGCGCTGGGGCGCGGCCGTCGCCGCGATGGGGATCTCGGATCCGGCGCTCATCGCGCAGGTGCGCACCGACTTCGAGGAGATGATCCGCCATCTGCGGGCCGTCGTCGAGGAGCGGCGCCGTCACCCCGCGGATGACATCGTCACCGAGCTGCTCGAACCCGATCCGACGACCGGGGACCGCATGACAGACGACGAGGTCCTCGCGTTCCTGGCCACCATCCTACCGGCCGGCTTCGAGACGTCCGCGGGCCTCCTGGCCAACGTCTTGCGCTTCCTCGCCCTGCGGCCCCAGGACTTCAGCCACCTGCGCGCGCGCCCTGAATTCATCCCCCAGTACCTCGAAGAGGTGCTGCGCTACGAGCCCGTGGCCCAGACCGTGGCGCGGATCTGTCAGACGGAGGTCGAGGTGGCGGGGGTGCGCCTCGCGGCCGGCTCGGTGGTCCTCGTCCTCGTCGGCTCAGCCAACCGCGACGAGACCAAGTTCCCGGATCCCGACGTCTTCGATCCCGATCGCTTCGCTCCCGGCAAGGAGGGCGCCAAGCACCTCTCGTTCAGCCACGGGATCCATTACTGCCTCGGCGCGGCGCTGGCGCGCGCGGAGTGCCGCATAGGCATCGAGGCGCTACTCGCGCGCTGCGAACAGCTCCGGATGGGGCCAGCGCCGATCGAGTGGACGATGTCGCTCTCGGTGCGGATCCCGGTGAGCCTGCCGGCGCGTCTGTCCCGCCGCCTCGCCGCCTGAAGGCAGCCTCCAGCTTCGCCTTACGGGCCCTGCGGGGCGGGCGCCGCCGCGGGGTCATCCTCGGCATGGACGGTCAGCACCGGGCAGGGGGCATGGCGCACGACGCGCTCGGCCACCGAGCCGATGAGGCGATCGCGCAGCCCGGAGTGACCATGCTTGCCGACGACGATGAGATCCTGACGCTGCTCCCGCGCGTAGCGCACGACCTCGTGCCAGGGCGAGCCTTGCACGGAGAGCGCCTCGACTTGCGCCACGCCCCGCTCCTTGGCCTCGCGGCTCCACTCCGCGAGCGCGTGGTCGATGCGTTCGAAGGCCTCGGTGACGACGGTGGGCCGCATGGGGATGTAGCCGTCGGGCAGGGGATAGACGGGCGCCTGGTAGACGTGGAGCAGGGTGAGCGAGGCGCCGAACTTCTGGGCCAGGTCCGTGGCCACGTGCAGGGCGGCGCGCGAGGCCGCGGAGAAGTCCACGGCGCAGAGTATCTTCTGGAGCTGCATGGCCATCGTGATCCCTTGTCGCGAGGGATTTTGCAAGGGACAAGCCCGATCCCGGCGTGCGCGGGGCTCGAGCGGGATCAGGGATGGGCGCGGCGCTGAGCGGTCGGGCGGCGCTGGGGAGCCCGCGAGGGCAGGGTGGCGCGGAGCACGCCGCCGTCGAAGACCCAGAGCTCGCCCGGCACGCCCTGGATCCAGCGCTCGTTGACGGTCAAGGGCGCGGTGGCCACGATCGCCACCCGGTCGTTGGGGGTGGTCACGGCCGAGAAGTCGATCTCCACCTCATCGTCCTGGAGGACGGCCCGGCCAAAGGGCGCGCGGCGCACGATGTGCCAGAGCCGCGTGGCGCAGCGGGCGAACAGGTGCCGCCCATCGCCGAGGAGGAAGTTGAAGACGCCGGGCGTGCCGAGATCGCCGCCGATATCGGCGACGGCTTCCCAGAGCTGCCGTACGCTCCGCGGGTAATCGGCGAAGCTCGTGCGCAGCGCCTCGAGGAGGCAGCAGAAGGCGTACTCGCTGTCGGTCGTGCCGAGGGGACGGAAGCGCCCGAGCTTGCGACGCCGCACGAGCGGCAAGGTCCCGTTGTGGGCGAACACCCAGTGCCTCCCCCACAGCTCCCGCACGAAGGGATGGGTGTTGGCCACGCACGTCGGGCCGCGGGTCTTCTTGCGGATGTGACCGATGGCCAGGGTGGTGTGGATGGGGTGCTGGGACAGGAAGTGCGCGAGTGGGCAGTCGGCCGCGGGCGCCGGATCCATGAACACGCGCGCCGCCCGCCCCTCGTAGAAGGCGAGCCCCCAGCCGTCGCGGTGCGAACCCGTGCGGCCACCGCGCAGGCGCAGGCCGGTGAAGGAAAAGACAATGTCTGTCGGAGTGTTGCACTCCATTCCGAGCAGCTCGCACATCGTGCGATCAGTTTACTCGCGGGGAGCCGGACGCACGAGTCCGCGATCGATCGCCGTCACGGAGGCGCAGCCGGCCAGCGCCATGGCGCGCGACAGCTCCCCAGCCATGAGCTCGAGCATGCGCTGGACGCCGGCCTCGCCGCCCACGGTGAGGGCCCACAGGATGGGACGCCCGAGGAGCACCGCGCGGGCGCCGAGGGCGAGCGCCTTGAAGATATCGGTGCCCCAGCGGATGCCGCCGTCCATCAGCACCTCGGGGGGGTTCCTCATGGCGCCCACCGCCTCGGCGACCTCGGGGAGGGCCTCGATGGTGGCGGGCGCGCCGTCGAGCTGGCGGGCCCCGTGGTTGGAGACGATGATGCCGGCGGCGCCGCACTCGGCGGCGATGCGCGCGTCGTCGCCCCGCACGATGCCCTTGAGCACGACGGGTAACGAAGAGAGCGAGCGCAGCCACTCGATGTCGCGCCAGGTGAGCGAGGCGTCGTGGCGCGAGGCGACGTAGGCGGCGAGGGCCAGGCCGCCTTCGGGCGCCACGGCCTGCGCGGCCTCCTTGAGGTTGGCCATGTGCAGGCCGGGCGGGAGGACGAAGTTGCTGCGCTCGGCGGCGAGCCTCCGCCCGAGCACCGGGGTGTCGACCGTGACCACCAGCGCGCGGTAGCCGGCGGCCACGGCCCGGTCGACCAGCGAGCGGGTGAGGCCGCGGTCGCGATGGACGTAGAGCTGGAACCACTTGGGCCCCGGCACCGCGGCCACGTCCTCGAGCGTGCGGGTGGCGAGGGTCGACACCACCATCAGGCTGCCCACCGCCGCGGTGCCGCGCGCGGTGGCCACCTCGCCCTCGGCGTGGGCGAGCTGATGGTAGGCCGTCGGCGCCACCAGGATGGGCATGGCGACGTCCGTGCCGAGCACCTTGGTGGCCAGGGTGCGCTGCGACACGTCGACGAGGACGCGGTACCAGAGCTGGTAGCGCCGGAACGCGCGACGGTTCCTGCGCAGCGTGCGCTCTTCGTCGGCGCCCGAGCGGTAGTAGTCGTAACTCGGGGTGGGGAGGATGGCGCGCGCTGCCTGTTCGAACTCGTCGACGGTTTGCAGCCGCGCAAGAGCATCGATCGAGAGGGTCACGGGCCTAGATGGTTCCACAGCCGAAGGAGAAGCACCACACCCTTCGCGCCCCGATGGAGCCTACCCGGGCGCGCCCCAGCGGGCGGGCATGGCGATGGCCCGTCGCAGCCGCTCGAGGTACTCGGCGCGGGACAGGGCGATGGCCCCCATGCGCATGAGGTGCGGCGAGGGCACCTGGGCATCGAAGAGCTGGTAGCCGCCGCTCTTGAGGACCTTCGCCAGGTGGCCGAGGGCCGCCTTGGAGGCATCGGTGCGGCGATGGAACATCGATTCGGCGCCGAAGTAGGCGCCGATGCTGACGCCATAGACCCCGCCCACGAGCTCGTCCCCCTCCCAGACCTCGACGCTGTGCGCCCAGCCGCGGCGGTGCAGCTCGCCATAGGCGGCGACGAAGTCGGGCGTGATCCAGGTCTCCTCGCGGCCCGGCGCAGGGCCGGCGCAGCCGCGCATCACGCCGAGGAAGTCTTCGTCGAGGGAGAAGCGCCAACCCCGCGTGCTGCGACGCACGCTGCGATGCTCGCGGAAGGTCTCGAGCTCGAAGATGGCCCGCGGATCCGGCGACCACCAGGTGACCACGGGATCGGAGGACCAGGGGAAGGTGCCGACGCGGTAGGCCATGAGGAGCAGATCGGGATCCAGGTACCCACCGAGCGCCACCAGGCCGTTCTCGTCGGCGTTCTCCGGATCGAGCGCATCGAGGCTGGTGAGCCACGCGACCATGGCGTCATGGTATCACGGTCGCCGCGGTGCGCTCCCCCTGGGGACCGCGGGGCCCTACTTGGACGAGAGGCGCCCTTTGATGCGGGCCCAGAGGCCGGGCCGCGCCGCGGCCGGCTCCGGATCGGGCGGCGTGTCCTCCTCGTCCGTCTCGGTCTCGGGCAGGATCAGGCCGGGCTGGGTCCCCGGGCCCTCCATGCCGCCGGGCTGCGACGGCTCGATGATCATCTCCAGGGACGACGCCGAGCCCTCTTCATCCGGGGGGACCTGGGTGTGCATGCAGCGGTCCACCTCCTCCTGCTCGCGGGTGTAGTCCTGGCGGAAGAGGCCGCGCACGAACTCCTCGAGCTCCTGCGGCTGGAAGCGGTAATTCTCGAGGAGCGCATAGAGGTCGTCGGCCAGCTCCTGGCCGGTCTGGTAGCGGTCGCCCACGTCACGGGCCAGCGCCTTCGAGGCGACCTGATCCAGCTTCTCGGTCACGCGGCGGTTGAACTTCGACGGCGGGGTCACGTCGGCCTTGCGCACCTTCTCCATCAGCGCGAACTCGGTGTCGCCGCGGAAGAGCTTCTCGGTGGTGAGCATCTCGTGGAGGATGATGCCGGTCGAGAACACGTCGGTGCGCGCGTCGAGCGGCATGC
This sequence comes from Polyangia bacterium, assembly GCA_036263495.1. Classification (GTDB taxonomy): domain Bacteria; phylum Myxococcota_A; class Polyangia; order Palsa-1104; family SHYY01; genus DATAGU01. The sequence continues at coordinate 1,952 of DATAGU010000132.1, read as the reverse complement.
CCCGGATCTGCTCGGGCGACATGTAGCTGAACTTGCCCTTGAGCACCCCGATCTCGGAGGTGAACTTGACCAGGGCCTGCGCGATGCCGAAGTCGAGGAGCTTGATCTGGCCGTCGTAGGAGACGCGGACGTTGGAGGGGGAGACGTCGCGGTTGACGATGTTGAGGGCGCGCCCTTCGTTGTCCGTGCGCACGTGCGCGTAGTGCAGGCCCTCGGCGATGCGGGCGGCGATGTAGATGGCGTGCGGCACGGGGATGCGCTGGCCCGACTCCTGGCAGCGGCGCAGGATCTGGGTGAGATCCTTGCCGCTGATGTACTCCATGGCGATGAAGTAGCGGCCCTCGACCTGGCCGACCTCGTAGGTGCGCACGATGGCGTCGTGCTGGAGGAGCATGGCCAGGTTGCCCTCGCGCTTGAACATCTCGACGAAGCGCATCTCCTTGGCCAGCTGCGGGCGCATGCACTTGATGGCCAGGAGCCGTTCGCCGCCGCTGCGCATGCGCGCGCGATAGACCTCGGCCATGCCGCCGCGCGCGATGAGACCCACGAGGAGGTACTTGCTACCAAACGGGGTCGGTTCGGCGGGCGATCCCGGCGACAGCTTGCTGAGGGGGCTTGGATCCATGGCCATGGAGGGACTCCCTAGCGGAAGAGCGTAGCACCAAGGGCCAGCGCGACGGAAGCGCCGTCCGGCGGGCCGGCCCGGGAGGAAACAGGGGTGAGACGCTACTCGCCCGGGGCCTCGAGGAACTCCTGCAGGCGCCGGTACCAGACGAGCTTGTGCGCGAAGCCGGGGAACGAGGCGTTGAGGCCGCTCGGGTTCGGCACGACGAATACGCGGGCGCCGGCGATGCGCTCGGGCTTGGGCCCGGGTCCGCCGCTCAGTTTGCGCCCCTTGCCGCCAAAGAACGCCTGGTAGAGCGTGACCCCCACGAAGCACACCACGTCCGGCCGGAGGCGCGCGATCTTGCGCGCCAGCGCGGCGCGGCCGGCGACCATCTCTTCGGGGCGCAGCTCGGCCGCGGAGCGGGTGGGCCGGGGACACAGGTTGGTGAGGGCCAGCCCCCATTCGACGAGACGCCCATCCTCGGTGGGGCCGATGGGCTCGGTCACGAGCCCGGCCGCATGGAGCAGCCGCCAGAAGGGGTTGCCGGGGCTGGCGAAGTGGTGTCCCACCTCGGCCGAGCGCACGCTCGGGTTGATGCCCACGAGGAGGAGGCGCGGGCGGGCGGGCGGGCCAGACATGGACCCGGGCTGGGGCTGGGTCCGAGGGACGATGTCGCGCAGCGGACGCAGGCGCGCGGGCGGCTCGGTGCTCAGGGAGGTGCTCGGGCGGCGGGGCATCAATCGAGCTTGCCGGTGAAGTCGTGCGGCACGTAGTGGAGGAAGAGCGAGGTGGACCGGTGCCCCGGCGGCAGCGGGTCGCGGTGGTGCCAGAGCTCGCGCCCCTTGTAGAAGAGGCCGTCACCGAGCGCGAGGCGGAGGGCCTTGGCCGGTACGGTCTCGGCCAGGGGCTGGAGATGGATGGCCCAGGGCGTGGCCGCCGCGGGCTCGGGGGTGTAATCGAGCTGGAGCGAGATGCTCCACTCGCATTGCTCGCGGTCCACGTGCCGCGGCAAGAGTGCCCCTTCGAGGTACGAGGAGAAGAACACGTACGACGGTTTGACGGGTTGGCCCACGATTTCGGTCACGAGCGGCACGAGCAGTCGATGAAAGAACCGCGCCACCGTCTCGTTATGCCCGATGTAGCGCCGCTCCACGAGATCGTCGCCGAGCGGGAAGAACCCCTCTGCCATGAGGCTGCGGTAGTAGCGTCGCAGCGCGGCCAGGAGGAGCGGCGGCAGGAGCTCGGCGAACACGGCGTATCCATGCGCCTGGAGCGATTCGGCGGCGACCTGGCGCCGCCGCCGCCCGGCCTCTGCGCGCTCCACCAGCGGCCGGCGCGGCACGAG
>DATAGU010000131.1:0-44411 GCA_036263495.1 Polyangia bacterium | reverse complement strand
GTGCAGGCTTGGCGGGATCGTCCTGTGATGGAGCGCGAGCGCCGCCTTGATGAGCCCGGCCATCCCGGCCGCCGTGTCGAGGTGCCCGAGGTTGCTCTTCACCGAGCCGATCGCGCACCACGGCGCCCCCGCCTGGGGCCCCCCGAACACCCGCCCGATGGCCGTCATCTCGATCGGATCCCCGAGCCGCGTCCCGGTGCCGTGCGCCTCCACGTAGCCGATGCTCTCCGGCGCCACCCCCGCTGCCCCGAGCGCCCGCGCGATCACCGCCACCTGCCCGGTCACGCTCGGCGCCGTGTAGCTCACCTTCTCGTGCGCGTCGTTGTTGATCGCCGAGCCCCGGATCACCGCATAGATGGTGTCCCCGTCGCGCAGCGCGTCCTCGAGCCGCTTCAGCACCACGGCGCCCACGCCGTTGCCGGGCACCGTCCCCGCCGCCCGCGCGTCGAACGGGCGGCAGTGTCCGTCGGGCGAGAGGATCATCCCCTCCTGGTAGAGGTAGCCCGTCTTCTGCGGCATCACGAGGCGCACCGCCCCCGCGATCGTCACCTCCGACTGCCCGGCGAGGAGGCTCTGACAGGCCATGTGCACCGCCACCAGGCCCGTCGAGCAGGCGGTGTACACGTTGATGCTCTCGCCGCGCAGGCCGAGCTGGTAGGACACCTTGGTGGCCACGCTCTCGCCGCTCGCCGTGGCCACGAGCTCGAACAGCGACGCCGGGTCCTGGGCCGCCTGCCCCGCCAGCGCCAGCGCATGCCCCGAAGGCCCCGCGCCCGCATAGAGCGCGATCGCTCCCTCGTAGCGCGCCGGATCGCACCCCGCATCCTCGAGCGCCGCCCATACGCACTCGAGGAACACCCGCTGCTGCGGATCCATCCACCGCGCCTCGCGCGGCGAGATGTCGAAGAAGCGCGCGTCGAAGAGCTCCGCCCCCTCCAGGAGGCCCCCCACCGGGACAAACGCCGGCTCGCGGCGCAGCGCCTCGGGGAAGAAGGGCGACGACTCGAGCTCCTCCTCCCCGAGCCGCGAGATCGACTCCACCCCCGCGCACATGTTGCGCCAGAATTCTCCGAGATCCCCCGCGCCCGGGAACCGCCCCGCCATGCCCACGATGGCGATGCCGCCCGTCTCCGCCGCCGGACGCTCCCGCAGGGCCCCTGCCCGCGCCTGCCCCGGCGTCGCCACCGCCTGCGCCGGCGTCGCCACCGCCGGCCCCGGCGTCGCCTGCGCCGGCCCCGGCGTCGCCACCGCCTGCGCCGGCGTCGCCTCCGCGGGTCCGAGTCGCGCGGCCATGGCCGCCACGGTCGGGTGCTCGAAGAAATGGACGATCGGCACCTCCTGCCCGAGCCGCTCCCTCATGAGGCTCGCGGCGCGCACCGCCAGGAGCGAGCTGCCCCCGAGGTCCTCGAAGAAGTGATCCTCCCGCCCCACCCGGTCGAGGCCGAGCACGGTGGCCCACGCCGCCGCCACCGCGCGCTCCCGCGCCGTCCGCGGCGCCACGTAGACCCGCTCGATCGCGGTGCGGCGCCGCTCGGGCGCGGGCAGGGCCTTGCGATCCACCTTGCCGCTCGACGTGAGCGGCAGCCCCTCCAGCACCATGAAGGTGGCCGGCACCATGTACTCCGGCAGCCGCTCCTTGAGGAACGCCCGCAGCTCGGCCGCCTCCGTTGCCGCCTCCGTTGCCGCCTCCGGGGCCGCCTCCGGCGCCTGCCCCGGCCGGCTCACGACATAGGCCACGAGGCGCGGGTCTCCCGGCTCGTCCTCGCGCAGTGCCACCACCGCCTCGTGCACGCCCGGGTGCTGCCCGAGGGCCGCCTCGATCTCGCCGAGCTCGATGCGGAAGCCGCGCAGCTTCACCTGATGGTCGACGCGGCCGAGGTACTCGAGCTCGCCGCTCGCGTGCCGCCGCGCCCGGTCGCCGGTGCGATAGAGCCGCGCCCCCGGTCGCCCGCTCAGGGGATCCGGCACGAAGCGCTCGGCCGTGAGCGCCGGCCGGCCGAGGTAGCCGCGCCCGAGGCCCGCGCCCCCCACGTACAGCTCCCCGGGCACGCCGAGCGGCAAGAGCTCGCCCGCGGCGTCGAGCACGTGCAGCTCGAGGTCCGGGATGGGCGCGCCGATCCAGCCCGGCGTCCCGGGCGCCGCGTCGGCCTTCGCGAGCGGCCGGAAGGTCACGTGCACCGTGGTCTCGGTGATGCCGTACATGTTCACGAGGCGCGGCCGCTCGTCGCCGTGCCGCTCGAACCACGGCGCGAGGCTCCCGAGGTCGAGCGCCTCGCCGCCGAAGATCACATCGCGCAGCGCGAGCCGCCGCCCCGGGGCGCGCGCGTCCGCCTGCAGGAGCGCGCGGAACGCCGAGGGCGTCTGGTTGAGCACGGTCACGCCTTCGGCCGCGAGCAGCTCATGAAAGGCCTCGGGCGAGCGGCTGACCGTGAACGGCACCACCACGAGGCGCCCGCCGTGGAGCAGGGCGCCCCACAGCTCCCAGACCGAGAAGTCGAACGCGTACGAGTGAAAGAGCGTCCACACGTCCTCGGGCCCAAAGCCAAACCAGGGCGCCGTGGACGCGAACAGCCGCGCCACCTGGGCGTGCGCGATCTGCACCCCCTTGGGCTGGCCCGTCGAGCCCGACGTGTAGATGACGTACGCCAGCGACTCCGGGTGCACCGCCGCGGCCGGCCGGCTCGTGGGCTCCTCGCCGAGTCGCGCCGCGTCCTCGCCGAGGCACAGGAGCCGCGTGCCGTGTCGCCCTGGAGACGGCGCGTCCCCTTCGGCCGACACGAGCTCGCGGAAGCGCGCCTCGGTGATGAGCACCGCCGGCGCCGCGTCCTCGATGAGGAAGCGCAGGCGCTCCCGCGGATAGCTCGGATCCAGCGGCACGTACGCCCCGCCCGCCTTGAGCACCGCCAGCACCGCCACCACCAGCTCGGGCGAACGGTCGAGGCACAGGCCCACCGGCACCTCCGGCCCGACGCCGAGCGCGATCAGGCGATGCGCCAGGCGGTTGGCCTGCTCGTCGAGATCGCGGTAGCTCAGGCAGGTGTCCCCGTGCAGCACCGCCAGCGCGTCCGGCCGCCGATCCACCTGCGCCTCGAACAGCGTGTGCAGACAGGCCGGCGGCATCTCCACCGTTGGCCCATGACCCGCCGCCGGGCCCCCTCCTCGCACGAGCGCTCCCCGCTCCGCCGGCGTGAGGAGCGGCAGGGCCGACACGCGCCGCTCCGGCGCCCGCACCGCCGCCGTGAGCAGCGTGACGAAGTGCCCCCAGAGACGCTCGATCGTGGAGGCGTCGAACAGCTCCACGTCGTACTCCAGCCGGCCGCGGAGCCCCTCGGCCGACGGCGTGAGCGCCAGGGTGAGGTCGAACTTGGCCGTCCCCGTGTCCACCTCCAGGAGCGAGGCCTCGAGCCCCGGCAGGACGGAGGGGGGGAGCGGGGCCAGCGGGTCCGGCTGCAGCACGAGCATCACCTGGAAGAGCGGCGTGTGGCTCAGGCTGCGCGACGGCGCGAGCGCCTCGACCACCTTCTCGAACGGCAGCTCCTCGTGCGCGTGCGCGGCCAGCACCGTGGCCCGCGTCTGCCCGAGGAACTCACGAAAGCTCGCCGCGGGCGTCCAGCGGCTCCGCAGCGCCACCGCGTTGACGAACAGCCCGACGCACCCCGAGGGCCCTGCGGCTCCCTTGGGCCCCTCGGCCCCTCTGCGCCCGGTGACCGCGCGGCCGGCCGTGGCCGTGCCCACGCACAGCTCCGCCTGCCCCGAGTAGCGGTGGAGCAGCGCCTCGAACGCGGCCAGGAGCACCATGAACGGCGTCGCCCCCTCGCGCCGGGCGAGCGCCTGGATCTCCTCCCACAGCCCGCCGGGCAGCCTCGCCTCGAAGAGCGCCCCACGCTGCGCACGCACCGCGGGCCGCGGCCGGTCCGAGGGCAGCGCCAGCACCTCGGGGACGCCGGCGAGCTGACCTCGCCAGTATTCGAGCTGCGCCGCCGCCGTCTCCCCGGCCAGCCAGTCCCGCTGCCAGCGCACATGATCCGCGTACTGCAGTCCCGGCGCCGGCAGCGCGGCCGACGTCGTCTGGGCCTGAGCCTGGGCCTGGAGCTGGGCCTCGACCCGGGTCGGGCCCTGATCCTGGCAGAAGGCGCCGTAGAGCGCCGCCCATTCCCGCAGCATCACGCCGAGCGACCAGCCATCGGCCACGAGGTGATGCACGGTCACGAGGAAGAGATGCCGCTCGTCCTCCAGCCCGAGGAGCGCGGCCCGGAGGAGCGGTCCCTGGCCGAGGTCGAACGGTCGCCGCGCCTCCGCCTCCGCGCGTCGCCGCGCCTCTGCTTCGCGCTCCGCCGGGGGCAGCTCGCCGGCTCGACCGAGATCCAACCGCAGGAGCGGCACCGGCCTCGCCGGCCCGATCACCTGCACCGGCCCCGCCGCCGTCTCGCGGAAGCTCGTGCGCAGCGCCTCGTGCCGCTCCACCAGCGCGCCGAGCGCCCGCTCCAGCGCCTCCACGTCCAGCCGCCCGCGCAGCTCGAGGGCCGCCGGGATGTGATAGACGGCCTGCCCCGGCGCCAGCCGTTCGAGGAAATACAGCCGCTCCTGCGCCGAGGAGAGCGGCACCTCCGTCCCGTGTTCCCCGGCACCGCGCGGCGTCTGCCCCTCCTGCACGGGCGCCCGCTCGGGAGCATGCTCCCCGGCACCGCGCGGCACTTGCCCCCGGTGCTCGGGCGCCCGCTCGGGAGCACGCTGGGAGGCACTGCTCCTCGCCCGGCCGTCCCCCTGCCGGCGTTCGATCTCCGCGGCGAGACCCACCACGCTCATCCCGCCGAGGAGCACCTCGAGCGGCAGCACGACCCCGAGCTCGCCCTCGATGTCGTAGGAGAGCTCCATGGCCCCGAGCGAGTCGAGGCCGCTGCGGGTGAGCGGCGCCTCCCGCTCGACCTCTGCACGCCGGCTGCGCGTGCGCGCGCAGAGCCGCTCGATGAGCCACGCCTCCAGGTCCTCGCGTCTCCGCGACGTCCGGACCGGGGCCCGCGTCTCCCCCGCGAGCGACACCTCCTGCGCCTCCGCAACCTCGACCTCCGCCGCCTGCCAGCGCGCGAGCGCCTCCAGGTGGCCGCCCAGGAACGCCGCCCGACAGGCGTGGCGCTGCACCTTGCCGCTCGACGTCTTCGGCACCCGCCCCGCCTCCACGAGCACGACCGCCCAGGGCGCCACCTCGTGCGCCTCCGTCACCCGCTGGCGGACGCGCCGCACGAGCTCCGTGAGCGACACGCCGGCGTCGGACAGCCGCCGCGGCTCCACCTCGTGCACCACCACCAGCTGCTCTTCGCCGTTCACCTCCACCGAGAACGCCGCCCCGCACCCCGGGCGCAGCGCCGCGTGACACGTCTCCACCGTCAGCTCGAGGTCCTGCGGATAGAGGTTCCGCCCGCGCAGGATGATGAGATCCTTGAGCCGCCCCGTGACATACAGTGCCCCGTCGGCGACAACGCCGAGGTCGCCCGTGCGCAGGAACGGCCCCTGCCCATCGTCGAGGCGGGCGCCGAACGCCTGCGCCGTCGCCTCCGGCCGCCGCCAGTAGCCCTGCGCCACGCTCGGCCCCGCGACCCAGATCTCGCCCACCTCCCCCGGCGCGCACGGGACGCGCGTGTCCGGATGGGCGATGACCAGCGTGTGGCCGGGCATCGGCTGGCCACAACCCACGAGCGCGCGTGCCGCGCCCTGCGCCGCCGGCTCCACCCGCCCCGCCTCGAGCGCCGCCGCGTCCACCGTCCGCTCCACCGGCAGCGCCAGCCGCTCGCCCCCCGTTACCATCAGCGTGGCCTCGGCCAGGCCGTAGCAGGGATAGAGCGCCGCCCGGCGAAACCCCCGGCCGCCGAAGGCCGCGGCGAAGCGAGCGAGCGTCTCCCCGCGCACCGGCTCGGCGCCACAGAAGGCCACCTCCCAGGAGCCGAGGTCCAGCCCCTCGCGCTCCGCCGCCGGGATCTTGCGCACGCACAGGTCGTAGGCGAAGTTCGGCCCGCCGCTGATCGTGGCCCCGCAGCGCGTCACCGCCTCGAGCCAGCGCCGCGGCCGGCGGAGGAAGTCGAGCGGCGACAGGAGCGTCACCGGGAAGCCCTGATAGAGCGGCACCAGGATCCCGCCGATGAGCCCCATGTCGTGATAGGGCGGCAGCCAGATGACCCCGGCGCTCCCCGCGTGCGCCCCGAAGGCGCGCGAGATCCCGGCGAGATTTTCGAGCAGGTTGCCGTGGCTCAGCATCACCCCCTTGGGCTCGCCCGTCGAACCCGAGGTGTATTGCAAGAAGGCGAGGGAGGAGCGCCTGAGGGCCCGGGCCGCGGCCGGCACCGGCGCCGCCGTCGCTGCGTCGCCGGGTAGCGTGTCCGTGCTGAGCCAGCGCAGCGCGCGCAGCTCCTCGGCCTGCTCCCCGAGGAGACCGGCCAGGGCCGCGATCGGCGACGTGGTCAGGATCACCCGCGCCTCGGCGTCGGCGATGATGGCGCGCAGGCGCGGCAGCGTCCGCTCGAGGCGCGACGGGTCGGGCGGGTACGCCGGCACCGCGATGAGGCCGGCGTAGAGGCAGCCGAAGAACCCGGCGATGTAGTCGAGCCCGGGGGGATAGAGCAGGAGGGCGCGCTCGCCCGCGGGGGCCAGCTCGGCCAGGGCCACGCCGATCGCCCGCGCCTGCCGCTGCAGGTCGGCACAACGCAGGCGCTCGGCCCGCTCGTCTCCGTCCACGAGGAACGTGTAGAGCGGCAGGTCCGGGGTCAGGGCGGCGCGTTCGTCGAGGAGCAGGGGCAGGGAAGGGACGGGCTGAGCACGGGGCTCATGGGGCATCGTGGTCTCTCCGGGACGGGGCAGGTGTCAGTGCAGCATATCGGGAGCCGCTGCGCATCCGAACATGCTCCTGCGCGTCCGAGCGGTGCGCCCGGCCGCCCGAATGGTATGCCTGTGCGTCCCAATGGTGGGATAACGAGGCCTAATGGTGAGGCTTTTGGCCTCTATGGTGAGGCATTGGGTCTCTATGATGAGGAAGCGGGTCCCTTTGGTGAGGTATTGGGTCCCTATGGTAAGGGAGTTGGTCCCTTTGGTGAGGTAGTGGGTCCGCATGATGAGGGAATGGGTCCCTTTGGTGAGGCACTGGGTCTCTATGGTGAGGAAGTGGGCCCCTTTGGTGAGGCATGGGGGCCACCGGATGAGGGGATGGGCCTCTTTGATGAAGGAATGGGGCCGGAGGGTGAGGGGATGGGTCTACAGGGTGAGGGGATGGGGCCGGAGGGTGAGCCAAGCGCGTCTGAAGGGGGGCCGCGCCTCCGCGCCTCCCCGGCCGTTCACCCGACCGGGAACGGGTTGCGCTCGAACTGTGCCTGATGCCAGTAGGGGTAGGTCTTCGGGCGCGCGCTCGCGGCGTCGAGCCGGGCCACCTGGGCCGGCGTCAGGCTCCAGCCCACGGCCCCGAGGTTCTCGCGCAGCTGCGCCTCGTTGCGCGCGCCGATGATGACGTTGGCCACGCTCGGCCGCCCGAGCAGCCAGTTGAGGGCCACCTGCGGCACGGTCTTGCCGGTCTCCGCGGCCACCGCGTCGAGCGCGTCGACCACCCGGTAGAGATACTCGTCCTCGACCTGGGGGCCGGCGTCGGTCGAGAGCTTGCTCTGCAGCCGGCTCACCTCGGGGAGCGCGTTGCCCCGGCGGAGCTTGCCGGTGAGGCGCCCCCAGCCGAGCGGGCTCCAGACCACGGTGCCGACGTTCTGGTCGAGCGCGAGCGGCATCAGCTCCCACTCGAACTCGCGCCCGACGAGCGAGTAGTACGCCTGGTGCGCCACGTAGCGCGCCCAGCCGTGGCGCTCGGAGACGGCGAGCGACTTCATGAGGTGCCAGCCCGAGAAGTTCGAGCAGCCGATGTACCGCAGCTTGCCGTCGCGCACGAGCTGGTCGAGGGTGCCGAGCGTCTCCTCGATCGGGGTCATGGCGTCGAAGCCGTGCAGTTGATAGAGGTCGATGTAGTCGGTGCCGAGGCGCCGCAGGCTGCCTTCGATGGCGCGCACGAGGTGGTGGCGCGACGAGCCGAGGTCGTTGGGGCCGGGGCCGGAGCGGAAGGTGCTCTTGGTGGAGATGAGCACGCGGTCGCGCCGCCCGCGGATGGCGTGGCCGAGGACCTCCTCGGCGGTGCCGTTCGAATAGACGTCGGCCGAGTCGAACAGGTTGAGGCCGGCGTCGAGGCAGATGTCGACGAGGCGGGTGGCCTCGGCGGCGTCGGCGGTGCCCCAAGGCCGGAAGAACTCGGTGGTGCCGCCGAAGGTGGCGGTGCCGAGGCTCAGCACCGGGACCTTGAGGCCCGAAGCGCCCAAGCGTCTGAATTCCATGCGTTGCTCCCCTGCGTGTGAGTGAGCGCCTTCATTAAGACAGCGGGCGCCGGCACGCAACGGAGATCCCCCTCGAAAGGGCCGTCCCTGGGGCGCAAGACAGCGTGTCTTGGGCGCAAGACATCCGGTTTGCGGCTACGGAGGACAGGCGGGTGTGGGCGGCATCGAAGCGCGCAGTCGTGATGTGGGGCTTGGGCGAAGTGGGCCTATCAGTCGAAGAACGCAAACGTGCGGCATTCGAAGCTGACGCGGGGGGGCGCACCGGCGCGCGAGCCGGGGTCGTCGAAGGCGGAATGCGCGACGCGCTGAGGACGTGCGGGGTCGCTGGCGTACTGGGTGAACAGCAGGACCTCGTCGGGTTGCATGTCGGGAAAGTAGTACCAGCGCTGGCTCGGATGGAACATCAGGTTGCGGCCGACGAGCGGCGTAGGATCGCCGGGGCGGTTGTGAATCGGCACCGACAAAAAATGCTCATCCTGCAGTGTGCGGCCATCCACGACCGCCAGCGGCATTCGCTCCACCGCGCCCATCCCGCGCCACACATTGATCGAAGCCCAGCGCCCGCGCAACAGCTTGGGCCCTTCGCGCTCGCCGAGCTCCTGCCGGGCCCAGGTCAGGTAGGTGTCGCCGGTATAGTCGACGTGGGCACTGCCCGCCGGCCCGCGTTTGCCGAGCTTTTCGCCACCCTCGTAGCGCGCGAGCTTGTGAAACACGTGGACCCGAGTCGCACCGGTCAAGGCGCTCACCAGCGCCTGCACTTCCTGGGTGTAGACGCCGTCGATCTGGGCTTGATCGGTGATATCGGTCATCCGCGTGTTGTGCTTCGTCAGTGTGAAGCCGCTCGTATCCAACGAAAACGACTCGGTCGCGAGGCGCGCATTGTGGATCTCGGTCTCATGGGCCTCGAAACAGCTCGTCGATTCGGTCTGCGCCAGCGTGTAAACCACACCCGGCGGCTTGTCGGATGCGGCATAGCGAATCGGAACGCGGACGGAGCTACGCGATGTCGTGTTCATTGCACCCTCGGAGGAAATGGCCTGTAGCCACGGTTGATCTGCGTCTGCGGCGATGGGGGCCTGCGAACCGGTCACGTTGGATTTGCCCTAGAACAGCAACGGAATCTCACGGAACCCGCGCAGCCCCGTGGCGGCGCCCCAGCGGAGCTCCTCGGCCGGCACCGCGAGGCGCAGCTCGGGGAAGCGTCGGAACAGGGTCTCGAAGGCGATCGCCCCCTCGATGCGCGCCAGCGGCGCCCCGATGCACACGTGGATCCCCTTGCCGAAGCCGAAGTGGCGGTTGGCGTTGGCGCGCGAGATGTCGAACGTGTCGGGATCCTTGAATTGCCCCGGATCCCGGTTGGCCGAGGCAAGACCGATCGTCACCTGCGCGCCCCTGGGGACCGGCACGCCACCAATCTCCATATCCTCCCTGGCGGTGCGCACGGAGCTCAGGAAATCGGCCGGCGCCCAGTAGCGGAGCGTCTCCTCGACGACCCCGCTCGCCAGCCCGGGATTTGCCTTGAAGCGGGCGAGCTGCTCGGGGTGGGTCAAGAGCGCGACGACGCCGTTGCCGATGAGGTTCTCCGTCGTCAGGTGCCCGCCCAAGTAGAGGATGAACACCATCGAGAGCAGCTCTTTCTCGCTGAGCTTGTCGCCGTCCTCCTGGGCGTGGACCATCTGGGTGATCATGTCGTCCGCCGGCGTGCGCCGCTTGCGCTCGAACAGATCGAGGAGATAACTCGTGAACGCCGCGAGCGTCTTGCGGGCCTGCTCGATGATCGCGGGATCCCGGCTATCGACGCGGAACTCCGACCACTGCTGGACCGTGTCGCGGTCCTCCTCCGGGATCCCGAGCATGTCGCTGATCACTTTCACCGGCAGCGAGTACGCGAAGGCCTTGAGGAGATCCATCCGCCGGTCCGGCGCCTTCTCGCCGCGCGCGGCGGCCTCCTGCTCGGCCTTGTCGAGCAACTCATCGGCGATGCGCTGGATGCGCGGCTTGAGCGCCTCCATCGCGCGCGCATTGAAGCTCGGCTGGACCAGCTTGCGCAGCCGCGTGTGGTCGGGCGGGTCGAGCATGATGAGCGAGTGCGCGATCGGTTCGAACTCCACCAGCATGGGCGGCAGCTTCTCCCGCTGCTCGGGCGTCATCAACGCGTAGGGGGCGGACAAGAGGCGAGCGTCCGTCAGCGCGCTCGCCGCCTCTTCATAACGACTCACGAAGAGCAACTCGCTGATGGGGCGCTCGCGTTTCATCGCGCTATTCAGCTCGTCTTCGTCCTTGAGGAAGGGATATTGACGGGCGCGCACGACGGGCCCCATGGCTCGCATCTCCGCGTAGGTTTCGTTGGCTCTGGCCAGAAAATCTGGATCCGCTCTGTCCAGCACCACGGACTCCAGCACGGGCGGCTCTTTTGCGGCGCCCCCCGCGTCCTCTTTGCCGCCGCGCTGCGAGCGCGTCCCCGTTGTCTCCAGCTCCGTTGCCGAATCCATCTTCATGGTCTCTCCCTGTTCTTCACCAAGCCTCGTTGCCGCCCGACCCGCCATCCCGTGGATCCCGGGCCTGCGTGCCTGCAGCGCGCAAAGCGCGCTCCCGTAGATCCAGCGCGCGTCACGCAGTGGCGCGCAGCAGCTCTGCCAGCACCGATACCGGCTGCTCCCACAGCCTCTCGTAGCTCACGCCGAGCAGCTCGCGCCGACGCTCGCGGAAGCGCGAGCTGCCCGTCAGTGCGCGGCCGCCTTCATCCACTCGCTGTTGGTGACGTCGTATCCGAGATCGACGGTGACCCGCAGCTCGGGGATGATGTTGTCCTGGGCGTGATAGCGCCCGCCGTACAGGGACCACGCCCAGGAGCCTCCGACCAGCTCCTGCACGAGGGCCGCGTAGGCCTCAACCTCGTGCTTCGGCAGCGTCCGGCAGGCGGTGCGCAGGAGCTCGATGTGCATCCGGATCTCGCTCTCCAGTGCGAGGAGCTCCCGCGTCGCCAGCACGAGCCCCTGCGTGACGTCGTCCTCCCGCAGCAGTCCGTGGCGAGTCATGAGCACGCTCAGCAGGTTATTCTTCCGGCGCTCGGGGGTCCGCGCGTCGCGGTGGTACGAGGCCAGATCGTTCTGCAAGATGACGTGACGGAAGGCGACCTGCCGCAGGTGTTCCGCATACGGGTGGTTCACCAGCCGCGGTGACAGGCGCGTGCCGTTGACGACCTCCATCGCCGTCATGGTCAGCCGGGCGCCGATGTTGATCATCCGGCACGCCTGGGCCTCGGTCGTGCTCTGGTGGGTCCGGAACTGGAAGATGAAGGGGGCTACGGCATCCAGCCAGTCGAGGAAGTCGTCCAGCAGCCGCTGATAGAGCGACGGGCGATCGAGGCACAGGCTCCGGAGCGCGGCGTGCAGCTCCATGCTCAGCTTCTGGGCAGCGGACAGCGCCTCCACGCTGGTCGCCACCGTGTCGTTCGCCGGGACATGCGCCTTCTCGCTGTCGGCCTTCGCCTTCAGGAACACGTCACGGATGGTGTCGAGAAAGCGCTCGGCCTCGTCGAGGTCGGGGATGATGCCGTCGTCGACCTGATCGTCCACGACGAAGAACCAGACCATCAGCATGCCCAGCACGTTGGCGCCCTCGAGCGGGGCATTGGGGGCGAAGTAGAAACCCAGCGAGTGGCAGACGCGGAGATAGTCGGGCAGCTCCGCGTGATCGGCTGTCACGAGCCCGCTGCGGATATAGGCCCGCCGCGCGCTCTCGGTCAGGACGTGCTCCGGACGAGTGAGCCAGGTAGCGCAGACGTCGCTCAGTGTGGGCGTCACAAACGCGGATGAGGTCGCTGTGTTAACGTTAGGATCGAATCGCTTAATCTGATGCAAAGACATTGTTATACCTCCCAAGAAGGTGCAGAGCGCCACGGCGATGCTCGCCGGCTCTCCGCGTCGCCGATCCCCGGTCACCGGGGAAAGCGTCCCCCCCCTACCCAGCCCGCTCTGACGCTAGCAGCGTCGCCATTCGGCGATCGTCTGGGCTGGACTGTCGTTTATCGTGAGCGATACAGCGATATCAGCTGTAGTGCTGTATGGGCTGCGACTCTGACTTGGCTGCTGATTGGGGAACATAGGGATGCTTGTGCGCCGAGCCCGCCGCGGCTCGGGCCTCAAGCCGTAGCTTGAATGCGTGCGGCTGAATCGAGGCGCGGGCAATACGCTTGAGCTTCTGACCCGCGATGGGGATCAGCCGCCAATGCTGGAGCAGTGTGGCGGCGATGAGCCCGATCTCCATCAGCGCGAAGTTGTCACCCATGCACCTGCGGACGCCTGACCCGAACGGGATGAACGAGTGGCGTAGCCCCGGGCTGTCCTGCCAGCGTTGAGGCCGAAACTCGAGGGGAGCGGGATAGATCGTCGGATCGCGGTGGAGCGTGGCGATGCTGTAGATGAACTCGGTATTCGCGGGGAAGGAGTCGCTGCCCAGCTTGATCGGTACGGTGGCGCGCCGCCCGAGGAACCAGATCGGATGGTACAGCCGCAGCGTCTCGAGCAGGGCGTGGTTCAATCGGGGGAGCCGCGGGAGGTCTTCCACGACCGGTGGCCGGCCTCCGAGCGTGGTGTCGAGCTCTTCGAGAAGACCCGCTTCGATGTCGGGGTGCATGCCGAGCGCGTAGAAGAACCACGCCATGCTCGTCGCGGTGGTCTCGCTGCCGGCGGCGAGGATGTTGAGGAGCTGGTCACAGATATCCTGGTCCGACAGCGCGGTCCCATTCTCGCTCTCGCTGCGGAGCAGCATCGACAGGAGGTCTCCGTGGTCGACGCCGGCATTGCGGTAGGCCGAGATGGATCGGTAGATGGCGCCGCGGAGGTCGGTCGCGGCTTTGTTCCAGCGGCGATTCTCGGGGGTAGGGATCTTGTCGACCCAGGACGGGAGCACGGCGCGGGAGATCATCCCCTCGACGAAGATCGGCAAGTTGTGCTGGATCTCGCGTTCGATGGCCTCGTTGTCCGCGCTCACGCAGAAGTTGGTCATGAGGGTGATCGACATGCGGCTCATCTCGTCCAGCATGTCCACCGCGCGGCCGCGGCTCTCGTTGACCAGCCGCTCGACGACGCCAGGGACGGCGCGGTTGAGGTAGCTGGCGAGCGTCGCGCGGTTGAAGGCCGGCTGGAGCATGCGTCGCTGATCCAGGTGCACCGCGTGGGGGCAGGTGAGGATCCCGTTGCCGAAGAACGGCCGCATGATGTCGAAGAAACGGCCTTTGTCGATCATCCGGACGTCGCCGATGAGGAGTTGATGCACCGCCGAGGGTTCGTTCACGAGGTAATACGGCGTTGCGCCGAACCGTACTTCGACGATGTCGCCGAGGGTGCGCAGCTTCGCGAAGTACGAATCACGCTGGAAGATGAGGGGGAGGAGGTTTCCCATCAGAGGGAGCCGTCGCGGTGCCGTGGCGATAGTCACATCGATCTCCTGTCCTAGAGCAAAGTCGCGCTCTCGCCAAGAGCTGCCGCGATATCCATCGCAGCGAGCGTTCTTGCGTCGAGCGAACTCAGTTAAACCACCCTGTCCCAACAGGTCGGTGAAGTTCAGAGCCGATGAGGGAGCAAGTCCGGCACGTCGATCCGGTCATTGATGCAATTGGCCTTCAAACAATCTCTGTGATTGGCTCTCAAACAATCTCAGAGTGCCAAGGTCATCAACAGATCAACAGAATTGCCTTTGGTTCACGTGCCTTCCTTGCAAGGGACCTTACTACAATTTCGGCCAAAGCAACCCCCCTAATTTACATCACCCATGATTTGTATCTCCATGCATCATGCATCGCCGTCTTGCGATTGGACAAACAGATGAAACAACAAGGTTTTTTGCCTTTCTCCCAAGGCGGGCAGCCTGAAGCCACCGGCGAAACAGTAAAATTGAAAAGGTGCTGCAACAACGCGATGCGGCGACACACATTAGAACGCCGTGCATAGATTGATCCGCTCAGGGTTAAAGAAGAGGGTCTGAAGCCAACGCCAAAGAAGAAAATTTGAAAGGATGCTGCAACAACGCTGTAGGGCGACACATGAGAACGTCGCACAATGGATGGATCCCGCGTACCCGCGCGGCATGGCGCGCGAGCGACCCGGACATCGATCGCATCCTCGACTTCGTCATGGAGCACATCTCCCGATGAGATCGACCGGGCGTGCGGTGATCGACCGCCCGGCGTCGCCTTCAGCGCCGGCTATATCGCCGCCGGATGGCCGTTGATCGTCGGAAGTGGCGGGGGTGACTCATCATGAGCGTTCGCTTCCGATCGGCCATGCCTGGTCGGACCGACTCTTCTACGCTCGGCGCGTTATGGATGTGCCCGTGCGCCGACTGCCGAGGCGTTATTCGGGGGCTCGCCATGTGATGGCCATCGTGGCGAGGTGTGACGCCCAGCGATCCCACCCGTCAGAGCTCCTCCCCCGTTGTGCGCCGCAGTGCGAGGGTCCATCCATCAACGTCCCCAAACCGGGACAGGAGGTGGAGATGGACCCCACATGGCCTGCACCCAAGGATCGCACTGAGGCGGTCGCGGTCTTCCGCACCCAGATCATCGGCCCGGCGCTGGCGCGCTCGCTCTCTCGCGGCGAGCTGGCAGTGCTGCTCCGCGAGCTGGCCCAAAAGGAGTATGTACCAGCCGGCGCAAGACATCGCCGCACCTTCGGCACCTCGACGCTGGAGCGGTGGTACTGCGCCTATCCCGCGAGCGGGCGCAGTCCAGCATCGACGGTCGGCGGCAAACTCGGTGCGCTGTATCGAAAGTGACTTGGAAGGGCCTTCGATAAGACTGTCGGGGAGCATCCTGCAGCAGGACCCGTCTGGCCCAGCGTGCCGCCGTGGGCCGTGATCTCTACACCGTCAGGCGGCTCTCGCGTGCGCCGGAAGGCATCCCGGGTTGCACGCCTGCATCAGGAAAACGGCTTCAGGACCATCCGGCCGTACGCGATGAACGCCATGAGGAGGCCCAGCACGCCGCTCAAGATGATGGGAGGGATCTCGCGGCACTTGACGTGCACCCAGATAAACACGAGGCTCTCGATCGCCAGAACCGTGGCGGCCACCACCGTGAGCGCCGGCTGCCAGTGGAGGGCGGCGGGGACGATCAGCCCGACCGTGCAGGCGAGTTCGATGATGCCGAGCGCCATCCAGGCTTGCCGTGGCAACGCATCAAAGGACCGGACCTCCTTGCTGATCTTGTCGAACGTGAAAACCTTCATGCTGCCCGACGATCCGTACAGGAGTGCGGCGAGGACCTGCAGTACCCACAGCAAGATGTTCATCGGGTGCCTCCTCCCGGTTTCCGCGCCGGCGCGCAGGGCGGTGCTCCCCGCACGATCCACGTTCTGCGCGAGTGACCTTCTTCGTGGACGGGAGGATAGGAAAAAGAACCTGTCGATCGCAAGCCCCTCCTCTGGAGGTGAGCCTATTCGGGGCCTCGGCCATCTCGGTGTTCAAGCACCATGCATCGCGCTCGATGGCCAGCTCCTCCCGGGCATCATCACCAAACGTCACCGACCGTGCGCACTACGACTCGTTCCACCCGTGGGTCATCTGGTCCTTCGAACGGCGGTACACGAACCATTCGCTCGACGAGTTCCGGCGCGTCCTTCGCCGGGCCGAGTGCTTGTTCTTAACGCTACGGCTCGTCGGTCGTTCTCGAAGACACGGTGCAGATGCTTCTCACCGCCACCTTCCTCTGGACGCGCTCCCGGATGATCACCGAGTACACGTGGGGGCGATGGGCTGAGCCTCGTCCACGCGCCGCGTCTTCAACCGCAACACGCCCAAGTTCAAGGCCAAGAATGAAGACGCCCGCGCCCGCCGCGGCCGAGGCCGCGCTGGCGTCCCCCCGGTGGCCTCGGCGCCGCAGGCTCGATCCGCGAGGGCCATCGCCCATCCCCCATCCCACGGGGCTCGTCGTCTCGCTCGCTGGCCACTGCGCAGGCCTGTCCAGACGTTCTCGAGGTCTGACAAACTGACCTGCCCGGTCTGACGTTCTGTCATCCTGGCAGCGGGGTTTTGACAAAATGCCACACGACGGCTAGGCTCCCCTCCCGTGCAGATCCTGCAGGCGTCTCCCATCGGTCTGAAATTGATACGGATTTTGGTAAAGGGCAGTGGCTCGGGGCCGGGGTGTGAGCTTGGCCCAATCCTGGCAGAAGGAGGGCGAGCATGAGCACGCCGACTCTCCTGATTGTCGATGACGAGGCCTCCAACCTTGAATCCCTCACCCGCATCTTCATGCGCGAGGGATTGCAGGTGTTGACCGCGCCCGGGGGCCGGGAGGCGCTCGAGATCCTGCGCAAGCAGCGCGTGGACGTCCTGCTCACCGATCTGATGATGGCCAACACGAGCGGGATGGACCTCCTCAAGGCGGTGCGCTCGCTCGGCTGCGAGGCCGAGGTCATCGTGATGACCGCCTACGGGACGGTGGAGAGCGCGGTGGAGGCGATGAAGGAGGGGGCCTATGACTTCATCACCAAGCCGCTCAAGCGCGCCCACGTGGTGCGGGTGGTGGGCAAGGCGCTCGAGAAGCAGTCGCTCCTGGTCGAGAACCGCGCGCTCAAGGCGCAGCTCGAGAACGTGCGCCGCCGGCCCATCGTGGGGGGTTCGCTGGCGATGCGCCGCACGCTCGAGATGGTGACGCAGGCCGCCCCTTCGGCCGCGACGGTCCTGCTCCTCGGCGAGTCGGGCACGGGCAAGGAGATCCTGGCGCGCCAGATCCATGACCTCTCGCCGCGCGCCGGGCGGCCGTTCATGCCGGTCAACTGCGCGGCCATCCCCGAGGGGATCCTGGAGGCCGAGCTGTTCGGCTATGAGCGGGGCGCGTTCACGGGGGCGGTGACGCGGCGCGATGGGCGCTTCGCCCAGGCCGATGGGGGGACCCTGTTCCTCGACGAGATCGGCGAGATCGCCCCGGCCGTGCAGGTCAAGCTCCTGCGGGTCCTGCAGGAGGGCGAGATCGAGCGCCTCGGCGGCAAGTCGCAGAAGATCGACATCCGCCTCGTGGCCGCGACCAACAAGGACTTGAAGCGCGCCGTGGCCGAGGGGCACTTCCGCGAGGACCTCTACTACCGGCTCAACGTGATCGCGGTCACGGTGCCGCCCCTGCGCGACCGCCGCGATGACATCCCCCTCCTGGTCGACCACTTCCTCGGCCGCTTCCGGGAGAAGAATCGCAAGGAGGTGCTCGGGTGCAGCCGGGCGGCGCTCGAGCTGCTGGTGGAGTACGACTGGCCGGGCAACGTGCGCGAGCTCGAGAACGCGGTCGAGCGCGCGGTGGTCCTCACCAAGGCCCAGATCATCGACGTCGATGACCTGCCCCGCGAGGTGCGCGGGCCCTCGGGCGGCGCGGGCGGACGCACGCTGTCCTTCGAGATCGGCACGCCCCTCGAGGACATCGAGCGGCGCGTCATCCACGAGACGCTCAAGTACACGCGCGGCGACAAGCGCCTGGCGGCCCAGCTCCTCGGGATCGCCACGCGGACGATCTACCGCAAGCTCGACCGCGAGGGCGGCGGCGAGGCCGAGGGCGGCAGCGGCCTCGAGGCGGACGCCGGCGCCCTGGAGGGGGACGCGGGCGAGGTCGGCGCGGGGACGGAGGAGGTCCTCGAGAGATAGGGTGGATGCGGGACGCGATGGCCCGCGGGAGGAGGAACGGGAAGATCCCCCCGCCTGATCAATTGACAGGAGCAGGGGAGAGAGCGTGACAAATTGGCACGAGAGGCTTGGTTCCGAGGCCCCCCCGGGAAGGAAAAGACCCGGAAGATCGGGGCCTTGGAAAATGAGGCCCCTGGCACCTCGGTTGCTTCGTTGGGCCCTGGGCGAGTGAGACATGGACGTTCTTCTCAAAAAATACTTCTGGGTTGTGAACCTCGTGGTGATCGCGACCTGCGCGAGCCTGGCCGGTCGGGCTGGGGCGCACTACGCGGAGCAGGTGGTGCTCATGGGGGGCGACGATGCGCCGGGGCCGCGCCGCCCGGCCCTGCCGCCGCCCGAGGAACGTCCGCGCTCCAAGGAGATCGAGGGGATCCTCGACCGCAACATCTTCTGCTCGACGTGCGCGCCGATCAAACCCAAGGCCGACCCCACGGGCCCGCAGGACGACGGGAACGCGGCGCCCCAGAAGTCGAGCCTGCAGCTCGAGCTGGTGTCGACGATGGTGGTGCCGAGCGACGAGCTGTGGTCCATGGCGGTCATCCGGGACCTGTCGACCAAGGACCATGAGCCGCAGCTCTACCGGCGGGGCTCGTCGCTGGCCGGGGGACAGGCCACGGTGGCGCGGGTGGTCGAGAAGCGGGTCTATCTGCGCAACAGTGGCCGGCTCGAGTACCTCGAGCTCGATGGGGCGGCGCCGCTGCCGCAGGCCCAGAACAACGGGATCCCGCCCGGCGCCGGGGTGCCGGGCGCGAGCCAGACGGCGCTCGCGCAGGTGGGCGATCCGGTGGACGACTCGATCGGCAGCCGCGTGCGCTGCACCGGGGCACAGTGCGAGATCGAGCGCGGTCTCGTCGACCAGCTGCTCAACAACACGACGGCGCTGGCCACGGCGGCGCGCTTCGTGCCCTCGATCAAGGACGGTCGTCCCAACGGCTTCAAGCTCTACGCCATTCGCCCGAGCTCGATCTTCGGCCGCATCGGCCTCCAGAACGGCGATACCATCAAGTCGATCAACGGCCTCGAGATGAACACGCCGGACCAGGCGCTGGGCGTCTACACCAAGGTGCGCAACGCGAGCCACCTCACTGTCACCGTGGATCGTCGCGGTGAAACGGTGACGCTCGATTACACCATCCGATAAATCACGCGGGCGCGGCGTCCCCTACGACTTAGCGAACGGCACCACGCGGAGATCAAAGGACAAGATGAACCTGATGAGCGCGATGCGGAGGATCTGTGTCTCTGTGGCACTGCTCGGCCTCGGTCTCGTGGCCCTGGCGGAGGACGCTCGGGCCCAGAAGCCGCCGGCACAGCAACCCTCGCCCAGGCCCCGCCGGGGACGCCCGAGTGTCGATGGCAAGGGCGCGCCGGAGGCGGGCGGCGCCGCGGGAGCGCCGGGTCTGGCGGGGCCCGTCAACGCCGGTGGACCGGGGGACTTCGGCGCGGGCGGGGTGGCGCCGGGCGGGGCGCCGGGCGGCGATTTGCCGGGGGAACGCGCGGCGACCGATTGCGTCAAGCTCAACCCGACCAAGCGCTACAAGTGGGACCTGCGCGGGGAGATCGATCTCGCGGCCATCATCGCCTGGGCGCAGTCGGCCTTCTGCCAGACGATCATCGTGCCCACGAACCTCCGCCAGCAGAAGATCACGATCTACGCGCCGGCGACCATGTCGCCGCAGGAGATGTACCGGATGTTCCTGGCGGCGCTCAACGCCATGGGGCTCACGGTGCAGCCGCAAGGGGCGCAGGGGGGAAAGGCGGCGGCGCTGGTGGTGATCGAGACCAGCCGCGCCCGCGAGAGCGCGATCCCGACGCTCGGCCCCAACGAGCGCACCCCCAATAACGACGCCTACGTCACCAAGATGATCCGGCTAGACCACATCGGCACCGAGGACGTCTTGCCGATCATCAACCGGCTCAAGTCGCAGGCGGGCGACGTGATCGCGGCGCCGCCCTCGACGGTCATCATCACCGATGGCGCGGACAACATCCGGCGCGTGGAGGAGGTGATCGGCCTGCTCGACCTCCCGCTCGGCGGGGAGCGGATCTGGACGGTCAAGCTGCAGAACGTGGGCGCGACCGAGATGGCGACGCTGCTCCAGCAGATCTTCCAGCCCAAGGGCGGAAGCGGTGGTGGTGGTGGCGGAGGAGGCGGTGGGGCGGCCCGGCCACGCTTCAACCTGGCCGGGGGGGTGCCGGGGCAGCCGGCGCCGGCCCCGGTGGGCGGCGAGCAGGCGGGGGCGCCGGGGGCGGACCTGTCGGTGTCCCAGATCATCCCGGAGGATCGCACCAACACGCTGATCATCGTGGCCACGGACCGGGCCTTCCAGCGCATCCTCGGCCTCATCAACCGGCTCGACCAGGCGGGCGGTGTGCTCGACACGGCCTCGGGGCGCGTGCACGTCTACTTCCTGGCCAACGCCAACGCCGAGGACATGGCGGCGACGCTGTCGAGTATCGGTGTGTCGGCGTCGCGCGGCGGTGCGGGCGGGCGAGGCGGCGCCGGGGGTCGGCCCGGTGGGGCCCCGGGGCTCCCTCCTGGTATTCCCGGCGCCCCCGGTGGGGGTGGCCAGGGCGCAGGCGGGCTGTTCGAGGGCGATGTGCGGGTGGCGTCGGACAAGGCCACCAACTCGCTCATCATCGTGGCCTCGGGCAAGGACTACATCACCATCCGCGACCTCGTCCGCACGCTCGACATCGCGCGCCGCCAGGTCTTCATCGAGGCGGTCATCCTCGAGGTGTCGCTCGACAAGTCGCGCCGGCTCGGCCTGTCCTTCCACGCCGGCCAGACGGCCAACCTGGGCGGCGGCGACCAGTCGCTCATCTTCGGCGGCGTGCAGCCGAACGGCGTGAGCAACGGGCCGAACTCGATCTTCTTCTCGCCGGCGGCGCTGTCCGGCCTGGCGGCGGGCCTGCGCGGACCGTCCATCCCGAACGCCGGGACCATCCTCGGTCTGCCCGCGGGCCAGACCATTCCGTCCTTTGGCGTGTTCCTGCAGCTGCTTCAGAACAACAATGATGTCAATGTCATCTCGATGCCTCACATCCTCACCTCGGACAACGAGAAGGCGACCATCCAGGTGGGCCGCAACCTGCCCTTCCCGGCGTCGCTCGGCGGCATCCCGGGCGCGACGGGTCAGGCCACGGGCGCGACGCCGCTCGGGGGCGTCGGCTTCAGCCTCGGGACCTCGGTGCAGCGCCAGGACGTGGCGCTCAAGATGGAGGTGACGCCGCACGTCAACGACTCGGACTTCGTGCGGCTCGAGGTGGACAACGAGATCTCGGACGTGGCCTCGGAGAACTTCAACGGCCTCGGCCCGGCCACGGACAAGCGCACGGTGAAGACGGTGGTGGTGGTGCGCGATCAGCAATCGGTGGTGCTGGGCGGGCTGCAGCGCGACCGCGTGTCCGAGGCGGTGGACAAGGTGCCGCTGCTCGGCGACATCCCGATCCTCGGGTATCTCTTCAAGCGGAAGGTGAAGTCGGTGGTGAAGCAGAACCTGCTCATCATCCTGACGCCGTACGTCATCAAGGACCCGCTCGATCTGCGCAACATCTTCGAGCGCAAGGTGCGCGAGCGGCGGGAGTTCCTCGAGCGCTTCAGCCCCTTCCGTGACCCGAACGATTATGAGGGGGTGGTGGAGTACCGGCGGCGCCGCGGGCTGCTCCAGGAGATCAACGTGATCGCGACGGAGGCGGAGCGGGAGGCGAATGAGCTGCGGGCGGCGGAGGCCAACCGCAAGGAGCGCATCATCGAGGGGCCGGTGGAGCCGGCGCCGCTGCCGCGGGTGCGGCCCACGACCCCGCCGGCAGGAGCCAATCCGGGCGCAGCTCCGGGCTCGGGGCCCGATGCGCCGCCGCCCGGTCCGGACAACAACTTCGGCGGTACGCGCCCGCCCGCGGGCGGCGCCGAGCCGCCGGGGCCGGGGAACAACTTCGGCGGTACGCGCCCGCCCACGGCCGTACCATCCGAGCCGGCCGCGCCCGGACCAGACTCAAGGTAACTCTAGAGGAACAAAGGGAACGATATGGACTCCAATGCCGAGCTGCGCATGACCCCAGGCACCGCCGCCGTGGTGCCGCCCGCGGTGGCTCCTACTCCGAGCCCAACCCAGGGCCAAGGGATGTCGGCCATGGTGGAGGCGCGGCTCCTCGGTCGGATCCTCCTGCGCGAGACCAAGCTCACCGAGGCGCAGCTCCAGGAGGCGCTGGAAGAGCAGGCGCGGGAGCCGCGCAAGGAGGGGGGGCGCATCGGCGAGATCCTGGTGCGCCTGCACTATGTGACCGAGGAGGAGGTGCTGCGCGCGCTCGGCACCCAGCTCGGGCTCGCTCACGCGGCCGAGCTCAAGCCGGAGGAGGTGGACCAGGAGCTGGTGTCGCTGGTGCCGATCAACTTCGCCAAGACGCACCGCCTCGTGCCGGTGCGCCGGCTCGGTGGACCCGGAGGTGCGGGTGGCGCGCCGGACGGTGAGCCGACGGTCCTGGTGGCGCTCGCGGATCCGCTCGACGTGCTGGCGCTCGACGAGGTGCGGCGGGTGCTCGGGGCGGAGGTGGAGCCGCTGCTCGTGCCCTCGAACAAGGTGCTCGAGGTCATCAACAAGGTCTACGCGCGCGGCGCGGGGGACGCGGAGCTCGGCCAGCGCGGGGAAGAGGAGGAGCTCGGCGGCGAGGCTGAGGAGCTGGTGGACATCCTCGACCTCACGGACGAGGCGCCGATCATCCGCTGGGTGAACTCGCTCATGTTCCAGGCGGTCAAGGAGCGCGCCTCGGATATCCACATCGAGCCGCGCGAGAAGGAGCTCTTGGTCCGGTACCGGATCGACGGCGTGCTCTACGAGCACAAGCGCGCCAACCGCAACTACATCAACTCGATCCTGTCGCGCGTGAAGATCATGGCGGGGCTCAACATCGCCGAGAAGCGGCTGCCGCAGGACGGCCGCATCCGCCGCAAGATCGCGGGCAAGGACATCGACATGCGTGTCGCCACGGCCCCGACGCCGCTCGGCGAGCGCATCACCATCCGACTCCTCGACCGCTCGTCAGTGCTCCTCGACCTGGCGGACATCGGCTTCGGCGAGGACCACCTGCAGGTCATCAACGAGATCATCCGCCGGCCGCACGGCATCCTGCTCGTGACCGGACCGACGGGCTCGGGCAAGACGACGACGCTCTACTCGTGCCTGTCGCAGATCAACACGCCGGACCTCAACATCCTCACGGTCGAGGACCCGGTCGAGTACCAGCTCGACGGGATCTCGCAGGTGCAGGTGAACCCCAAGATCGAGCTCACGTTCGCGAGCGCGATCCGCTCGTTCCTCCGTCATGACCCGGACGTCATCATGGTGGGCGAGATCCGCGACTCGGAGACCGCGGGCATGGCGATCACGGCGTCGCTCACCGGCCACCTCGTGTTCTCGACCATCCACACGAACGACGCGGCGGGCGCGATCACGCGCCTCGTGGACATGGGGATCGAGCCGTTCCTCGTGGCCTCGTCGCTGGTGGGCCTGCTGGCGCAGCGCCTCGTGCGGCGCGTGTGTCCGGACTGCCGTGAGCTGTACAACCCGACGGAGGAGGAGCTCGCCAAGGTGAACATCCCTCCGGAGGACTTCTTCGCCGGACGCCTCGGGCAGGCGCGGATCCGCACGAGCACGAAGCCGCCGCCGCCCGGAATGCTATATCGGGCGCGCCAGACGGGCTGCCAGCGCTGCTCCAAGACGGGCTACACGGGCCGGACCGGCATCTACGAGCTCCTGCTCATCGACGACGCGATCCGGACGCTGGCGCTCAAGAACGTGGACTCGACGCAGCTCAAGCGCGCGGCGGTGCAGCGCGGGATGCGCACCCTGCGGGACGATGGGGCGCTCAAGGTGCGGGCCGGGATGACGACCATCGAGGAGGTCATGCTGGTGACGGCGGAGGATCGGGTTTAGGCGATGCCGGTCTTCGCGTACAAGGGGCTGGCCTCGAACGGCAAGCAGATCTCGGGGGTGCAGGACGCGGACAACCTGCGCGCGCTGCGCGCCCAGCTGCGCCGCGACGGCATCTACCTGACCGAGGCCAAGGAGGCGAACCTCCGGCTGCAGGCGGCGGGGCAGACGATCGCGGACCAGCTGCTCACGGCCTTCCGCGCCATCGTGACGGGGCGCTTCTCGGAGCTGGCCTCGTCGCAGAAGGACGCGGACAAGACGCAGGTGGCGATCCTGACGCGCCAGCTCGGGGTGCTCATCAAGGCGGGCGTGCCGCTGGCCGAGAGCCTCGGGGCGCTCGTGGACCAATCGGAGCGATCGCACGTCAAGCGCATCCTGGCGGACGTGAAGACCCAGGTGAACGAGGGGTCGTCGCTGGCCGACGCGCTCGCGCGGCACCCGAAGACGTTCGAGGACCTGTTCGTCAACATGGTGCGCGCCGGGGAGACGGCGGGCAACCTCGACGCGGTGCTGTTCCGCCTGTCGGAGTTCCTCGACTCGCAGAACCGCCTGCGCGCCAAGATCACGTCGGCGATGTTCTATCCCATCGCGATGACCGCGATCGGGACCATCATCATGGGGATCCTGATGACCACGGTGGTCCCCAAGCTGACTACCATCTTCAAGGATCTCGGCAAGGAGCTGCCCTGGAACACGCAGCTCCTCATCTTCATCTCGGGGGCGGTGGGCAATTACTGGTACCTGCTCATCATCCTGGTGGTGGGCGGGGTGGTGGGGTTCCGGCGCTGGCTCGCGACGCCCGGGGGCCGGGCGATCTGGGACAAGGTGATCCTCAGGATCTGGGTGGTGGGCCCGATCGTGCGGATGGTGGCGCTCAGCCGCTTCGCCACCACGATGTCGACCATGCTGGCCTCGGGCGTGCCGCTCCTGCGCGCGCTCGAGATCGTGAAGAACATCCTCGGCAACGTGACGCTCACCAAGGTGGTGGAGGAGGCGACGGTGTCGATCAAGGAGGGCGAGTCGATCGCCGCGCCGCTGCGCCGCTCGGGCGAGTTCCCGCCGATCGTGACGCACATGATCGCGGTGGGCGAGCGCTCGGGCCAGCTCGAGCAGATGCTGGAGAACGTGGCGGCCTCCTATGATCTGGAGGTGGATCTCCAGATCCAGCGGCTGACGACGCTGCTCGAGCCGGTGATGATCCTGGCCATGGGCGGGTCGGTGGCGTTCGTGGTGTTCTCCGTGCTGGGACCGATCCTCAAGATGAACGAGTTCGTAAACTGACTTCGTGAACCGCCAGGTGCACGGAAAGGACAAGACCATGAAGCGTACGCAGTGGATGAAGGGGGCCCGGAGGAAGATGCAGCGCGGTATGACGCTCATCGAGATGATGATCGTCATCGCCATCATCGGCATGGTGATGGGCGCGGTGGGCTGGGGCGCGGTGGGGATGTTCAACAAGGCCAAGTGCAAGACCGCGCACACGAAGGCGGTCCAGATCCGCGGCCAGGTCGGCTACTTCCGCTCGGAGAACAACGACTGCCCGAAGGGGCTCGAGGATCTCGTGGCGGCCAAGTACACGAGCAAGGAGCAGATCGTGGATCCGTGGGGACAGCCGTACCAGTTCAAGTGCCCGGGCGATCAGAACACCGACTCGGCGGACATCTGGTCGGCGGGGGCGGACAAGAACGGGGGCACGGCGGACGACATCCGTGACTGGGTGCCCGAGAAGGAGCAGTGCAAGTAGCCGATGCTGCGCCCTGGTCGTGAGCGACGTCCTGAGCGACGTCAGGCCGGCTTCTCGCTGGTGGAGGTGATCATCGTCCTCGCGGTGGTGGGGATGATGGCCGGCGCGGTGTCGGTGTCGTTCCAGTCGCTGCATCGCGCCCGGGCCCGCGGCGCGGCGCAGCGGCTGGCGGCGGCGATGCGCTACAGCTATGACCGCTCGGTCACGACAGGGGCTTACTTCCGTCTGGTGATCGATCTGACGGGACAGAAGTACTGGGCCGAGCGCTCGGACGAGCGCTTCTACCTCGTGCGGGGCAAGGAAGATTCGGCCGGGCGCGGGCTCGCGCCGGGCGAGGAGCAGGAGAAGGAGGAGGAGCGCAAGCGCAAGGAGGCGGAGGAACGGGCGAAGTTCCTGTCGAGCGGCAACGCGCTCCTCGACCCGACGCCGGCCCGCAAGAAGGCGCGCTTCGAGACGTTCAAGGACTCGGCCTTGCCCAAGGTGGAGCTCAAGGACGTGCGCATCCGCGACATCTTCACGCCGCGGCAGCGGGAGGCCTACACCGAGGGCAAGACCTACCTCTATTTCTTCCCCGATGGGCACGCCGAGCGGGCGTGGATCCACGTGGCGGACGAGGAGGGGGACGTCTACACGCTGGTGCTGCACCCGCTCACCGGGCGCGTGGAGATCAAGACCGGGGATCTGCCGGTGGAGCGTGACTTCGAGCTGGACGCCGAGGGGCACTCGGAGACGCCCAGATGACCATGGCGAACATGGCGACCAGAGCGACCATAGCGACCATAGCGAGGCTGGCGATGGCGACGAGGCGGCGGCCGGGGCGCGGGCAGGGCGGGTTCACCCTGCTCGAGATGATGATCGCGACGGCCATCCTGGCGCTGGCGTTGACCACCCTGGTCGACGCGACGACCCGGGCGATCAACGCCGCCAACCACGCCAAGCTGGTCTCGACGGCCACGTTCCTCGCCCGCTCGCGCCTCGTGGATCTCGAGGACCAGCTGGCGGAGAAGGGGTTCACCGACGATTCGTTCGCCAAGGAGGAGAGCGGCGACTTCGATGACAAGGGGTTCAAGCGCTTTCGCTGGACCGTGGTGGTGGACAAGGTGGAGCTGCCTGCCACGGACCAGGTGCAGACCCTGGTCTCGAAGGCGCTCACGGGCCAGCAGACGCAGGCCGGGGGCGGCGGGCTGGACTCGGCGGGCGCGGACGCGGCCAAGGCGGGGGCCGCTGGCGGCGGCCTCGGGGCCGGGGCGAGCTCGCTGGCCTCGCAGTTCGGCATCATCAAGGACGTGCTCGAGCAGGGGATCCGGCGGGTGAAGGTGACGGTGGCGTGGCAGGAGGCGGGGCAACCGAAGACGCTGGAGGTGGTCGAGTACCTGACCGATCCACGGCGCGTGGATCAGTCGATCCAGTTCGGGGGGCCGGGCGGGATCCCGGGGCTCGGTGGCGCGGGCGGTGTTCCGGGTGCCGGCGGCATCGACAACGTGGGCAAGACCGGCGGCGGGAATCCAGCGCCCCCCGGGGGCAAACCCTAAGGGAGGGGCGGGATGAAGCGGCGGCGCGCACAGGCGGGGCTCACGCTCGTAGAGATTCTGATCGCGGTGTCGATCCTGGCGATCAGCACCTCGCTCGTCTGGACCTCCTTTCAGGACACGTTCCACACCAAGAGCACCATCGAGGCCAACATCGCGCGCTACCACACGGTGCGCCTGGCGCTCGAGCGCATCTCGCGCGAGCTGACCATGGCGTACCTGTCGCAGAACGAGGACACGCTCCAGCAGGAGCGGCGCACGTTCTTCGTCGGCCGGCGCAACAGCGACATCGACGAGCTGCGCTTCTCGATGTTCGGGCACCAGCGCCTCTATGCAGACGCGAAGGAGTCCGACACCTCGCAGGTGGGGTACTACGGGCTGCGCGATCGCAACGACAGCCGGGTGACCAACCTGGTGCGGCGCGAGACGCGGCGCCTGTCCAACGTGCGTTTCGCGGAGGCGCCCGGCGAGGCGGACATCCTGTGCGACGACGTGGTGCGGCTGCAGTTCGACTACTGGGACGCGCGCGACAAGCAGTGGCGCGACAGCTGGTCGACCCTGAGCGCCGACGGTCAGCCGGACCGCCTGCCGAGCAAGGTGAAGATCACGCTTACGGTGCGCGACGAGCGCGGGCAGGAGGTGTCGTTCCAGACGCAGGTCCGCCTGCCGATACAGGAGCCGCTCAACCTGCGGCCGAGGACGGGGCCATGAGGCGAGGACGGCTGAGCGACCTCTTTCTCCGGATGGGCGCCTGGCTGCGCGCGGCGCGGCGGCGGAAGGTGAGCCG
Source organism: Polyangia bacterium (assembly GCA_036263495.1). GTDB lineage: Bacteria > Myxococcota_A > Polyangia > Palsa-1104 > SHYY01 > DATAGU01. The sequence goes on along the minus strand of DATAGU010000131.1, from coordinate 16,398 downwards.
GCAGGCGGGCTTTGCCCTGCTCATGGCCACGCTGACCACGGCCATCCTGGGCGGGGTGGTGGGCGAGTTCAGCTACAACACGCGCGTCGAGCTCGAGAGCGCGACCAACGCGCGCGACCAGCTGCGCGCCGAGTACCTGGCGCGCTCGGGCATCAACCTGTCGCGCCTCCTCATCAAGGTGCAGCAGTCGGTGCTCGACAAGAACCGGCAGTTCACCGGCGACCTCCAGCTGTCCGACTTCGCGCCCTACCTGATCAAGGCCTTTGGCGGGGACAAGGATGAGCGCGAGGGCCTGAGCGCGCTCATCGGCGTGGACGCCTCGTCGATCAAGGGGCTCGGCGTGGGCAAGGGCGCGAGCTTCGACGTGGAGATGGGGAGCGAGGACGGCAAGATCAACGTGAACTGCGGCGGCGGGCTCAACGCCGCGGGCAACACGGGCAACGCGTTCAATGGCCAGCCGAACCAGCTGCCCAACCAGCAGCAGGGCGGGGCGCCGCCCATCACCAACCCGGCGCAGGCACTCTACACGCTCCTCACCGCCGTCGAGTTCCCGACGCGGTATAATCGGCTCTTCGAAAACCCCGACAGCGAGGGCCAGTACGCGACGCGGGACGATATTGCGCGGGCGGTCCTCGACTGGAGCGACGTGGATGAGCAGCGGTTCGAGCCGCTCGGCCCGAGCAGCGCCGGAGAGGATTACCGCTATGACGCGCAGCGTGACAATTACCGCGCCCACAACAACTACTTCGACACGACGGACGAGATGCGCCTCGTGCGCGGGGTGGGGGATGAGTTCTGGGGCGTGTTCGGGGGCTACTTCACGGTTTATGGAAGCTGCAAGGTGAACCTCAACGCGGTCAAAGCCGATGACTGGCCGATCCGGGCCGCGATCCTGCGCGCCGCGGCCAAGAACCCGCAGGACCCCGTGCTGCTCGACGAAACGAAGGTAGCGGCGCTGGCGCAGCAGATCGGGTCGGCGGCGCAGCTCTTCGGGGGGCTGCAGTCGGTCGATCAGTTCGCCTCGGTGGCCTCGGGCAACCCGCTCGGCGGCGCCAACCAGAACGGGGCCCCCCCGACAGGCGGAGGGAACTCGGGCACGCCGCTCGCGGGGGTGGATCTCGACACCGCGCGTCTGCGCCAGCTGGCCACGGTGGGGCCGCGTCAGGTCTATCGCTTGGATGCGACGGGCACGATCGAGCGCCCGGGCCAGAAGAAGATCCAGGTGCGCATCCGCGCCGTCTTCGACACCCAGCACTTCAACCAGAACATCGTCAGTAGCGACCCCAATGACCGCGCTGGGACCTGGGTTTACTGGCGGATGGAGTAGCCCTCTTGGCCCACAGGATCATCGGTGTGGATCTCGGCGCCTCGGCGATCAAGCTCGCGCGCTATGACGCCGGCTTTCGCAAGGCGTCGCTGCTCGATGTCGATCTCGTCCCGGCCGCGGCCCCTGCGCCGGGCGCCCCGGCGACGCCCGGCGCCTCGGCGACGCCGGGTGCAGCAGGCGCCTCCCCGCCGTTCGAGCGCGTGGTCGCCCAGATGGCCGTGCTGCGCCGGCACCTCGTCGGGGACAAGGCGCTGGCCGACGAGCTGTACGTGGCTCTCCCGGGCGAGCACCTCACCTTCCGGGTGATCGACCTGCCGTTCTCGGACCCGCGGCGTATTGAGTCGGTGCTCGGCTACGAGCTCGAGTCGCAGGTGATGACGCCGCTCGACGAGCTGGTGATCGATCACGTGGTGGTGGGGACGCGCGGCAGCGACACCCGTGTCCTCGTGGCCGCGGCGCCGCGCGAGCTCGTGCGGGCGGTGGTCGATGCCTCGACGGCGGAGAAGTTGGTGGTGCGCCAGCTCAGTGCGGCGCCGCTCGTGTACGCGGCGGTCTGGGGCCCGGCGTCGCGGGCCGTGCCCGGAGCCACGCTGGTCATCGACATCGGCCATGAGGCCACCACGGCCTGCGTGCTGCGCGAGGGGACGCCGGAGTTCGCCCGCACCATCTCGCGGGGCGGGCGCCACTTCACCGAGGCCGTGGCGCGCGGTTACCGGCTCGACATGGAAGCCGCGGAGCGCGCCAAGCTGGACGGCGGCTTCATCGCCCACCCCGGCATGGAGCCGCAGTCGCCGTCGCAGGCGCGCATGGACACCTCGCTGCGCGAGGCGGCCCGATCGCTCGTGCGGGAGCTGCGGCAAACGCTGGCCGCCTATCGCGCGTCCTACGGCGTGGGCGTCGAGCGCATCTGGCTCACCGGTGGCGGGGCGCGCCTCGTGGGGCTGCGCGAGCTCCTGGTCGCGGAGCTCGGCGTCACGGCCGAGCCCGGGCCCGGGGCGGGCGAGGACGCGGGCAAGCTCGGCGAGCGGGCGGACCTCTTTGCCGTGGCGCTCGGCATGGCCCAGGTGGGCCTCGGCAATCCGCTGCGCCTCAACTTCCGCAAGGGCGAGTTCGCGTATCGATCGGACTATTCGTTCCTGCGGGCCCGGGCGGCGTACTTCGGCGGCGCGGCGCTGGCCATCCTGTTCTTCGCCATCGTCAACGCGGCGGTGGCGCTCCACGGGCTCAGGCAGGAGAACGAGCACCTCGTCGCCCGCCTGCGCAAGCAGACCACCGACCTCTTCGGCACCCCGCGTGGCGACGCGCGCGCCATCTCCGAGGAGCTCAAGGAGGGCCAGAAGAGCGGCGGCCCGCCCATCCCGACGGTCACGGCGTTCGACGTGTTCGACGAGATCTCGCGGCGCATCCCGCCGGGCGACAAGCTCAAGCTCGACGTGCTCGAGCTCGACATCAAGCCCAAGCGCACGTACATCAAGGCCACCGCCGAGACCGCGCAGCAGGTCGACGACCTCGCCGACGCGCTCAGCAAGATCGAATGCTTCACCGAGGTGCAGAAGGGCAAGCTGCGCTCCGTGACCGCGCCGGCGCGGCCCGGCCCGGATGGCCAGACCCCGTCCGGACCCTCGGAGCTCAAGCAGTTCGAGCTGACCATCACCACCACCTGCCCTTGATCCAGAGGTCCGGAGAGCCGGAGGTCTGATGGCGGCTGCCCCATGACGATGACGACTCACACCACGAAGGCGATCCAGAACGCACGAAAGAAGGCGCGCAATGGCTTCTGAAGGCATCCCCATTCTCGGCGGCGGGCGGCTGCGGGCGCGCTGGGAGCGCTTGACCGAGCGCGAGAGGCGGCTCCTCCTGGCGTTCTTCTCCACGCTCATCGTGCTGGTGGTGGGCGCGACGATCCTGGTCATCAACAACGGCCTCACCACGCTCGAGAGCGAGAACGACGAGATCCGCCAGGCGCTGCGCGACATCGACGGCGGGCGCGAGGCCTATCAGCGCGCCAAGGCCAAGACCGCCTCGATCGAGGTCCGCATGGGCAGCGGCAACGTGCAGCTGCAGGGCTTCCTCGAGCAGGGGGCCAAGGAGGCCGGGGTCGAGATCTCGGAGACCACCGAGCGGCAACCCGTGCCGGTCGGCAAGAAGTACCTCGAGCGCGCCGTGGACCTGCGGCTGCGCAAGGTGACGGTCGAGCAGCTGGCCAAGTTCCTCCGTTACATCGAGACCGGGCCCAACCTGGTGGTGGTCACCTCGCTCAACGTGCGCACGCGCGATGACCGGCACGAGGACCTGGAGGTGGAGATGGCGGTCGCGACCTACGAGCACGCGCCGGCCGACCGTCCCGGGCGCAAGAAGGACAACAAGGAGGAGAAGGGATGACCGAGCTGCAGGTGCCCGAGGGGCTGCGGCGCGCCGCCAAGTGGGTCGGTTACCCGGCGTTCGTGCTCGCGGTCATGATCGCAAGCTTCTATCTCGCGCTGCCGCGCGATCGCATCAAGGAGCGGCTCGAGACGACCGCCAGCGGTGCGCTCAACGCCGATGTGTCCATCGAGACGCTCGGGCTCACCTTCTTCACCGGGCCGGGGCTCGACGCCGAGGGGATCGTGGTCCGCACGCGGCCGACGGGGTTCCCCCCCGGCGGCGCGGCCGGGGCCAATGACAAGCCGCAGCGGTACGTGGTGGACGAGGTGGTGGTGCACCCGAACCTGCTCGATCTCATACGCAAGCGGATCGGGGGCCGCCTGACGGCGCAGCTGGCCGGCGGCACGGTGCGGCTGCGGGGGAGCATGGACGCCGACGAGACCGAGGCCTCGCTCGAGGCGCACGGGCTCGGGCTCGGGCAGGTGCCGGGCGTGGCGCGCGCGATCGGGCTGCCGGTGGAGGGGATGCTGGACGCGACGGGAGAGGTCAAGCTGCCCAAGGGGCTCGCCGCCCAGGCGGCCGGCCAGCTCGACATCCTGTGCGAGGGCTGCGTGGTGGGCGACGGCAAGGCCAAGCTGGTCGTGCCCGGCGATCCCCTGCTGTCCCAGGGGCTCACCTTCCCGCGCCTCAAGCTCGGGCGCGTCCAGGGCAGCATCGTCATCGAGAAGGGGCGCGCCACGGTCAAGGATCTGCACGCGCGATCGAGCGACGTGGAGCTGGCGCTCGAAGGCTACATCGAGCTGCGCGATCCCCTGCCGTTCTCGGTGCTGCACCTCTACCTGCGCTTCAAGCCGTCGCAGGCGCTGGTGCAGCGCGAGCCGACGATGGAGCTCATGAGCAACGTCCTCGGGTCGCGGGCGCGCCGGCCCGACGGTTTCCTCGGCCTGTCGATCACGGGCACCTTCCAGACGCCGCTCGCGTTGCCCTCGACCGAGGCGCCGAGCGGCGTGAACGTCGGTAAGTTCCCCTCAGGGCCACCGCCGCCGACGACGCAGTCGTCCAGTGCGGCGGCGCCGCCGCTGCCGCCGCACTGGGGGGAGCCCTTCCGGCCGGGTAAGCCGGGGTCGACCGCCTTGCCTCCTCCGGGCGGGGGGGAAGAGCAGCGGCCACAGCCCGAGCAGCCGCAGGCGGTCGAGCAGCCCTATGCGGCGCCGCCGCCGGCAGGAGACAACCCCATCCCCGTGCAGGTCCGTCCGGCGAACGCCGTGCCGCCCCCGGCCGGCGGCTATGCCGGTGGGGGAGAAGGCACCCCTGCGCCCCCTCCCCCACCAGGCGGCGAGGAGGGCCGGCCCCAGCCGGAGAACCCGGTCCCGGACAACCCCAGCCGCGAGTGATTCCTCCCCGCACCTCTCGCGCAGCGCGTCCCCCCTCCGCAGGACGCCGGAGGGCTCCCGCGGCCTGAACCCCCGATACCGCCCCTCACACCTCTGCCGGCGTCCGAGCATGCCTTCGTGAGGGCCGCGCCCGGAGAGCGAGCGCTCTCCCATGTGGCGTAGGGTCCTGAAATTCCTCGCCGTCTCGCCTGCGCCCGTTCTTGCTGGGAACTTGCTTCCGCCAGGAGGTCCAGCTACCGTCTGCGCGCATACCGTACATGACCTCCTCCACCCTCGAGAAACCCCGCCGTCGTCCCCTGGGGACGCCCACCGCGCTAGCCGCCCGCCACCCCTGGACGACGCTCCTCGCCTTCACCCTGGTGACGGCCGTGGCCGCCGTGGGGCTCGGGCGCCTGCAAGAGACCGATGACGTCCTCGAGTTCATCCCGCCCGGTGACCCGGACGTGAAGGTCTTCAACGACGTGAACGCCAAGTTCGGGGCGCTGCGCGTGGCCCTCATTGGCGTCGAGGCCCCGGCGGGCGACGACGTGTTCGCCCCGGAGACGCTCTCCCGCATCGAGCGCGCGACCGAGGCGCTCAAGTCGGTGCACGGCGTCGACCGCGTCATCTCGCTGTCCTCGCTGGTCGACTTCGCCCCGGCCGACGGCGCGGTGCAGGTGGTCCCGCTCGTGCCCGAGTTGCCGCGGAGCGCGGTCGACCGCGCGGCGCTCAAGGCGCGGGTGCTGTCGCGCGAGCACGTGGTCGGGAGCTTCGTTTCGCCCGATGGCCGGGCGGCGCTCCTCCTCGTGTTCCTCGCCCCGCCCAAGCCGGGCACGCAGGTGTCGCTCCGCCGCGTCGCCCACGAGCTCCATCAGGCGGCCGAGGGCGCCTTCGCCGGCGGCAGGCTGCGCATGTTCTACGGCGGGGCGCCCTTTGCCGCCGCCACCATCTTCGAGGAGACGCAGGAGGACGCCCGCCGCCTGACGCCGCTCGCCATGCTGTGCATCCTGCTCGTCATCGTGCTCGCCTTCCGCGACCCGGTGGGCGTGGCCCTGACCGTGCTCACCGTGGCCTGGGCGGTGGTGGCGGTGCTCGGGGTGATGGGGTTCCTCGGCGAGCCCTACACCGTGGTGTCCTCGACCCTGCCCGTGATCCTGTTCGCCTCGGGCAGCTCCTACGCGGTGCACCTCCTCGGCCGCTACTACGCGCTCGGCGGTCGCGACGGCGGTCCGGGCGTGGTCGAGGCGGCGGCCGAGGTGGTGACCCCGCCCGTCGTCATCGCCGGCTGCACCACGGGCGCGGGCTTCCTGTCGTTCGTGGTGATGGACATCCGGCCCATGCGCACCTTCGGCGTGGAGTGCGCGGCCGGGGTGTTCCTGTGCCTCCTCGCCGCGCTGCTCCTCGTGCCGGCGGTGGTGACGCTGTGGCCGCGGCGCGCGGCGCAGCCGGCGGAGCTCGGGCGCGTGGGGGAGGGCCTGAAGCGCGTGGGCCTCTGGTCGGTCCGTTCGCGCCGCTGGCTGCTCGCGGGGTCGGTGGTGGCGGCGCTCGCCACGGTGGGGCCCATGTTCGAGGTCGAGGTGCGCATGGAGCCGCACAACTTCTTCCGTCCGGGCTCGGAGCCGTGGCTGGCGGAGCATTTCCTCGATGAGCGCTTCGGCGGCTCGCAGTTCCTGCAGGTGTCGCTGGCCGGGGACCTCACGGACCCGGCGACCCTGCGCGAGGCCCAGCGCCTGGCCCAGTTCGCGCGCGCGCAGCCCGGGGTGACGCAGGTGTCGTCGATCGTGGGCCCGCTCGCGCTCCTGAGCGACGCGATGGGGCTCGGCCACGGGCTCCCCGAGACGCACGGGCAGGCCGTGAACCTCCTCTTCTTCATCGAGGGCGAACCCTCGCTGCGCAGCCTGCTCACGCCGGACCGCCATGAGGCGCTCCTCCACATCCGCGTGCGTGGCGACGCGCAGCCGGCCACGCAGGCGATGGAGCGCTACCTCGAGTCGCGACACCTCGATGCGCGGCTCGGAGGTCGCCGCCCGAACCCGCCCACCGACGCCGAGGTCGCGGAGCGCATGGGCTGGATCCTGAAGGCGGCGGGCGTGAACGCCCCGGGCGAGCAGACGACCGAGGCGGTGCGCCGGCTGCGCTCGCTGCCCGCGGAGGATGCGTCGCTCGGCGAGGTACGCCGCCAGGCGGCGCTGGCGGTGCTCCGCGGGGAGGGCGGCATCCTCGAGCCCATCGCGGATCAGGCGCTGGCCGAACGGATCGCGGGCCTCGCCGCCCGGGCATTTTCTTCCGGTGGTGCCGGTGGCCCCAAAGATCAGGATCAGGCCGTGGACGAGGCCCAGCGGGCGCTCGCCGGCGCGCTGCCGTCCCCCGAGGACGTGGAGACGGTGTGGCCCGGTCTCGCCGAGCGGATCCGCGACGCCGACCGGCGACACCGCGCGGCGCGGGCGGTTGAGTCCATGGCGGCCCACCACGAGCTGCCCGCGCCCGTGGCGGCCGAACTGCGCGAGACGCTGCTCGATCTCCTGCCGCTCCAGACCCTCGGCCCCGCGCCCGCCCCCCTCGTCGCGCGGATCGCGGGCGAGCCCGTGCTCGAGCGCGGCCTGTCGCGCTCGGTGGCCAAGAACCAGACGCGCAGCCTGATCGTCTCTCTGGTGGCGGTGCTCGGCTTCATGTTCCTCCTGTTCCGCTCGGCGCGGCTCGCCTTCCTGTCGGTGTATCCGTCGGCGCTCACCATGGCCATCGTGTTCGGCGTCATGGGGCTCGGCGGCATGCGCATCGACATCGGCACCTCGCTCGTGGCCTCCATCGCCACCGGCGCCGGGTCGGACTTTGCCATGCATTACCTGTGGTACCTGCGGCGTTCGACCCACGAGGAGGTGGCGCGCTTCGTCGGGCCGATCATGGTGATCTCGACGCTGCTCGTGGCCTTCGGCTTCGCCATCCTCGGCTTCGGGAAGGCCCAGCCCATGCGGCTGTTCGGTTTCCTCGCGGCCGCGGCCATGGCGCTCGCCGCGGGCCTCACGTTCGTGCTGGTCCCCGCCCTGATCGGGGAGCCTGGCGGTCCCGCCGAGTCCGCTCGACTCGGCGGCGCCTCCGGCCTCACCGCCCAGGACGGGGCTGAGTCAAAGGAGATGGTGTCATGAAACGTTCCTTATCCGTGTCCGTGTCGATGGTGCTGTGGGCCGCGACGGGTGGCCTCCTGGTCGGAGCGGGGACCGCGCGGGCGGCCGAGACCGCGGCCGAGATCCTCAAGCTGACCGACGAGGCGCAGAACAACTACCAGGACCTCACGCTCGAGAGCACCATGCTCATCCGTGAGCCCGGGCAGCAGAACGCGCGGGAGATCAACTTCGTCACCATCAGCAAGGGCAAGGACAAGCGCCTCGTGCGCTTCACCGGCCCGGGCGACTTCAAAGGCATGGGCTTCCTCGTGGAGAACCGCGACACGATGTACGTCCTGCTCCCGGCCTTCGGCAACCGCGTGCGGCGCCTCGGCACGCACGTCAAGGCCCAGGGGTTCCAGGGCTCGGACGCGAGCTACGACGACATGGCCACGACGCAGTACACCGGCATCTACGAGCCCAAGCTCGTGGCCACCGAGGCCGACGCCTGGGTGCTCGAGCTTACCCTCCTGCCCGGCAAGCAGGCCGAGTCCCCGCGCCTCAAGGTGTGGGTCGACAAGAACACCCACCATCAGGTGACCCGCATCGAGTACTACGACGACAAGGGCCAGAAGCAGCGCACCCAGATCCGCACCAACTTCAAGAAGGACGAAGGCAACGGCGAGCACTACACGCCCGAGTGGATCAAGTTCATCGATCACCGGCGCAACGACCACACGACCGAGCTCCACACCACCAAGGCCCAGGTCAACACCGGGGTCGCCGATGACGTCTTCACGCAGCGCAGCCTGCAGCGAGGTTCCTAACGTGCGTGCCCGGCGGGGAGCGCGTGCGTCGGCGCGGGCGGTCCGGGTCCTGATCGCGGCCCTGATCGGCCTCCTCGGCCTCCTCGGCCAGGGCGGCCAGGGCGGCCAGGGGGGATGGGGTGGGTTCGGCGGCCTCGGCCGGCTGGCGCACGCCGACATCGACTTCAAGTTTGGAGGGTTCGTCTCATCCGACCTGCGCTACCGCCTGGCCGGGGCCGACGTCCCCTCCCCCTACCCGCAGCAGTACGAGCTCTTGCGCAACGGCTTCTCGCGCAACCAGAACCGCGTGCGCGCCAACCTGTCGTTGCGCGCCGCGCGCAAGGTGGCCGCCGTGGCCGACGTGGAGCTCGTCTACTACGGCTACTCGGACGCCAACGACGTCAACGCCGTGACCCTGCGCGAGCGCGTCGACCCCTACTTCTTCGAGGCGTACTCGGCCTACGTGGACATCTACCGGCTCTTGCCCGGGCTCGACGTGCGCCTGGGCCGGCAGGTGGTGCACTGGGGCGCCTCGGACCAGTTCAACCCGACCAACAACCTCAACACGCTCGACTATTCCGATCCGCTCCTGTTCGGCCGCGCGCTCGGCAACCAGATGATCCGCGCCGACTGGAACCCCAAAGGCGACTGGGTGCTGACCGCGGTGTGGGTGCCGATCTTCCGGCCGGCGCAGATCCCGCGCACAGCGCCGCTCGCGCTCACCCAGATCGATCGGCCGGCGCCGGTGCAAGAGGCGGGGGTGCGCGACACGCTCTCCTCCCTCGCCGTGCTCCAGCCGCCCACGCGCATCGACGCCAGCACCCTCCAGCCCCGGCCGTCGCTCAGCAACACGCAGGTGGGCGTGCGCCTGGCCGGTCGCGTCCTCGGCCAGGACTTTTCCCTGTCGTACTATCGCGGCCGGTTCGGCATCCCGGTGCCGGCGTGGACCGTCAACCGCGCGGACGGGGTGGCGCAGGCGGGCGTGGTGTGGCCGCGCATGACCGTGCTCGGCGCGGATCTCGCCGGCTCGATCGAGAAGCTGCACGGCATCGGCTACTGGATCGAAGGGGCGGTCACCTTCCCGCAGGAGATCACCTACGGCATCTACAACGACAACCCGCTCCTCGGCGGCAACCACACGCCGGTGACGTTCGACCCGCAGGGCCGTCTCATCCAGGGCGATGGGGGCAAGCGTCCCGTGGTGGTGCCGTCGACACCGTTCTTCAAGCTCACGGTGGGTGCGGACTACTCGATCGGCGAGCACGTGTACCTGAACGCGCAGTACCTGCACGGGTTCATCGATGAGTTCGGCGCGGGCGTGGCGGTGCGGTTGCCGCGCTATGGTCCCGGGTCCCCCGCGTCGCCCGGGGCCCAACCCAAGGACTTCGTGCCGCGCATCGAGCAGCGCATCGGCGACTACTTCGTGACGGGCGTCGATCTCCGCTTCCGGGGCGGGACCGTGCTCACGCGTTTCTTCGGCGTGTTCAAGGTGCCGTCGCCCAACCCGCGGTTCAACCCGAGCGCGCCCGAGTGTGCGACCGCCCAGAGCGACCTCTTTCCGAATTGCCGCCGTTTCGACGACCGTCGGTTCACGGCGGTGCTCTTCCCGCAGCTCATCTGGCAGGTGTGGGACAGCACCGAGCTCACGCTCGGCGCCTTCGTCTTCCTGGGCGACCGCTCGACCAAGTTTGGCGACCCCGCCGCCGGCGCCACCGAGCTCTTCGCCAAGGCCAAGTTCACGTTCTAAGTACAGCGCCCCGCAAGAGAGTGCCCAGGGGAACGGCCCCACTCCTATGCCGCCGCCTTGAGTGCGGCATCCACCTTGGCCAGGATCTTCTGGAAAGATTTCTCACTCCAGGCGAACGGATGGGCCACCTGGTTCCACTCCTTGATGAAGCCCTCGATCTTGCTCTCTAGGTGGCTGGTGCCAAACGTCTGATGCCAGGGCTTGATCTGCAAGGCGGTCCGGTAGGAGGGCGGGCACCTGGAAAGGACGAAGCGAGCGCCGAAGCAGGTCAGATGACCTTGTCGCCGCGCCAAAGAGGATCCAAGCCGGTTGGCGATGGCTTTTTCCGCCAATAGAAGTCCTGATGGGGCGGCCTCATCGCATCCACTCACCGCCATCATGGCATAGCCGTTTCCGTCGCGCGACAGCGGCGTCCAGCAGGCGTTGCCCGGCATGGTCGCCCTCGCCCGCTCTTCGATCCAGCGCGAGGCGCGCTGCCCCATCTTGTCCTCCTCCTTGCCGATGACGAGCCCGGGCGTACCCCGCTCGACCACGAAGCAGCTGATCCCCTGGGGCCCCGGCCGTCGGTGCGGGCGAACACGAGGTGCAGACCCGCGTGCGCGCCGCTGGTGATCCACATCTTCGAGCCGTTCAGCACCCAGTGGTCGCCATCGAGGCGAGCCGCGGTGGTGAGCGCGCGGCGTCGGAGCCGCACGCCGGCTCGGTGAGGGCGAAGCTGGCCGGCCCGAGCCACCCCGCGGCGTAGGGCTCGATCCAGCGCTGCTTCTACTCGGGCGTGGCGTGCTGCGAGAGGATCTTGGAGGTCAGGTTGCTCGAGACGAGGATGACCGCGGTGGACGCGCATGCCTCGCGATCGCCTCCATGGCGAGCACGTACCCAACGTTGTCCGCGCCCACGCCGCCTTCGGCGGCCGGCACTTTCATCGCGAGCAAGCCGAGCTCGGCGAGCGCGCGGAATTCCTCCAGCGGATAGTGCCCCGTGCGATCGCGCTCCGCCGCCCGCGGCTGCAGGCACCGCGCCGCGAAGCTGCGCGCCGTGTCGGCGATGAGCCGCTGCTCCTCGGTGTGCGAGGTGTCGAGGCGGTCGAGCCTGCGTGCGGTCCCTGCCATGGACGGCCTCCTCTGTCGCCTCAGCTCGCGGTGCTCACCCGCGGCGCCGGGCGCAGCCTGAACCAGCGCATCGCCGCCTCGCCGAGGATGCAGGCGCACGCCAGCATGAGCACGATCGTGCACAGCGCGTCGACCAGGCCGGCCACGGTGCCGAGCTTGAGGAAGTTGAAGATCGACTGATACCCCGCGGTGAGCGTGGTCGTGCCCACGAACAGCATGGGCAGCCCCGTTACCCAGGCGTACCGCGCCCGGCCTGAGTTGATAATGACGGCCGTGCCCACGCACAGCGCCGTGGTGGCGAGGAGCTGGTTGGCGATGCCCAGCATGGGCCAGAGCGTCTGGATGGACCCGGTGCAGAGGAAGCTCCCCCAGGCGAGCACCACGATGATCGAGGCCAGCCAGGTGCCGGCGCGCGACTCGGTGCGGCCGAGCTCGGGCGAGGCCCGGCCGAGGAGCTCCTGCACGAGGAACCGCGCCACGCGCGTGCCGGCGTCCACGGTGGTGAGGATGAACACGGCCTCGAACATGACGATGAAGTGGTACCAGTACGAGAGGAGTGCCTTCATGCCCGGCAGCGCGGCGAAGATCTGGGCGATGCCCACGGCCAGGGACACCGAGCCGCCCGTGCGCCCGGCCAGCGTCTTCTCGCCCATCTCGAGCGCCAGCTGCTGGAGGTGCTGCGTCGACATGCCGAGGGCGGCCAGCTTCTCGGGCTTGAGGTTGATGGCGAAGTAGTCGTCCTTGAAGAGGCAGGAGGCGGCGATGAGCGAGGTCACGCCGACCAGGCCCTCCATGAGCATGGCGCCGTAGCCGATGGTGCGGCAGTCGGGCTCGCGGTCGACCATCTTGGGCGTCGTGCCCGAGGCGATGAGGGAGTGGAAGCCGCTGATGGCGCCGCAGGCGATGGTGATGAACACGAAGGGGAAGACCTTGCCGGGGACGAGCGGGCCGCCGCCGTGCACGAACTCGGTCACGGGGTCCATGCGGAGCTCGGGGTTGACGATGAGGATGCCGAGGACGAGCGCGAGGATGGTGATGACTTTCATGTAGGCCGAGAGGTAGTCGCGCGGCACGAGGAGGAGCCACACCGGGACGACCGAGGCGAGGAGGCCGTAGAGGCAGATGAGGTAGACGAGGGTGCCGGGGGCGAAGTTCCACGCCTCGCCCATCCAGCGCCCGCCGACGACGGCGCCGATGAGCGCGGCCACGCCGGCGGCGGAGACCCAGGGGATGGAGTCGTGGCCGCCGCGCTTCATGAGGAGGCCCATGACGATGGCGATGGGGATGGTCATGGCGATGGTGAAGGTGGCCCAGGGACTCTCGGCGAGGATCTGGACGACGACGTAGCCCATGGCGGCGACGGCGATGACGACGGTGAAGAAGATGGCGATGCTGGCGATGAGGCCGGCGACGGGGCCGACCTCCTCGCGGGCGATCTCGGCGAGGGACCGGCCGCCCTTGCGCACCGAGGAGACGAGGATGACGAAGTCGTGCACGGCGCCGCCGAGGGTGACGCCGATGAGGATCCAGAGGAGGCCGGGGAGGAAGCCGAACTGGGTGGCGAGGACCGGGCCGATGAGGGGGCCGGCGCCGGTGATGGCGGCGAAGTGGTGGCCGAAGAGGACCCACTTGTTGGTGGCGACGAAGTCCTTGCCGTCGGCGCGGGCGTGCGCGGGGGTCTGGCGGGCGGGGTCGAGCGCGAGCACCCGTGCGGCGATGAAGGCGCTGTAGAAGCGATAGGCGATGGCGAGGACGCACAGGGTCGCGACCATGAGGGGGAGGGCGTGCATGGTGCGAGGTTAGATCATTCCCCGGCGTCGTCGCTACCGGTAGCTGGTTCGGCCCGTGCCGGAGGACGCGCGCGGGCATCAAGGCAATCTGCTCTCGTGCGATCATGCCGAACTTTCCGGCCGGCTTGAGCACTGCAGCGCCCGGAGGGACGACCTCGAACAGAAGATACGCGAGGCGTTCCAGATGGCTCGGGAAAAGAGTGTACCGCGCCTGGAGAGATGGCGCGTTGGTCCACCTCGCCTCTGACCGCAGCGATGACACCTGCACATTGACGGTGGCCGGGCCGCGCTTCGGCAGGGCCTTGAGTAAGCACCTGCTCGTGGGAGGACTGCGTGAGATGGGCCGCGGACTGGGGCCGCACTGACCGCGGGAGGCAGGGACCCGTTTATTGGTCGGAAACGAGGGAGACGGTGCGGCGCAGGTCGCCGCTGTGGGCGGCGCGGATGAGGGCCTCGGCGCGGGCGGCGTTGCGGTCCACCCGGTTGGCGGCGGCGAAGTAGATGCTGCGCAGGGCCTCGTAGGCCTCGCCGAGCTTGTCATTGACGATGAGGTAGTCGTAGAGCGCGTAGTGCTCGAGCTCTTCTTTGGCCTTAGCTAGGCGTCGCTCGATGACCTCGTTGGCATCGGTGGCGCGGGAGCGCAGCCGGCGCTCGAGCTCCTCGAGCGAGGGCGGCAGGATGAACACCAGTATGGCCTCGCGGCCGAAGCGTGACTTGATCTGGCGCCCGCCCTGGTAGTCGATGTCGAAGAGCACGTCCTTGCCACCCTCGAGCACCTCGCGCACGAAGCTGGTGGTGGTGCCGTAGCGGTGGCTGTGCACCTCGGCCCACTCGGCGAACTCGCCCCGCTGCACCATCTCTTCGAACCGGGCCTCGTCGACGAAGTGGTAATCGACGCCGTCCTCCTCGCTTTTACGCCGCGGGCGCGTGGTGTAGGAGACGGAGAAGACGAGCTGCGGGAACTCGCTCAGCATGCGGTGGCACAGGGTGGTCTTGCCTGCGCCCGAAGGGGACGATACGACGAGGAGCAGTCCGGGACGGCGGATGGGTTCACTCATTCGGGAGGGTCTCCCCGCCGAGGCCGTCGCCGCGCTCAAGGCGCTCGGCGACGGTCTCGGCTTGCAAGGCCGACAGGATGACGTGATCCGAGTCGGTGACGATGATGGAACGGGTGCGGCGCCCCTGGGTGGCGTCGACCAGCTTGCCGCTCGAGCGCGCCTCTTCCTTGAAACGCTTCATCGGCGCCGAGTCGGGGTTGACGACGGCGACGATGCGCGCTGCCGCGACGACGTTGCCGTAGCCGATGTTGACGAGGCGCACGCCCCGTACCCTATCAGGGCGCGGCGGGTCCGGCCAATACTCCGCCGCTCCGCTCAAGCGATGGTGCGCAGGTGCCGCGCGGCCGGGAACTGCCAGACGAGCCAGGTGTCGATGTGCGCCCGCTGGATCCAGCCGATGGCCACGGCCGGCGGGTAGGTGGTGGGCGGGACCACCTTCATGAAGACGGTCATGGCGACCAGGACCGCGGTGGTCCCGAGAGCGGCGAGGAGGGCCCACGGGGCCAAGGGGCGCCAGTCCGGGATCTTGCGGAAGGCGCGCCAGAAGGAAGAGGCACACCGGCCAGCCGAGAAAGACGTAGCCTCCGGCGACCCCATGCAGGACGCCGTGGAACGTGCGCGGCGGCGGGGGCATGCCGAGGGGATCCATGACGAACACGCCGCTCAGAGGGTGTTTGAAAACCTACGCGCCAGGCCAGAGCTTTCTGCTGCCCCCCTCTCCGCTAGATTGGCTGCCAGAGGACCATCTGGCGCGGTTCATTTTGGACGTCGTCCAGATGCTCGATCTGAAAGCCATCACCCGGTCCTACGAGAAGGAGCATCGCGGCTTCCCTCCCCACAATCCCGTGATGATGAGCCGCTCGGCCAGAAGAGCACTGAGGCCCAGGCGATCATCGAGCTGACGGACGAAGGAGTAGTGCCCCTCCATCGCTCGAAATCTCCGGCGCGTCAAAGCGGACATGCACCGGCAGATCGGGGTGGCCGTGGACAGCGACCCCGAGGCGCGCGGTCGCCCATCGTCGTTTGGTGCTCGGAAGCTACGAGGCCGATCTTCGGTATTTTGATGGCGAGCCGCTGCTACATGGGCGCAAGGCAGGGCGCCTCGTGCATGTAGGCGAGGCGACACGCCCGTTTCATCGAGACATGTTGGGGCCGATTCTGGCCGCTGCTGCGCGCACCCTCGACAAACGCACCCACCAAGTTTTACTTCGCCCGGGTGCCCTCTTCGATGACTAAGAAGCAGTTGTTACGGTTGCTCAAAGAGCGGTGGAGAACCGAGCGGGTCTATCAGGACCTCAAGGGGGAATTGGGACTGGATCACTTCGAAGGGCGACGCTTCCCCGGATGGCACCACCATGTTTCAGTCGTTTTGTGCTGCTACTCGTTCATCTTAGCCGAGCGAGTGCGGCATTTTTCCCCCTCGCCCAGAGGGTCGTATCAAGCCCGTTCGCTCCATCTCGCGGCCTGAGCGACATTTCGCTGACTCCTTCACCACCTTCCGTCTCGCCATAGCCCGCGCCATCCTGGCGTGGCTGCCACGCTGCCCTTGCTGTCAGCAACCGCAGCCTCCGCCACGACGCCGTCGGTCGTGTAAAGTATTTTGTGTCCGGCCGCTCGTTGTCAGTTCAGTAGCTCCCTGGTCACGGCATCCAGGTGAGCGCTGGGATGAGCCCGCCGAGTCGGTGCCAGGTACAGGTTTGCCAGCTTGGCCGAGCTGATAGGG
>DATAGU010000130.1:0-5853 GCA_036263495.1 Polyangia bacterium | reverse complement strand
CAACGCGCCGCGGCCAAACCGGCGCAGCGCGCCGCGGCCAAGCCTGAACCACGCGCCGCGGCCAAACCGGCGCAGCGCGCCGCGGCCAAGCCTGAACCACGCGCCGCGGCCAAGCCTGAACCACGCGCCGCGGCCAAGCCTGAACCACGCGCCGCGGCCAAACCGGAACCGCGCACCACGGCCAAGCCGGCTCCGCGCCCCGCGGCCCAGCCGCCCCAGCGACCGGCAACCACATCGGCTGCGCGCCCCGCGGCCAAGCCAGAGCCACACCCCGCGGCCCAGCCGGAGCCGCGCACCACCGTCAAGCCCTCCCGCGCGGTGCCCGCCAAGCCGGCCCCCGCCACCGCGGAGACGGACCGGATGCGCGAAGAGATACAGCAATTGAACGCGGCGCTAGAACGAGCGCGCGCCGATGCCCGCGCGGCCCGCGACGAGGTGGCCCGGCTCCAGGCTGAAGGCGATGCCCTACGCAGCCGCCTGGATACCACGGAGGCACGGCCGGCCGACGCCGGCGCCGGCGATGGAGCGACCCTCGAGTCGCTCCGCGCCGAGCTCGATCGCGAGCGGGAGGCGGGTCAGGAGACGCGCCGCCGCGCCGAGGAGACGGCGCGCACCTGGCGCCGGCAGGTCGAGGAAGCACACGCCGAGGCAGCGCGGCTGGCCGCGGCCGAGCATGCGGCGCGTGTGGAGATCGATCGCCTGCGCGAGGAGCTCGGACGGGCGAAGAACATGGGCACGGTCGTGGCGCCTCCGCTCGAGTCCTCGCCGGTGGTCATGGGGGACGAGCGGATCATCGTGCCGGGCGAGCCTGCCTCACAGGCCATCGCCCCCGGGCCGGGCGAGAACACCGATCCCCTGACGCACGAGGCCTCTCCCGAAGCAGCCTCGGCCCCCCTCGAGCCCGGCGAGCCCGCGCCCCCCGAAGAATCCGCCCCCTGATCAGGCCGTAGCCAGCCCCCCGCCGTCTCAGAAGTTCGGCGTCTCCCGGAGGATCCGCTTGGAGATGACGATGCGCTGGATCTGCCCGGTGCCCTCGAAGATGTCGAACACCTTGATGTCGCGGTACCACTTCTCGACGAACTGATGTCGCTCGAGCCCGTGCGCACCGAGGATCTGCACCGCGTCGCTGCACACCCGCATCGCCACCTTGGCTGCATAGGCCTTGGCCATCGAGGCCTCCTTGGCGTTGGGGATCCCCTCGTCGGCCATCCAGGCCGCGCGCCAGCACATGAGGCGCGCCGCGTCGAGGAGCCGCTTGTCGTCGGCCAGGATCTGCGCGAGCTGGACGTAGCGCGGCAGGGACCGGCCCAGCATGTAGTTGTCCCTCACGAAGTCCCGCGTGTACTCGAACGCGGCGCGGGCGATGCCGAGCCCGAGCGCCCCGACCAGCGGGCGCGACGAGTCGAAGGTCTTCATGGCGCCCATGAAGCCCTCCTTGCTGCGGTAGTGGGCCTCGCCGCCGAGCAGCTGGTCCTCGGGGACGCGACAATCCTCGAGCACCAGCTCCGCCGTCTCTGACGAGCGCAGGCCCATCTTCTCCTCGACCTTGCCGACCGAGAAGCCGGGCGTGCCCTTCTCCACGATGAACGCGCGATGCCCCACGCGGCCGAGGCTCGGGTCCACGGTGGCGAAGATCACCACCCAGTCCGCCTTGGCGCCGTTCGTGATGTAGCACTTGCGACCGTTCAACACCCAGTGGTCGCCGTCCTTGCGGCAGCTCGTCCGGATGCTGCTCACGTCCGACCCGGCGCCCGGCTCGGTCAGGCCATACGCCCCGTAGTGCAGGCCGGGCTTCTTGAACACCGAGAAGAAGCGCTTCTTCTGCTCGGGCGTGCCCATGAACTCGAGCGGCGGCCCGCCGAGCCCCGGGCCGGGCAGGTTCATCACCACGCCCACGTCGCCCCAGGCCATCTCCTCGGCGGAGAGGATGCCCGTGCGGTTCTTCTGCGTGCGGCCCCGCGCGTCCTTCGCGCCGCCTGCGCCCGCGCCCTCGCCGCCATACTCCTCCGGGATCTCGCCCCCCGACAGCCCGGCCCGCATGACCGCGAGCCGGAGGAGGAAGTCCTCGGGGATCTGGTGCTCGCGATCCGACTGGAGGGAGATGGGGCGCACCACGTTCTTGGCGAACTGATGGATGAGCTCGCGCAGGCGCTCTTGTTGTGGGGTCAGCTCGAAGTCGATCATCTCACCGGGCTCCTTCTTCCTTCTTTGCGGGCATTGCAGGCAGGCCGACGCCAGCGCTCACGAGACCAGGGGCTGGAGCGCGAGCGAAGGCCAGACCGTGTCGAGCGCCTCGGGCTGCGCCTGGCCCGGCGTGGCCGTGCCCAGGGTCAGCTGCGCCAGCTGCAGCTGCGCCTGCTGGTCGCCGGGCCCGAGCAGCGCCAGGGCCTTGGTGTCGCGCAGCCACTTCTCCGCCGGGTAGTCCTGGATGTAGCCCGCGCCCCCGAGGAGCTGGACCCCCTGGTCGGCCACACGCCAGGCGGCCTCGTTGGCGTGCACCGCCGCCGCGGCCACGAGCCCCAAATCGGGCGGGCTCGACGGCCCCCGGTCGTAGCTCGCGGCGGCGCGCCACACCATCCAGCGCGCGGCCTCCACGTCCATGAGCATGTCGGCCAGGGCAAAGGCGATCGATTGGAAGTGCGCCACCGGCTTGCCGAACGCCTTGCGCTCCTGCGTGTACTCGAGCGCGTACTCGTACGACGCGCGCGAGAGCCCCACCTGGCGCGCCGCGGTCATCAGCGACACGCGGCCGAGCCAGCGGGCAAAGGAGGCGGCGAGGTCGTCGCCGCCGCGCAGCCGCAGGGCCTCGGGCACGACGCAATCCTCGAACACCACCTCGGACACCGGGACCGTCTCGAGCCCGAGGAGCTCATGACGCGCCCCCTCGCGCAGCCCCGGGGTCCCGGCCGGCACCACGAACACCCCCACCCCATCCCAGCCGCGACCCGGTTCGATCTGCGCGAACACCACCGTGAGCTCGGCGCGTCCCCCGTTCACCACGAATGCCTTGTGCCCGCGCAGCACCCAGGCGTCGCCCCGGCGCTCGGCCACGGTACCAAACCCCGCGAGCGGTCCCTTCCGCTCGCTGTACGCCACCGCGCCGAGACGGTCCGGCGCCTCGGCCAGGCGCGCGAGGAGCGGCCCCACCTGCGCCGCATCGCCCATCTCGCACAGCACCGCCGCCGCCGTGTGCGGCGCCCACAGCGCCACCGCCGCGCCCGGGTCGCCCCAGGCCAGCTCCTCGTGCACCATCGCCGCCGTCACCACGCCCGCGCCGGCGCCGCCCAGGGCCTCAGGCACATCGAGCAGCCCGAGCCCGAGCTCGTGAAAGCGCTGGCGGGCCTCGGCCGGCACCCCGCGCGCCCGTTCCCACGCGCGGTAGTGCGGCCGGATGACGTCCCGGGCAAAACTGCGCACCGTCTCCTGGATAATCTGCTGATCCTCTTCGAGCGCAAACGAGATCATGGGGAGGCCGCCTCTCAAGTGGTCGTAACTAGCCGTGCGTTTTTAGTTTTAGGGATTGACGTGACGTGTCAAGGAGGAGCGTGCCCGACGCGGGAACATCGAACCGGGAGCAGATGCGACGCCCCGAAGAGAGGGCGAGCCGGAGAGACAAGGGGATGGAGCCGGCTGTGACTCGAGCCGGCGGGCGAAGGATGAGGATGGAGAGGGGAGGATGAGGGGGAGGAAGCCGGGCGCTTCCTCAAGCAGGCGCAGTGATACCGGAGGTCATTTTCTCGGGCGTCCCGGCGGGCTCCGTCTGCAATGACGCCTTGAGACCGCGCACGGACGCGAGCAGTCCCTGGAGACTGTCGCGCGCCATGGCGGCCTCGCGGCGGAGCCGTTCGAGCTCCGAGAGCAGCTCGGACCGATTCATGCCGCGAGCATATGTGCCGAGGAAAAGAGCGTCAACATTCAACGGGGCGGGGGCTCATTCCTCCCCGTCGAAATAATCGGCCTGGTCCTTCTGGCGGAAGATGAAGCGCTTGTTGTTGGGCCACTGGCCGATCGCGCTCGCGACCTTGCCGGAGTCGGGATACTCGACGATGTCGAAGCCCTGCGTCGCCGACATCGCGAGATAGACGAGGGGCTCCTGGCCGTCGTTGATGAGCTGGTGCGCGGGCCCGCCCGCCGGGAAGGAGACGTAATCGCCCGGACCGATCTCCGTCTCCCCCTCGGGCGTCCGCACCTTGGCGCGGCCCGAGACCACGAACATGGCCTCCTCGGAGACGTGGTGAACGTGGAGCGGGAAGGAGCGCTTCCCGGGCGGCAGCTCCCACAGGCCCGCCGTCAACTTCTCGCCCGCGAGCGCCTTGCGCCGGCCGGCGAAGCGACCATGGTCCATCATCTGCTGCCAGGGGACGTCGTGCGTGCGTACGATCTTCATGAGCACCTCCTTGGGGTAGGCGCTGCAGAGTAGTGAGCGCCAGAGGGGTTGTCGATGAGGAACTACGGCCGGACGCGAGCCGTAAGATCGGCGTCTCACCACGGCCCATCATCAAGGGCCACCTGGCGCGGCAGCCGCATGGTAGGCAGGGAGGCGTGAGCACAGCGCCCATACCGACATCAAGGTGGATTTCTCAGCCCGGGATGAGGGTCCGTTCGGCGGCCTGGTGGACGGTCCTTACCGCTCTCTTTCTATGGCTCCTCCCCAGCCGCCTCCCTGCCGCCGAGCCGCCGCGGGCCCCGGTGGTGGTCACGATCGTCGTGGACCAGCTGGCGGCCTGGATCGCCGCCGAACGTCTGCCGCTCCTGCCGCCGACCGGGGGCTTTGCGCGCCTCGTCCGCGAGGGGCTGTGGGTGCGCGAGATGCGCTACGCGCACGCGGTGACGGATACGGGACCGGGTCACGCGGCCCTCTACACCGGGGCGCCGCCGCGTGCCTCGGGCATCTTCGGCAACGAGATCCCCCCGCTCGCCCCCTGCCATGCGCCGCCGGCCTCGCCGGCCTCCCCCGGGGCGGCAAAGGCCGAGACCGCCGGCGCCTTCGACGATCCGGACTCCATCCTCCTCGATCCAATGGCGGCGCCGGTCCCGCCCGATGAACGGCCGGGCCCCGCTTGCGGCGTCTCCCTCCGGGCGCTCCGTGCGGAGACCCTGGCCGACCGGCTGCGCGCGGCGCACCCAGACGCGATCATCATCAGCCTGTCGCTCAAGGACCGCGGCGCCACGCTCGGGGGCGGCCGGCGACCCACGGCCGCGCTCTGGTTCGACGTGCGTCGCGGGCGCTTCGTCACCTCGACGGCCTTTCGCCGGGATCTGCCGCCCTGGATCGACGGCGTGAATCGCTGGCTCGAGGAGTCGTTCCGGACCGGGCTCGTCTGGGAGCTGGAAGACGCGGCCTGGGTGGAGGCGCATGCGGGCACGCCGGACGATCAACCGGGCGAGGGCGGGAACTTCGCGGCCGACGCCAAGCTCGGCTATGCCGGGATCGGCCGGCGCTTTCCTCATCGCCTCCCGAACCCTCGTGCGCTCCGCGCCTCGCCGTTCGGTGACGAGGCGCTCTTCCGCGCGGCGGTGGCGGCGCTCGACAGCGAGGTGGCGGGGCGGCGGCCCACGCTGCTCGCGCTGTCGCTCTCGGCCCACGATTTGATCGGCCACCTCTTCGGACCCGACTCCTGGGAGGCGTGGGACGAGCTGCACCGCCTGGACGGGATGCTCGGGCGCTTCCTCGTCGAGCTCGACCGCCGCCTGGGCGAGCACAACTACGCCGTGGTGCTGGCCGCGGACCACGGGAGCATCCACATGCCGGAGGCGTGTGGTGGCGCGGGGGCGAGCCTCGGCCTGGGCATGGACCGCTGGCAACGGCCCTGCAAGAGCGATGGTCATCGCCTCCTGCAGGATCGCCCGTCG
>DATAGU010000129.1:0-52472 GCA_036263495.1 Polyangia bacterium | reverse complement strand
AAGAAGCTCAACTGAGCTTGACGCGCGATCACCAGGGGCAGCGTGGATCAGGCCAAGGCCACTACCGTGGGCCGAGGATCGGAGCGCGATGGGCAGCGGAGGCCGTATGCCGGCCGCCGCTGACACCCTTTCCCGACTCGTCCCCCTCGCGCTAGAGTCCGCCGCCGTTCACCCATTTCCCCCCTGGAGGACGTTCATGAGATCTTCGCTGCTCGTCACTGCCCTGCCTGCCCTGGCCGTCGTGCTCGGCGCCGGCGCCGCCTTCGGCCAGGCACCGCCGCTGTCCACCCCCGAACCCAGCCCCAAGGCGAGCGTGAGCCAGACCGTGGGGCTCACCGAGATGACCCTCACCTACCACCGCCCGGTCGTGGCCAAGCGCAAGATCTGGGGCGACCTCGTGCCCTACGGCGAGGTGTGGCGCGCCGGGGCCAACGCCAACACCACCCTGTCCTTCTCCTCGCCGGTCAAGATCGGCGGCAAGACCGTCCCCGCCGGCACCTACGGCCTGCACATGCTGCCCACCGAGAAGGAGTGGACCGTCATCCTGAGCACGGTGTCGTCGGCCTGGGGCAGCTACACCTACGACCCCAAGGAGGACGCGGTGCGCGTCACGGTGACGCCCGAGACCAGCGACTACACCGAGCGGCTCGCCTTCAGCTTCGACGACCCTACGAACGACGCGGTCACGGTGACGCTGCGCTGGGAGAAGCTCAGGGTGCCGTTCAAGATCGAGGTCGATACCCCGGCGGTGGTGCGCGCCAACATGCAGGCGGAGCTGCGCGGGCTCCCGCACTTCTTCTGGCAGGGCTGGAACCAGGCCGCCGAGTACTGGCTGCGCAGCGGCGCCGACCTCGCCGAGGCCGAGCGCATGGTGAACACGTCGCTGCAGATTGAAGAGAACTTCCGCAACCTCACCACCAAGGCCGCCATCCTCGAGAAGAAGGGCGACGCCAAGCAGGCGGCGACGCTGCGCACCAAGGCGCTCGGTCTGGCGTCACAAAGTGACCTCAACCAGTACGGCTACTCGCTCCTCGGCCAGAAGAAGACGGACGAGGCCGTCGAGATCTTCCGCAAGAACGCCAAGGATCACCCGGGCTCCTGGAACGCCCTCGACAGCCTGGCCGAGGCGCTCGGCATCAAGGGCGACAAGAAGGGCGCCATCGAGAGCTACACGAAGGCGCTGGCGCTCGTGAAGGACGAGGCCAACCGCAAGCGCATCGAGCAGACGATCGCGCGGCTGCGCACCGGGAAATAAACCGCGACGTCCATCCGTTAAGGCCCTGTGGCAGGTTTGCCCTCACCGGGGCGGCGTGCTAACCATCGCCCGGGCGCAAGACGCGCCACCGAGGGAAAACGGGGTCCAATGGCGTTCGACGTACGCGCGATCAATGAGCTGGTGCAAAAGGAGAGTGCCTTCGCCGAGCGGCTGCTCGGGGAGGTGGGCAAGGTGGTCATCGGGCAGCGCGCCATGGTGGAACGCATCCTCATCGGCCTGCTCACCGGTGGCCACGTGCTCCTCGAAGGCGTGCCAGGGCTGGCCAAGACGCTGACGGTCAAGACCGTGGCCGACTGCTTCCACCTCGGCTTCAAACGCATCCAGTTCACGCCCGACCTCCTCCCCGCCGACATCATCGGCACCACCATCTACCGGCCGCAGACGCAGGAGTTCGTGGCCAAGAAGGGGCCGGTCTTCGCCAATCTGGTCCTGGCAGATGAGATCAACCGCGCGCCCGCCAAGGTGCAGTCGGCGCTGCTCGAGGCGATGCAGGAGCGCCAGGTGACGATCGGCGACGAGACCTATGGGCTCCCGTCGCCGTTCCTGGTGATGGCCACCCAGAACCCGATCGAGCAGGAGGGGACGTACGCGCTCCCCGAGGCGCAGCTCGACCGCTTCATGCTCATGATCAAGGTCGGCTACCCCACGAAGGAAGAGGAGCGCCGCATCATGGACGCGAGCACGGGCGGGCCGCCGCCCGAGGTGTCGGCGGTGGCCTCGGCCCAGGATCTCGAGCAGGCGCGCTCGGTCCTGCGCGAGATCTATATCGACGAGAAGATCCGCGACTACATCGTGAGCGTGGTGACGGCGACGCGGAACCCGGCGGCCTATGGGCTCAAGGACCTCGGCGATCTCATCGAGTTCGGCGCCAGCCCGCGCGCCTCCATCTTCCTCAACCTGGCGGCGCGCGCGCACGCGTTCCTGCGCCGCCGCGGCTACGTGACGCCGGAGGACATCAAGGCGGTGGGGCCCGACGTGCTGCGTCACCGCGTGGTGCTCACCTACAAGGCCGAGGCCGAGGAGGTGACGAGTGAGGACGTGGTGCGGCGGCTGTTCGAGCACGTCGAGGTGCCGTAGGCGTCTCCCCCTTCGGGCGCCATATCCCCCAGGTCTTCCATCATGTTACCTCGCGAGCTCATCAAGAAACTCCGGCGCATCGAGATCCTCACGGCGCGGGCCGCCAACGCCCAGCTGGCCGGCGCCTACCATTCGGTGTTCAAGGGCATCGGCGTGGTGTTCTCGGAGGTGCGCCAGTATCAGCCGGGCGACGACGTGCGCCGCATCGACTGGAACGTGACGGCGCGCATGGACGAGGCCTACGTCAAGCTGTTCGTCGAGGAGCGCGAGATCACGGTGATGCTCCTCATCGACGCGTCGGGCTCGGGGCTGTTCGGGACGCGCGAGCAGTCCAAGCGCGAGGTGGCGGCGGAGGTGGCGGCGCTGCTCGCGTTCTCGGCGATCAAGAACAACGACCGCGTGGGGCTCATCATCTTCACCGACCGGGTGGAGCGCTTCGTGCCGCCGAAGAAGGGCAAGAAGCACGTGCTGCGCGTGATCACGGAGATCCTGACGTTCGAGCCGGTGTCGCGGGGCACGAACATCACGGCGGGGCTCGAGTTCTTCGGCCACGTGGCCAATCGCCGCGCGGTGGCGTTCCTGGTGTCGGACTTCCTCGCCGAGGGGTACGAGAAGGCGCTCCAGATCACGCAGCGCCGCCATGATCTCGTGCCGGTGACGCTCACCGACCCGACGGAGGAGGCGTTGCCGCGGCTCGGGTACGTGAGCTTCGAGGACGTGGAGACGGGGGAGATCATCGAGTTCGACACCTACGGGCGGGACGCGGCGCGCTACGCCGAGCGGGTGGCCAAGGGGAAGAAGGCGCGCGAGGACCTGTTCCGCCGGCTGCGCATGGACTTCGTGAACATCCGCACGGACCAGCCGTACCTCGCGCCGCTGGTGCAGTTCTTCCGCAACCGCGAGCGGAGGCTGGCGCGTTGAGGGCCGCGCGGGTCGCGGTCGCGTGCGCGCTCGTGCTCGGGACGGCTGGGGCGTTCGCGCAGCCGGTGCCCGGGGGGCCGCCGGAGGTGCCTTCCGGAGGGGCGGCCGGGGCGGGTGCTAGGGCGGCGGCGGGAGCGGCGGTGGTGGATGGCGCGGTGGCCGATGCCGTCGGGAACGAGCCGGCGGCGGAGGAGGCGGGGCCGGAGGCGCCGACGGTGGGGGCGAGCCTCGATCGGACCGAGGCGCTCGTGGGCGACCAGCTGACGCTCACGGTGAGCGCGGTGGCGCGGGCGCAGGTGGCGCAGACGATCCGGCTCGGTGAGCCGGTGGAGCTCGGGAAGTTCGAGCGGCTCGAGTCCTCGCACGTGGACCGCGACCTCGGCGACGGCAAGTTCAGCCGGCGCTTCGTCCTCCAGATCGCGGCCTTCGAGCCGGGGGAGCTGGAGGTGCCGGCGATCCGGCTGGAGTTCACCGACACGGCGGGGCGGCGCCACGCGGTCTCGACCACGCCCATCCCGGTGCACATCCAGTCGGTGCTCAAGGATCCCGGAGGGACGCCGGGGGAGGCGGCGGGGGCGGGCGGAGATTTGAAGCCGCAGCCGGCGCGGCCGCCGCGCAGCGTGATCGTGGAGGATCTGCGGCTCGTGCGCTGGCTCGAGTGGCTGGCGGGTGGGATGGGCGGGGTACTGATCTTCTGGGCGCTCGTGCGCTGGCTGTGGCGGGTGCGGCGTCGCCGGGCGGCCCGGGTGGTGGAGGCGCCGGCGATCCCGGCCGATGTGGTGGCTCTCGGCCGCCTGTCGGTGCTGCGCGGGCGCGGAGACTTGGGCCGCGAGCGCTATCGGCCCTTCTTCTTCGAGGTGGCGGAGATCGTGCGCGCGTACCTCGGGGCGCGCTTCGGCTTCGACGCGCTCGAGCTCACGACCACCGAGCTCCTCGGCGAGCTCGAGCGGGTGCGGCTGCCGGCGCAGGACCTCGAGAGTTATGGCCGGGTGGTGTCGTTTCTCGAGACGAGCGATCTGGTGAAGTTCGCGTCGGCGCCGTCGAGCGACGCGGAGGCGCAGGCGGCGCTCGATGCGGCGGAGACCATCGTGCGCCGGCTGGCGGCGAGCGTGCCGGCCGAGGGGCTGGCCGGGACGGCGACGGCCAGGGAGGCGGCGGGTGCTTAGCGAGCCATCGACATTGCCGACGTCGCGGCCGGCCTCGGAGTCGACCTCAGCGGGGACCCCGGGCGTGACCTCGCGGCCGGAGCAGGGAGTGGCCTGGGGGCCGGCGTGGAGCTCGCTGCTCCATCACCTCGCGCCGTACGCGCTCCTCTTCGTGGTGCTGGCGGCGCTGGCGGGCGGCTACAGCGTGGTGGTGGGGCAGGAGCTGCCGCAGCTGCAGTGGGCGCGCCGCGGGGCGCTCGGGCTCTTGGCCCTCTTGCCGGTGATGGCGATCTTCGAGTTCCACCTGCGGCGGGGGCGGGCGCCGACCATGCTGTTCTCGCGCAACGCGGACCTGCGCGGGGCGGGGCGCGGGCTGTCGCATCACCTGGCGCACCTGCCGTCGGTGCTGCGGCTCGTGGCCGTGGGGCTCCTGGTCCTGGCGCTGGCCCGGCCGCAGCGCGAGACGCCGCTCGCGGCGGAGGTGGAGGGCATCGACATCGTGATCGCGCTCGACGTGTCGAACTCGATGTCGGAGCGGGACCTCGTGCCCGACCGGTTGAGCGCGGCCAAGGAGGTGCTCAAGAACTTCATCCAGCGGCGGAGGAGCGACCGGGTGGGGCTGGTCATCTTCGGCCGCGACGCGTTCACGCAGTGTCCGCTCACGCTCGATTACCGCGCGCTCGTCCACCTGCTCGATGACGTGCGGCTCGGGCTCATCGATGGCCGGGGGACGGCGATCGGCAACGCGCTCGGCACGGCGCTCAACCGCCTGCGCAAGAGCGACAGCAAGTCGCGCGTGGTCATCCTGCTGACCGATGGCGACAACAACGCGGGGAACCTCTCGCCCGAGCAGGCGGCGCGCTATGCGCAGGCGCTCGGGGTCAAGGTCTTCACGATCCTGATGGGGCGCGACGTGGACGAGGTGGTGCAGCCGGGGCTGCTCCGCCCGGCGCCGCGCTATCCGGTGAACCCGAAGCTGCTCGAGCGGATCGCGCAGCAGACCGGAGGGACGCCGTACCTGGCCACGGACACGCCGGCGCTCGAGAAGCGGTTCCAGGCGATCCTCGACGAGCTGGATCGTTCGCGCTTCAAGGAGCAGCGGGGGCGCAAGGACGAGATGCAGCTGTGGTTCACGGCGCCGGCGCTCGGGCTCCTGCTGGCGTCGATCGCGCTCGGCCTGACCCGCTTCCGGAGGTTCCCATGAGGCGGGTGGACTTTGGGGGAGGACGATGAACCTGTCGTTCGAACGGGTGGCGGCGCTCTGGGGGCTCCTGCTCCTGCCGGCGCTGGTCATCATCTACGCCATCGATGGGCAGATCCGGCGGCGGACGCTCGAGCGGCTCGGGCACCTGCCGCAGATCCGGCGGATGATCGCGTCACTGTCGCCGGGGGCGCGGCGCTTCAAGGCGGTGCTCACGGTGGCGGCGATCGCCTGCGGGGTGGTGGCGCTGGCCGGGCCGGAGGTGCCGGGGCGTGCGCACATCGCGCCGCGCCGCGGGCTCGATATCGTGGTGGCGCTCGACTTCTCGAAGTCGATGCTGGCGAACGATGTCTATCCGACGCGCATGGAGCGCGCCAAGGCGGAGCTCGGGCGGCTGCTCGACGGTCTCAAGGGGGACCGGGTGGGGCTGGTGGCGTTCTCGGGGGTGACGTTGTCCTATCCGCTCACCGACGACTATGCGGCGGCCAAGCTGTTCTGGCGCGATCTCTCGCCCGCGGACATCCCCGTGGGCGGGTCGGACATCGGGCTGGCGGTGCGCGAGGCGCTGTCGCTGCTCGAGAGCGGTCGGCGGGTCCAGGGCGATGGGACGGACGGGGCGAACGGGAGGCGGGGGCAGCGCCGGTCGGCGCAGGTGATCATCCTTTTGAGTGATGGCGACGACACCGAGGGGACGGCCCTCGGGGCGGCGCGGGAGGCGGCGGCGCGGGGGGTGAAGGTCATGTCCGTGGGCATCGGCTCGCGGCGCGGGGAGCTGGTGAAGCTGGCGGCGCGTCCGGATGGCACGGCCGAGTACCTGATGGATGCCGCGGGGAAGCCGGTGCGCATGGTGCTGGACGCGACGACGCTCCAGCAGGTGGCTTCGCTCACCGGGGGCGATTACTTCGAGGTGGACGGGGTGCAGCCCGGGATGGAGCGCGTGGCGCGAGCCATCGCCGATCTCGAGCGGGTGGAGGAGGAGGCGCGGGTGGTCAAGGAACCGGAGGAGATGGCCTGGCCGTTCCTGCTGGCGGCGGTGCTGCTGCTGGTGCTGGAGGCGTGCATCCGGGAGCGGCGGCGGGTCCGGCCGGTCCAGCGGGTCCCCGGTGCCGGGGCCGCCGAAGGCCCGGAGGCGGGCGGGGTTGAGGCGAAGTCGGTGGGCCCGCGCCAAGGCCATGGCCATGGCCATGGGATGACGGCCGGGGCGCAGCTCCTGCTGTTTGCGGCCCTCTTGCCGGTGCTCTCGGGCTTCAGCTTCCTCGAACGACCGAGCCCGGACGTGGAGGAGGGCAACCGGCAACTCATGCGCGGCAACGCCCAGGTGGCGCTGCAGGCCTACGAGCGGGCGCTCGGCGCCTATCCCGATGATCTCCGCATCCATTACAACCGCGGCGCGGCGCTGCTCGCGCTCGGCCGGATGCCGGAGGCCGAGCGGGAGTTCCTGCTCGGGACGCAATCGCCCGACGGCACGCTCCGCGCGGACAGTTTCTACAACCTCGGCAACGCGCTCCTCCAGCAGAGCCGCCTCAAGGAGGCGATCGACGCCTACAAGCGCTCGCTCATCCTCCGTCCCGGGGATCGTCACGCTAAGTGGAACCTCGAGCTGGCGTTGCGCAAGCTGCGTGAGCAGGAGGAAGAGAAGAAACAGAAGGAGCAGCAGCAGAAGCAAGAGCAGCAGGCGCAGTCCGGGCAGCAGCAGCAGGATCCATCGCAGCAGCAGCAACAACAGCAGCAGGACCCGTCGCAGCAGCAGCAGGACCCGTCGCAGCAGCAGCAGGATCCCTCGGCTCAGCCCTCGCCGGCCGGCGCAGGACCGGACGCGGGAACGGGAGCGAACCGCCCCGACCAGCCGCAGCAGAATCAGCCGCAGCAGAACCAGCAGCCGAACCCACTGCAGCAGAATCAGCAACAACAGAACCAGCAACAGGCGAACCCGCAAAAGGCGAACCCGCAGCAACAGAACCCGCAGCAGCAGAATCAACCGCAGCAGGGTCCCTCGCCGGATCCGCGCAGTCCGAACGGCCGGCCCGAGGCGCCGCCTCCTTCGTCGGCCTCACCCGGAACCGCGGGGCAGGGTCAGGGCCAGCAGGGGCAGGCCGCGGCGCGCGCGCCCGGGGCCGTGACGCCGCGCGACACCGAGCGGCAAGACGCCGAGGCCGTGCTCGACGCCTTCGAGGCGGTCGAGCCGACGGTGCAAAAGGATCTGGCGCGGCGCCGTGCGGGGAACCGTCGTCCGAGGAAGGATTGGTGATGCCGAGAGAACGTGCCATCGCGCAGGCGCCGGCGCAGGATCCAGGGGATCGGGCCCGGGCGCGAGCCGTGAGGCGATGGAGGGTCCACGGTCGGGGACGAAGGCTCGGGCTCCTCGTGTGCCTCTGCCTCGGGTGGGGGATGACGGGCGGGGCGCGGGCCGAGGAGGCGAGCTTCACGGCCCAGGTCTCGACGCAGGAGATCACGCTCGACGACATGGTGCAGCTCACCATCACGCTCGCCCGCGACGCGCGCGAGAGCTACCGCGGCTACTCGCGGCCCGACTTCCGGGACTTCGACGTGCTGCACCAGGGGCAGGCGGAGTCCACGCAGCTGTCGATCGTGAACGGCCAGCAGAGCGTGCGCATCGTGGAGCAGCACATCTACTTGCTGAAGCCCCGGCACAAGGGGGCGTGTGTGATCCCGGTCGCGGTGGCACACCTCGGCTCGCGGGAGCTGCGCACGAGCGAGCTCAAGGTGACGGTGCATCCGGCGGGCAAGAAGCCGGCGGCGCCGCTCGCTTCACCAGGTCAGGGGCAGGGCCTCGGCCAGGGGCTGCCCCTGGATCCGTTCGGCGCCGGCCTCATCCCCGTGCCCGAGACCGCGCGCGGCGACGAGGATCTCTTCATCGAGGCGCGCGCCGACAAGTCGAGCGTCTACCTCGGCGAGCCGGTGGTGGTCTCGTGGTGGATCTACACGCAGAGCGACATCCTTCGGTACCGCAGCACGGCCGAGCCCAAGCACGATGACTTCTGGAGCGAGGACCTGTTCGTGCCCTCGGGGCCGCTCGGCTGGGACCGGGCGGAGGTCAAGGGCCGGAGCTACCAGGCGGCCCTCCTCCTCAAGCGGGCGCTGTTCCCGCTCAAGTCGGGCCGGCTCACGGTGACGCCGCTCGAGGCCGAGGTGACGACGCTGCAGTCGGCGTTCTATCCGTCGGGCTCGGTGGTGCGCGGGTCGCGGCCGGTGATGGTCGAGGTGAAGCCCCTGCCGGCGTCGGGACGGCCCGACGGCTTCGAGCCGACCAACGTGGGGCGCTTCGAGCTCGAGGCGGGCGTGGATCGGGACAAGATCAAGGCCGACGAATCGCTCACCTTGAAGGTGACGGTGCGCGGCGAGGGGAACATCCGCAACGTGCGGCTGCGCAAGCTGGATCGCGTCACGGGCTTCCGGGTCTACGAGCCGGCCACGAGCGAGCGGGTGGAGCACACGAGCGATGGGGTGCGCGGCGAGCGGGTCTATACGTATCTGCTCCAGCCGGAGCTCGGCGGCGATCTCGTGCTGCCGGCGGTCTCGCTCGCGTACTTCGACCCCCGGGAGCGGCATTACGGTCTGGCCCGCTCGAACCCGATCGCCGTTCATGTGGAGGGCGATCCGCGCCAGCTCCTGCAGGCCAAGAACGTGCAGAGCAACGAGAACATCCTCGGCTCGCGGCTGCGCCTCCTCCGCAACAAGCACCATCTGTCGAGCCGTCTCGGCGAGCGGATCCTGCGCGGGCCGATCCTGGTGGCGGCGCTGGCGGTGCCGCCGGGGCTCATGCTCACGCTCCTCGCCGGCAACGCGCTGCGCGCGGTGCTGCGGCGGGAGACCGAGGGGCGCAAGCGGCGGCGGGCGCGGGCCGCGGCGCGGCGGCGGCTGCGCACGGCCGAGGGGTACATCAAGGCGCAACGGCCGGCGGACTTCTTTGCCGAGTGCGTGCGGTCCATCTACGAGCACCTCGAGTTCCGGCTGGGGGTCAAGTGCGAGGCGTTGACGCTGGTGGAGCTGCGGCAGCTCCTCCTGCGCCGCGGCGTGGACGAGCAGCTCGCCACCCAGCTGGTGGATGAGCTCGAGAGCTCGGACTTCGCCCGCTTCGCCCCTTCGGCCTCGGGGGCGGCGGAGATGCGCGAGGCGCTGCGCCGGGTCCGGGGGCTGCTCGTGGCCATCGAGCGTGCGCGCGTGCAGGAGGTGGCGGCGTGACGCGCGCGCGTCTCGGGCTTCTCCTTTTATTGGTGCTGGTGACGCCGGCGGTGGCGCGTGGCGCCGGGGAGGGCGCCGCGGCGCCGGCGCGTCCTGCCAACCCGGACGAGCTGTTCGAGCGGGGCAATCAGGCCTACCTGCACGGCGATTTCCGGGGCGCGATCGACGCCTACGAGCAGATCGTGGCCCAGGGCGCCATCCACGAGGATCTCTACTACGCGCTCGGGAACGCCTACTTCAGGGCCGACCGCATCGGGCCGGCCATCCTCAACTACGAGCGCGCGCTCGCGCTCGACCCGGAGCAAGAGGACGCGCAGGCCAACTTCAAGCTGGCGCGCCAGACGGCGTCACAGCGCTGGCAGGACAAGCTGGTGGGGGAGCAGGCCGACCCGGCGTGGATGCGGCTGCTCGCGAACTTCACGCCCGGCGGGTTGACCCTCCTCTTTCTCGGCCTGTACTGGGCCCTGTTCCTCCTGCTCGGCTTCATCTACTTCGTCGGGGCGGGCTTTCTGCGGGTGGCGGCGTGGGTGGTGCTGGTGTTCGTCCTGATCGGCACGCTGGGCGTCGGGGGGCTCCTGGCGG
This sequence comes from Polyangia bacterium, assembly GCA_036263495.1. Lineage (GTDB taxonomy): Bacteria > Myxococcota_A > Polyangia > Palsa-1104 > SHYY01 > DATAGU01. Next base: position 42,067 of record DATAGU010000129.1, on the reverse strand, counting down.
GCCGCTGGTGGCTGGTGGAGCGAGCGGAATACGGCATCGTCCTGGCGGACGAAGCGCCGGTCAAGGAGGGGCCGGACGCGAGTTACCAGACCTCGTTCGTGGTGCACGGCGGGCTCCGCGCGCGGGCCGTGGGCCACGATGCCGGCTGGATCAAGGTCCGCCTGTCGAACGGGCTCGAAGGCTGGATCCAGGACCGCGAATTCGGGCGTTTGTGAGCGTGGAGCGGCCGTTCAGGCCCGGCGCCAGGCGCCGATCACTTCATCCCCCTCCACCGCTGCCCGGCCTTCATCGCGCAATTTGAGGAGGTGGGCCAGGAGGGAGCGGGCGGCGAGCGGGTAGATGGCCGGCGCCACATCGGGGTAGGCACGCGGCACGAGGTCCGGGATGGGGGCGGGGGTAGGGGACAGCGCGTCAAGGACGCGCGCCTCCCGCTCCAGGCGGTGGCGCACGTAGTGGCCGAGCAGCAGGTCCGGATCGGTGACCGGTGCGCCGTGGGCGGGCAGGAGCCAGCGCGCCCCCAGGCCACGGAGGCGCTCGAGCGAGCTGAGGTAGAGCCGCATGTCCCCTTCGGGCGGATCAATGATGATGGTCCCCACGGAGGCGACCATGTCGCCGGCCAGGACCGCCCCCGAGCGCGGCTCGTAAAAGCACAGGTGGCCGGGGGCATGGCCTGGGGTGAAGAGCGCCCGGAGCGGCACGTCCCCCAGGTCGATGGGCTCCTCATCAGAGATCAGCTGTGCGATCGGTACCCGGTCGGCCACGCGGCGTGCGGTCTCCGGGTGCGCCGCGACCGGCACGCCCAGGTGCCGGGCGAGGGCCGCCGCCCCGGAGATATGATCGATGTGATGATGGGTGAGGAGGAGCGCGGCGATGCGCCGGCCCTGGCCCACCAATTCATCGAGCCAGGCGGCCAGGGCCGATTGCTCCTCTGGATAAGGGCTGGCCGGATCGATGATCACTAGCCGCTCGGTGCCGATGACGTAGGTATTGGTATGGGTTGCCGGCGGCAGGGTCGGTGTGCGCACGGGAAAGCGCTGGATCCAGGAGGCCTCGGGCAGTGCTTCGGGGCGCGTCATGGAGGCAGACTGCATCATGAAAGACCCTTATGATCATCCTTCGGGTTGGGCTTTCGGTCGTTCGAGCCCTCCGGGGTGCCTTGCCGCACTGCGGCACCGGGGATCCCGAGGGCTGGACAGCTTTTTTAGAGTGACTCTGAGCTACACGATACGTAGACTTAGCATGAGGGGTGGGGTCGAATTCATTGATACGGTCCACAACCCCGGATGCGAGTCGTGAAGCATGGTCAACGTGACCGCGAGAAAGATCCGCGACCACGGACGGGAGCAGGCAGCTATCGGCGTGGGCCGCGTTTATCACGGTTTCCTCGTGAGTTATCCAGTTGTGGGGCGGGGAATGGTCATATTCCGCGATCCCAACGGCCACCGCATGATCACCACCCCCGTCCGCCGCGTGCTAGGGGATCCCGATGGGCAGACGGTCTACGTGGAGACCGAGAACAGTGTCTATCGGCTTACCTTCCATGCCGCTGTCGCCTCCTCCCAGGGGGGGGCCTGAGGTCGGCCTGCGAGCGGGCCGGTCTCGGTGTATCTCCCGCGAGCGTCGCTTGACTGCCCGAGGCAGCCAGAGATGTAGGTGTCCCGCGAACCCGGGCGGGGACGGGTGCGGATGAGCCGCGATACGGGCCCGATCCCGACCGCCTCCGGCCGCAACACGGGTCCGATCCCGGGTCGCAATACCGGCCCGACCCCGACCCGTAACACGGGCCCCGTCTCGACCCGCTCCACCGGCCAGGTCACGGTCCGCAACAGCGGCCCCATGGGGACGCTGCGAGTCCCCGGCTCCGAGCGGCCGCGCCTGGCGCCGCGCCTGCCCCTGTACGTCAAGATCACGGCCGCCTCGTTCCTGGTGACCCTGGTGGTCATCATCTTCGTCTCGGTGGTCGCCTTCCGTGACGAGAAGCAGGCCCTCGAGGACAAGGTGGGGCTGACGCTCTCGCACGTGGTGCGGACCACGGCCCTGTTCATCGATGGCGATGAGCACGAGCGCGTGCACACCAACGCCGACGCCACGGGGCCGGACTTCATCGAGCTGCGCCGGCGGCTGGAGCTCGTGCGCCGCCAGAACGACCTGCAGGAGAACGAGATCTACACGCTGCGGCCGGTCGAGGGGGCGAACGTGCTCGAGTTCGTGATCATGCTCCAGCGCGACCCGTTCGTCGGCAACCACTACCGCCCGCGGCCCGAGAACCGGGTCGTGATCGAGCGCGTGCTGATGGACGGCGTGAGCCGCTACACGCCCATCTACACGGACGAGAACAACTCCTATATCTCGGCCTATGGCGCGATCCGGGATCGCCGCGGGCGCATCGTCGGGCTGCTCGAGGTCGACTACGACATCGCCCGCTTCGTCGATGAGCTGTGGAAGAGCCTGCTCCAGCGCCTGTGGATCGTGCCGGCGGCGTTGCTCCTGGCGCTGGCGCTGGCGCTCGGCGTGGCGCAGTCCATCGCCCGGTCCGTGCGCCACCTCGTGGACGCGGCCGAGGCGGTGCGGCGGGGCGATTATCGGCACCGGGTGGTGCTGCGCACCCGCGACGAGCTGCACACCCTGGCCGAGGCCTTCAACGACATGCTGCGCCACCTGCGCGAGCGCTTCGCCATGCTGCGCTTCGTGCCGCGGCACACGCGGGCGATCATCGCCCAGGCGGTGCAGAGCAAGAACGACGCGCCGCTCGGCGGCGCGCACCGGCGCAACGTGGCGGTCTTCTTCTCGGACATCCGCGGCTTCACGGCCATGTCGGACCGCCTGACGCCGGACCGCATCATCCACATGCTCAACATCTATCTCCGCCACGAGGCGCAGATCATCGAGCGCAACAACGGCAGCGTGGACAAGTTCATCGGCGACGGAGTGATGGCCCTGTTCGAGGGGCCGGATCGCTTCCTCAAGGCGGCGCGCGCGGCCCTGGAGATCCAGCAGGCCATGCGCCGGCTCAACGCCGAGCGCGCGTTCGAGGAGGAGATCCGGGTCGGCATCGGCATCGCCGGCGGCGAGGTGGTGATGGGCAGCATCGGCTATGAGAACCGCCTGGAGTACGCGGTGATCGGACGCCTGGTGAACCTCGCCTCGCGCCTCACCTCGAAGGCGGCGCCGGGGGAGATCATGGTCTCGGAGTACGCCTGGGAGCACCTGCGCGATCGCTACGAGGGCGACGTGATCACCGGGATGCAGCTCAAGGGCTTCGCGGACGAAGTGACGTGCTACCGCCTGCGCGGGGCCAAGGCGCCCGAGTCGCCGGCGTCGAGCGGCTCCACCGGGGGCGCTCCAGGGGCCGCCGGCGGGGGCGAACGGGCGCGCTGAGCCGGAACACATCCGTTGGATGCCGTCGCGAGGCGCAGTCAGCGTCGGCGAGGCAGGAGGGAACGGAGGGAGCGTACTGGAGGTACGCGACCGACTGACCGACGCTGCATCGCCGTCGCTGGCTGCGCCGCAGTAGGCAGACAACGGATGTGTTTCGGCTCAGCCTTCGGGACTTCGCGCCGCGCGCCGCGGCTGTGGCTCTGGAGGGGACCTCCGGGTAGAGTCCGCGCATGTCTGACGCGCTCTATCTGGTGGATGGTAGCGGTTTCATCTTCCGGGCCTTCCATGCCCTGCCGCCGTTCACGACCCGGCAGGGGGTGCCGACGGGAGCGGCCTACGGCTTCGCGCAGATGCTGCTCAAGCTCGAGCAGGACCACCGGCCCTCGCACCTGGCGGTGATCTTCGACGCGGGCGATCGCTCGTTCCGCCACGAGATCGATCCCGGCTACAAGGCCGACCGTCCGCCGCCGCCGCCCGAGCTCGCGCCGCAGTTCGACATGGTGCGGCGCGTCGTCGAGGCGTTCGGGGTGCCGCAGTTCGAGCTGGCCGAGTACGAGGCCGACGACATCATCGCCACGTTCACGCGCGAGGCGCGCGAGCAGGGCCTGCGCGTGGTGATCGTCTCTTCGGACAAGGACCTCATGCAGCTGGTGTCGCGCGAGGTGGTGCTGGTCGACACGATGAAGGACATGACGTACGGGCCGGCCGAGGTGGAGGCCAAGTTCGGGGTGCGGCCCGAGCAGCTCGGCGACGTGCTGGCGCTCATGGGGGACGCGGTGGACAGCGTGCCGGGGGTGCCGGGGGTGGGGCCGAAGACGGCGGCGGCGATCATCCAGCAGTTCGGCTCGCTCTCGGCGGCGCTCGAGCGCACGGACGAGCTCGGGACGGCGCCCGGCATGAAGCTGCGCGGGGCCGAGCGCATCCGCCAGCTCCTCAAGGAACACGCCGAGACGGCGCGGCGGTCGCGTCGCCTCGTGGCGCTCGACGAGCACGTGCCGCTGCCGGTGTCGCTCGAGGCGCTGCGCCGCAAGGAGCCGGATCTCGATCGGGTGGTGGCGGTGTTCCACGAGTACGAGTTCGACCGCCTGCTCGAGCGGCTGCGGCCGGCGGCGGTGGCCATGCCCTCGCCCGGGGGGGGCACGCTGCCGCCGCCCCCGACGTCGCGCAAGTCCCCGGCGCGGCCGCTCGCGGAGGCGCTGGCGTTGCCGGAGGATCCGGTCGACGTGGTGCGCGATCGTGAGACGCTCGGCCGCGCCGTGGGCGAGCTCGCCGGGGCGGAGGAGATCGCGCTCGGGCTCGAGTGCGGGGAGGGGCCGCCGAGCCACGCGCCGCTCTGCGGGGTGGCCCTGTACGCCGAGGGCCACCGGCCGGTCTACGTGCCGGTCGGGCATCGCTACCTGGGGGCGCCGACGCAGCTCGGCGGCGAGGAGGCGCTCGGCATGCTCGCGCCCCTGCTCTCCGGCAAGACGCCGCGGAAGCGCGTGCACCGGAGCAAGGACGCGTACCTCGTGCTCGCGCGGTTCGGGATCAAGCTGGACGGGGTGGTGGGGGATCCGGAGCTGGCGGCGTATCTCGTGGACCCGGAGCGGGTGCCGGATCTGCCGGGCATCGCCGAGCGCTTCGGCGTGCGGCTCGAGGGGCGGGGCGAGGTGTGCGGCAGCGGGCGCAACGCGCGACCCTACGAAACGCTGGAGCTCGAGCGCGCGGCGGCGTACGCGGGGCGGCGGGCCGCGGCCGCGCTGCGGGTCGAGCGGGCGCTGGCCGCGGAGGTGGGAGCGGCGGGGATGCAGCGCCTCTACGAGGAGGTGGAGCTGCCGCTCGCGCGGGTGCTGGCGGTCATCGAACGGCACGGGGTGCGGCTCGACACCGGGCGGCTGCGCACGCTCGGCCGCGAGCTCGAGGCGGAGCTCGGTCGGCTCGAGGCGGAGGTGCATGGGCTCGCCGGGCGAGAGATCAACCTGGGGTCGCCCAAGCAGCTGCAGGAGCTCCTCTTCGATCAGCTCGGGCTGCCGCCGGTCAAGCGCACCAAGACCGGGCTGTCGACGGACGCCGAGGTGCTGGAGGAGCTGGCCCCGCTGCACCCGGTCGCGGCCAAGATCCACGAGCATCGCTTCCTCGCGAAGTTGAAGAGCACCTACCTCGACGCCCTGCCGGCGCTGGTCGATCCGCGCACGGGAAGGGTGCACACGCGCTATTACCAGGCGGTGGCGGCGACGGGGCGGCTGTCGTCGGCCGAGCCCAATTTGCAGAACATCCCGATCCGCAGCGAGCTCGGCAAGAAGATCCGCCGCGCGTTCGTGGCCGAGGAGGGGTACCGGCTGGTGGCGGCCGACTATTCGCAGATCGAGCTGCGCGTGCTCGCCCACCTGTCGCACGACCCGGTGCTGTGCGACGCCTTTCGCCGCGCCGAGGACGTGCACCAGCGCACGGCGGCGGAGGTGTTCCACGTAGCGCCCGAGGCGGTGACCGGGGAGATGCGCAACGTCGCCAAGGCCATCAACTTCGGGCTCATCTACGGGCAGACGGACTACGGGCTGTCGAAGGTGCTCGGCATCCACAAGGCCGAGGCGCGCAAGTACATCGACGCGTACATGGCGCGCTACGCGGGCGTGGCGAGGTTCATGAACGATCTCGTGGCGCAGGCGCGGCGCGAGCTGGTGGCGCGCACGCTGCTCGGGCGCATCCGGCACCTGCCGGATCTGGAGTCGAAGAACCGCACGACGCGGTCGGCGGCAGAGCGCATGGCGCGCAACACACCCATCCAGGGCACGGCGGCGGACCTCCTCAAGCTGGCGATGATCCAGGTGCAGGGGCGGCTCGAGGCCGAGGCGCCGCGGTCGCGCATGCTGCTCACGGTCCATGACGAACTCGTGCTGGAAGCGCCGGAGGCAGAGGCGGAGCGGGTGGGGGCGCTCGTGCGCGAGGCCATGGAGAAGGTATGGACGCTCGAGGTGCCGCTGGCGGTGGACGTGGGCATCGGGGCCGACTGGGCGGAGTGCTGAGAGCGAGAAAGAGGGGGATCTTCCGCGGTGGGGGGCGGGTCCTGAGCGCGCGCGGTCGGGTCCTGAGTGTGCGCGGTCGGGTTCTGAGCGTGCGCGGTGGCGCCCTGAGCGTGCGCGGTGGCGCCCTGAGCGTGCGCGGTGGCGCCCTGAGCGTGCGCGGTGGCGCTTTAAGCACGGATCCGCATAGGAGCGAACGCCCCCTTGCCCTTACGTGCGGCCGAACCGCCGCTCGATCTCCCCCAGCGACATGCGCAGGAGCACGGGCCGCCCGTGCGGGCAGTGCGCGCGAAAATCGATGCCATCCATCGACTCGAGCAGCGCCCGCGCCCGCGTGACATCGAGGACATCCCCCGCCCGCACGACCGAGTGACACGCCATGGTCGCCAGCACATGCTCCATGACGTCCGGGCCCCCCGGCGCCGCCTCCTCGGCCCCGAGGCCGCTGCGCGACGCCAGGCGCTCGAGCATCTCCACCAGCACCTCCTCGATCGGGGCGGCCTCGGCCAGCGTCTCGGGCACCGCCTTGAGGGCGAAGCTGTTACCGCCAAACGCCTCCACCTCGAAGCCGAGCCCTGCCAGCGTGGCCAACTCCGCTTCGGCCACCGCCGCCAGGCGCGATTCGAGCTCGATCATGCACGGGAAGAGGAGCCGCTGCGTACGGAGCTGGCGACTGCGGTGGGCCTGCCGCAACCGCTCGAAGGCGACGCGCTCGTGCGCGGCGTGTTGATCGATGAGCACGAGCTCGCCCGACGCCTGGCACACGAGGTAGGTGCGGTGGAGCTGCCCAAGGTAGACGAGCGAAGCGAAGAACGGCTCGCCCTCGGCCGCGCTCGCAAACGCCCGGGAAGGCGGTGCGATGGATGAGACCGGTGTCCCCTGCGCCAGGGAGAGAGCAGCAGCGCCCCCTCCATGCGAAGCGGGAGCAGCCCCGATGGCCGGTGCGGCGAGCGATCCCGGCGCGGCCGAGGTAACGCCGGCCGACTCGCCCGGACCCGGCTCTCTATCTCTCGACGGCGAGGGCAGGCGCGCGAACAGCGCGAGCGCCTCGTCGATGCGCTCGCGGCTCGCATAGCCCCCGTACTCGCGCTCGCGCGCCGGCACGCCGACCGTGGGCGGCAGAGAATAGACGCGCAAGGGCTTGTGGCTCGACGTCGCCCCTGCCATGAGCCAGGGCGCGCGGGCGCAGGCCTGTGACACCTGGTGGCGCACGGCGTCGTAGACGATCTGGGGGCGCGCAAAGCGCACCTCTATCTTCTGCGGGTGCACGTTGACGTCCACCTCGGTCGAGGGCACCTCGATGTGTACGACCGCGAGCGGGTAGCGGCCGCGCTCGAGGATCTCGCCGTAGCCCATGACGAGCGCATGGAGCAGGCCGCGGTCGCGCACGAAGCGTCGGTTGACGAGGAGGTAGCTCGCGCGGCTGGTGGTGCTGGCCTCGGGCGGAGCGCCCAGGCACGCGGTCACTTGCACGCCCGACTCCTCGCCGGCAGCGCCGTGGAGCTGCGCCGGCAGCTTGCGCCCGAGCGCGACGCGGGCCCGCTCGAGGAGCGTGGCGTGCGGCGGCAGATCGAGGAGCGAGCGGCCGTTGCTCTTCATGCGGAAGTGCACCGCGGGATAGGCGAGCGCGAGGCGCAGCACGGCCTCGCTCGAGTGGGCGGTCTCGGTGGCCTCGGCCTTGAGGAATTTGAGCCGCGCCGGCTGGTTCGTGAGCAGGTCGCGCACCTCGATGGTGGTGCCGCGGGGCGCCCCGACCTCGCGCCCTTCGCCGGGCACGCCGAGATCGACGGTGTAGCGATAGCCGGCCAGGGCCTCGGCCGGCCGCGAGGTGATGGCGAGGCGCGAGACCGCGGCGATGGCCGCCAGCGCTTCACCGCGAAACCCCATCGTGCGCAGACGGAAGAGGTCCTCGGCGGTGGCGATCTTGGAGGTGGCGTGGCGCTGGACCGCGAGCAGCACCTCCTCGGGCGACATGCCGCCGCCGTCGTCCACGATCCGCACGAGCCGCTGGCCGCCGCCCTCGACCTCGACCTGGATCTGGCCGGCGCCGGCGTCGAGGGCGTTCTCGACCAGCTCCTTGACCACCGAGGCGGGACGTTCCACTACCTCGCCCGCCGCGATCTGGTCGATGAGGGTGGGCGGAAGGATGTGGATGCGGGGGGTCACGGGGGGACGATACTACGCCGTCGGTCGACCGACGGACGAAAATGCCTGGGGCCAGCCGTCCTGGTGCCCAGGAGCCCCCGGATCTCCGGAGGCATCTCCTCTGGAGGATGTGGCGGGGAGGCCGCCGATACGCTCTTCCGCGACGCCCACCTATCACTTTTGCAAGCAACTCGGCGCAACCCCGCGCCGATAAGCGGGGCGAGCCCGCAAATAGCGGGAGAGGCTGGTTGGAAGGTGGGGGTGGGACTTTCCGCAGCCGTGAGGAGGGTGGGCCCTCGGCGATCGTGGAGACGTTGCGCGCACAATTTCTTGGCCCCCGGAGTCCTCTGAAGCATCCAGGCCCTTTGAGGGTCGCTGGTCGCTGGACGTGATGCATCGACTGCGCGCGTGGATTCCGACCATCGGCCGCTCCGCCTCCCCGCCCGTGCCGTGCACGGGGAGAGCATGTCGTCTATCTGCTGCGCAGGGCTCGCTTGCGCCGGCCCGGGCGCGCCTCAAGTTCTCCATGGAGGGACGCGCGCGGGGGCGTGGATGAGTAAGTGGGCAGGCGGTGGTCCGGCCGAGGGGGAGCCGTTCGCCTGGGAGGAGGCTGCCCAGGCGATCGAGCGCCTCGCGCGGGGGGCGGCGCTGGTGACGAGCGAGCTCGGGTTCCGCGCGTGGTCGAGGAGATCGTCGCGCAGACGGTGCGGCTCGGGGCGAGGAGCGCCGGCCTCTATCTCGCCGATGACGAACGCCGCGAGATTCGCTTCGCCAGCCAGCGCGGTATCCCCGAGGAGGTGATCGCGAAGGCGCAGGTGGTGCCCTACGATGCGCCGCTCTTGATTGCCCGCTGCGCTGCCACGCGCCAGCTGCAGGTGCTCGAGGATGTCGCCGAGCTGCCGCCGGGGAATGTCTTTGCTCGCCAGGCGCTCGCGCTCATCGGTTCGCGCAGCTCATGCGCCGCGCCCCTGGTGGCGCATGGGCAGCTCATCGCCGTGCTCTCCTGGTCTTTCGTCGAGCCGCGGCGCTTCTCGCCGCTCGAGCGGGCGGCGATCCTGGCCGTGGCCGATGTGTTCGCGGTCGGGCTCGCCAATGCTCGCACTCATGAGCGGGAGCAGCACCTGCGCCGGACGATGGAGGCGATCCGGCAGGCCACGCTGGCGATCAGCGAGGAGGTCGAGCTCGGTCGCGTGCTCACGCAGATCGTCGGCCATGCCTGCGATATCGCCGAGGCGCAGCAAGGGGTGATCCACGTGATGGGCGCGGGGCCGGAAGAGTGTGCGGCCTGGGCGAGGAGCGGGGCGGCGGTGGCCGGGGCCGCAGCCCCGGATGGGTCCCCCTACACGGAGCTCCTCGCCGCCATCGCCAGGGACCCACGCCCCCTCCGGATCGATCGCGCGGCCGACGGCGCGCGGAAATTTGCGATGGCCGAAGGGGCGCTACCCGAGGCTCCTCTGCTCGTCGTCCCCATCTTCCACCGCAACGAGTTGCGGGCATCCCTCTGCCTGATGGGCAAGCAGGGAGGAGAAACCTTCTCGGAGGACGACCAGCATGCTGTCGAGCAGCTGGCACAGTACGCGGGCATCGCCATCGAGCACGCCTGCCTGCAGGAGCGGCTCCAGCGCGAGCTCGGAGAGCGTCGCCAGGCAGAGGAGACGCTGGCCTTGGCGCAGCGGATCGCGCACCTCGGGAACTGGGAGTGGGAGGTCCCCTCGGGGCGGCTGCGCTGGTCGGACGAGATTTATCGCATCATCGGTGTGCAGCCGAGGGCCTTCGAAGCCACGCTCGAGACCTTCCTGACCTGTGTCCATCCGGAGGACCGAACCCGCGTGCGCGAGGCCGCGCTCGCCACGATCCATGGCCAACAGGCCTTCCATCTCGAGCACCGCATCGTGCGCTCGGACGGGACCGAGCGCCTGGTCGAGGAGCAAGGGGAGGTCCTGCGGGATCGGCACGGCCGGCCCCTGCGGATGATCGGCACGGTGCTCGACATCACCGATCGCAAGCGCATCGAGGCGGCGCTGCGGGAGAGCGAGGAGCGTTTCCGGTTGGCGATCGACAACGCGCCGATCGGGATGGCGCTCATCGGGCCGCAGGGCCACTTCCTGCAGGTCAACCGGGTGCTGTGCGAGCTCCTCGGCTACTCCCCTGAGGAGCTCGTGCAGCTCGGCTTCCAGGACGTCACCCACCCCGACGATCTGGCGGCCGACCTCGCACTCGCCGAGCAGCTATGGGCTGGAACGATCCCACGCTATCAGCTCGCCAAGCGTTACCTGCGCCGAGATGGCCAGATCATCAAGGCCTTGCTCCATACGGCGGTGGTACGCGACGCCGCCGGCCGCGCGGTGTGCGGAGTGGCGCAGATCGAGGACATCACCGCTCGCGAGAGCGCGCACGAGGAGCGCGAGCGCCTGCTCGCCGAGGTGGCCAGCGAGCGGCGCCTGCTCCGCACGGTGATCGACCGCTCCCCTACAGGGATCACGCTCGTCGCCCCGGGAGGGCGCTGGATCCTGGCCAACCAGCAGGCAATACAGCTCCTCGGCCAACCCCGGAGCCCCTCCTCCGGCGCACCGATGCTCGCGACACGCCTGCTCCGTCCCGATGGGACGCTCTTGCCGGACGAGGAGCTGCCTTCGATTCGCACGCTGCGCGGTGAGAGCCTGGCAGGGGTGGAGTACCTGCTCGAGCGACAAGGCGGATTCACCCCGATCCGCGTGCGCACGGCGCCGGTGCGCGATCCAGAAGGCAACCTCATAGCCGCGGTGCTCGTCCTCGAGGACCTGACAGCGGCCAAGGAGTTCGAGCGCCTGCGCGAGGAATGGATGTCCATCGTGGCCCATGACCTGCGCCAGCCGATCACGACCATCAAACTCTACGCCGACACCCTTGTGCGCAGCGCCGCGGTGGCCGATCAGGCCAAGCTCGAGCACATCCTCGTGAGCGTAAAGCGCCTGGGTCGCATGGTCCGCGATCTGCTCGATTTCTCGCTCATCGAGGCGCATCGCCTCGAGCTGCATCGGGAACTCGTGGATGTCGGGCGCCTTGTGACGCAGGTGGTGGAGCGCAGCGCCATGGGACAAACGGCACCGGTGCGGACCGTGATCCACGGACCCGTCCCACGGCTCGAGGTGGATCCCGCGCGCTTCGAGCAGGTGCTCGCCAACCTTCTGTCCAACGCGCGCAAGTATGGCTACCCAGGCACCGAGGTGATCGTGGAGGTGGAATCCAAGGACGAAGAGGTCGAAGTGGCGGTGCTCAACCACGGAGAGCAGATCCCGCCAGAGTTATTGCCCTATCTGTTCTCCCGCTTCCACCGGGCGCAGCGGGCCAAAGAAAAAGGCGTCGGCGGGCTCGGGCTCGGGCTCTACATCGCGCACGGGCTCGTCGAGGCGCATGGAGGCCGCATCTGGGCCGAGAGCCCTCCCGGGGGCCTGACGGCGTTCCGTCTGCGCTTGCCTTTGCCGGGTGCGATGCCATGAGAACGCTGAACCACCGCGTGCAGTGATGCGGAGAGCACTCGTGAGCCAGGCGGAACTAGGCGAGGATGGAGGGCGATGCGATGGGTCGGGGTCGGAGCGCGGGGCTTATTGCGCGATCGTCTGGGCGACGGCCGTCGCCTGGGGGACCCACTGGACCAACGACTGACTGACGAAGTTCACGAGCGGCGTCCACACGACGATGAGCCCCGTGGTGCCGACCGCCATCAGGCCCATGTTCACGGCGTGCAGCGGTGCCACCTGGATGGGCTCATCGCTCACCGCCTTCTCGAAGTACATCGCCTTGAGGATGCGGGCGTAATAGTAGAGCGACACGGCGCTGTTCAGGATGCCGATGAGCGCCAGCGCGGTGAGCATCGAGCCGCCCTTCTTGAGAAGCGCAGCGAACAGATAGAACTTGCCGAAGAAGCCAGCAAAAGGCGGGAGGCCGGTGAGCGAGAACAGGCATATCGCCATGACCGCGGCCGGGAAGACGGCCCGATAGCCGATGCCTCGATAATCATCGATGTCCTCGCCGAGGCCAGCATCGGCCAGCGCCATCACCACCAGGAAGGCGCCGAGGTTCATGAAGAGATAGGTGACGAGGTAAAGGAGGATCGCCAGCTGCCCATCGCGATTACCGGCGCACAGGCCGAGGAGCAGATACCCGGCGTGCGCGACCGATGAGTAGGCGAGCATGCGCTTGATGTTGCTCTGCACGATGGCCGCCAGGTTGCCGAGCGTCATGGTGGCGGCCGCGATCATGCCGAGCATGAGCGGCCATGGAGAGGAGTTGAACAGCACGCCGTGGAGCTCGCCGGGGATGGCGCCGCCGACCTGTCCATCGCCAAAGAAACGGATGAGGAGCGCAAAGCCCGCCGCCTTGGGGCCGACCGCCAGGAACGCGGTGACCGGCGTGGGCGCCCCCTCGTAGACGTCGGGGCACCACATGTGGAAAGGCACCGCCGCGATCTTGTAACCAAAGCCGGCCAGGCACAGCACCACGGCCGTGATCAGGGTGAAGGTCCCGGCGGTGTGCACGGCGGCCTCGCGGACCACGCCCATGTTGGTGCTGCCGGCCAGGCCGTAGAGGAGCGACATGCCGTACAGCATGACGCCCGAGGCCACGCCGCCATAGATGACGTACTTGAGCGCGGCCTCGGAGGACTTGCGGTCGCGCCGCTTGAAGCCGGCCATGATGTAGCTGATGATCGACACCAGCTCGAGCGACAGGAAAGCCATGAGGAGGTCGGTGGCCGTGGCCATGAGGAACATGCCCAGGGCCAGGGTGAGAAGGAGCGCATAGAACTCACCCGATTCCTTGTCGCGGTTTTCGCCCTCGCGATACTCGATCGCGTCGCTCGACCGCAGCGCGGCCACGCCCACGAGCACGCTGACCAGGGTGAAGAGGAGCTTGAAGAAGTCGGCGAATGGATCGCGGGCGATGAGCCCACCGAACAGGCCCCGCTTCTGACCGTCCATGGTGAGAAGCGTGGCCACCGCAGTCACGGCCAGCGTGGCCATCGTCAGCACGAAGGAGCGCTGGCGACTCGGACGACCGGCCAGGAGGTCGATGACCAGGATGGCCAGGATGCCGACCGAGAGCACGAGCTCGGGGATGAAGTATTTGAGACTGGCTACGTTGTCGAGCAAGGGAGACTCCCTGTTTTCTTCATCGAGCGGCGTTCGCGCTCGCTAGTGCAATGCCAGGGCTCCGGCGCCGCCATGCGCGGTGACGTGGGCGAGCACATCGTTGAGCCCATTGCCGATGAGGTCCAGCATCGGCTTGGGATAGAAGCCGAGGAGGAGCACGATGGCCGCCATCGGCACGAGGGTCAGCACCTCGCGCATGGTGACATCGGGGAAGTGAGACTTGTCCTTCCACACGGCGTCGTTCCACTTGCCGAGGTGGATGCGCTGCATGGCCCAGAGGTGGTAGGCGGCGGTGAAGATGACGCCGGTCGCGGCGAGGATGGTGATGATGCGGTAGACCGGGAAGGCGCCGAGGAACACCAGGATCTCCCCGATGAAGCCGGAGAGACCGGGCAGGCCGAGCGAGGCCATGAAGGCAAAGCCGAAGAACGCGGCGTACACCGGCATCTGCGTGGCCATGCCGCCGAACTTGTCGATCTCACGGGTGTGGGCGCGGTCGTAGATGACGCCGACCAAGATGAACAGCATCGACGTGATCGTGCCATGGTTGAACATCTGCATGACCGCGCCGTTGAAGCCGGTCTGGGTGAAGGCGGCCATGCCCACCAGGCAGTAGCCCATGTGGCTAACGGACGAGTAGGCGACGAGCTTCTTGAGATCCTTCTGCGCAAAGGCGCAGAAGGCGCCGTAGAGGATGTTGATGGTCCCGAACACGGCCATTGCAAAGCCCGCCCACTGCGTCGCCGTCGGCAGGAGGCCGAAGTTGATGCGCAGGATGCCGTAGGTGCCCATCTTGAGGAGCACGCCCGCCAGGATGACCGAGATGGCCGTGGGCGCCTCGACGTGGGCATCGGGGAGCCAGGTGTGGAAGGGGAACATCGGGATCTTGATGGCGAAGCCGATGAAGAGGCCGATCCAGCAGATCTTGGCGAACTCGAACCCAAGCAGGGTCAGGTTGGAATCGGCGAAGCGGCCGGCATCGACGTACGTCAGGCGGAACAGGTTGAAGCTATGCTCGGCCGGGGCGCCGCTCACCAGCGTGGTCGGGCTCGAGTTGTAGTAGATGGCGATGAGCGCGAGCAGCATGAGCACGGAGCCGGCCAGCGTGTAGAGGAAGAACTTGATGGCGGCGTACTCCTTGCGCGGCCCGCCCCAGATGCCGATGAGGAAGTACATCGGCAGGAGCATCACCTCCCAGAAGACGTAGAAGAGGACGAAGTCGCAGGACACGAACACGCCCATCATGCCGGCCTCGAGCATGAGGAACATGGCGAAGTAGCCGCGTACGTGCTTCTCGATGCCCCACGAGGCGCCGACCGCGATGAGCGACACGAGCGCGGTCAGGATCACCATGCTCACCGAGAGACCGTCGACGCCGACGAAGTACTCGATGTTGAACCCCGGGATCCAGACCGCGTGCTGGACGAACTGCAGCCCGTAGTTGCCCGAGGCCACGGTGACGTTGCGGTCGAAGTTCATGTAAAGGTAGATGGCCAACACCATCGGCACGATCGCCACGGCGAGCGCCACCCATTTGACCAGGTTGTCCTTGCCCCGCGGCACGAGGACCACGAGCAGCATGCCGAAGAACGGGATGAAGGTCATGGCGGTGAGGAGCCACGAGGAGTTCGCCACCAGCGCCACGCCCGTGATGTGCTCGACCTCACCGGCAGTGCGGGCGTCGTCGGGGTAGCTCGGGTCACTGCTCAGGATCTGCAGCCCACCCCAGGCCTGCTTGCGGGCACCGGGACGCTGGGGATCGGGCGTGTAGGTGACGGTCACCTGGGCGCTCTCGCCCTTGGCGAGCGTCTTGTTGAGCGGTGTCACGGCGAAGCCGGCCGAACCCTCGGCCATCCGCACCTGCCGGATCTCGAGCGGAACGCTGCCCGTATTGGTCAGGGTCACCGTCTGCGTACCGCCGCTCTCGGGGAACTCGAGCTTGCTCGAATCGACCGCCAGGTGCGGGACATTCTCATCGGCCCGCGCGGCGCTGGCGCCAGGGCCGAGCATGCCCAGCGCAGCCGCGGCGGCGAGGAGGGTGAGTCGGGGGAGGCGAATGCGCATGATGCCTGTTTCTCCTTGAGGCTCGGGGACTCGAACCTGGGGTCTAGCCGAGATAGGCGACAAGGACGATGACCACCACGCCTGCGGTCACCGCCAGTAGATAATGGTTGATGCGTCCGGTCTGGACCTTGCGGACCTCCCGGCCACCTGCGATCACGCCCGAGGCCACCAGGTTGACCGCCCCGTCGACGATATACTGATCGATGGCGCCGTCGACCCAGGCGATGCCGCGGGTGATGGTGCCAAAGAGGTTCACCAGGCCGTCGACCACCTTGGCGTCGAACCAGGCCATGGCCCGCGCGCTCACCTGGAAGCCGCGGATCACCGTGGCCTGGTAGAGCTCGTCGACACGGTACTTCTCGAAGATGAGCGCATGGAGGCCGGCGAACTGTGCCTTCCAGGCGTTGAGCCGCGCCTCGGCCTTGGCGCCGTCGAGGTAGAGCGAGCGGGCGGCGAACCAACCGATCGTCGCCACCAGCACCGACAGGCCCGCCAGTCCCCACTCGAGTCCATGGGCCTCGAGCGGGGCCCGGACGCCACTCAGCGACAGCGAGGAGAACTGGGTCACGGGCTCGAGGTAGTGCTCGAGGAGCGGGGCCTTGCCGGTCCACAGCTTGGGCAGGCCGAGGATCGGCCCGATCAAGACCGAGGCCACGGCGAGGACGCCGAGCACCGCGGTGATATTGAGCGGCGACTCATGGACGTGCTGCTCGTGCTCCTCGGACGGCGCCCGGTAGTGGAACGTCATGTAGTAGGAGCGGAACATGTAGAACGAGGTGCAGGTCGCGGCCACGACGCCGATGGCCCAGATGAACCAGCCCGGGATAAGGGTCGAGTGGTTGGCAAAGGCTTGCCACAGGATCTCGTCCTTGGAGTAGAAGCCCGAGGCGAAGGGGAAGCCGGCGATAGCCCAACAGGCGGCCAGATAGGTCCAGCGGGTGATCGGCATCAGGCGGGCGAGGCCACCCATGTTTCGCATGTCTTGCGGATCGACCGGGTCGGCCACGAGGCGCGGGTCGCGCGGCGCATGATCGTGAGGCTTGTGCTCGTCGTGGCCAAGCACACTGTGTTGCTGATCCCCGTCGTGCCCACCATGGCCATGCGCGTGTTCGCGCGCGTGCGTCAATGCGTGCATACCGTGGATGACCGAGCCCGAGCCGAGGAACAAACAGGCCTTGAAGCAGGCATGGGTGAGGAGGTGGAAGACGCCCGCCCAGTAGGAGCCGACGCCCACGCCGATGAACATGAAGCCAAGCTGGCTCACCGTGGAGTAGGCGAGGACCTTTTTGATGTCGTACTGGAAGAGGCCGATGGTGGCGGCCATGAGCGCGGTCAGCGCGCCGATGGTGGCCACCACGGTCATGGCCCCGGGAGACAGGACGAATAGGAAGTTGAGCCGCGCGATCATGTAGACGCCGGCCGTGACCATCGTGGCGGCGTGGATGAGCGCCGACACCGGGGTGGGGCCGGCCATGGCGTCCGGCAGCCAGACGTAGAGCGGGATCTGCGCCGACTTGCCGGTAGCTCCGATGAAGAAGCACAGGCAGATGAGGAAGACGAGGGGGATGCCCCAGACCTCCTTCTGCAGGAGGCCGGAGAACCGCACGCTCGCCGCCGGGCGTCCCTCGATGCTCACCGGCAGCTCGCCGCCTTCGACCAGCGGCCGCTTGCCTTCGACGGTGATAGCGAGTTGATCACGAAGCTCGCGGAAGATGACGGTGGGTCCGATCGGCACCGAGCGGGAACCGCCCCCGTGCTCACCGGTGCCCGCGTGCTCCCCTCCCCCACCATGCTCCCCTGCGGCGGCATGCTCCCCCGCCGCGGCGTGCTCACCGGCTTCCCCGTGCTCGCCTTCGGGAGCCACCACTTCGGCCAGGGGCTTCACGCCAGGGACCGCGGTCTCCTGGATCTGGCGGTCACCCCCCAGGCCCTGCGCCTGATGTTGTATCTCGAGGTCGGGGGCGTACTGGTTGGTGAGCGGCGACCATACGCCACCTAGCCCCCAGAAGAGCAGGAACAGACCCGTCACGAACCCCCAGTCGCCGACGCGGTTGACGACAAAGGCCTTCATGCCGGCGCTGGCGTTCTTGCGCTCCTTGTACCAGAAGCCGATGAGGAGATAGGAGCACAGGCCCACGCCCTCCCAGCCAAAGAACATGATCACGAAGCTGTCCCCAAGGACGAGGAGCAGCATCGAGAACACGAACAGGTTGAGGTAGCAGAAGAAGCGCCAGTAGGCCGGTTCATCGGCCATGTAGCCGGTCGAGTAGACGTGGATGCCGGTGCCGATGAGGGTGATGATGAGCGCCATCATCCCGGACAGCGGGTCCATCGCGAAGGCCATCTCGACGCGGAAGTGGCCGATGGTGATCATCGGGAACACCTGGTCGAGGAGGTAGCGCTCCTCGGCCGGCATACCGATCATCTTGAAGAAGCTCACCAGCGCGACCAGCGCCGCCCCTGCCATGACGCCGATGGCGATGGTGTGGACCGCGGCCTTGCCGATCTTGTCCTGCAGCCGCTTGCCCAGGAGGCCGTTGATGGTGGCCCCGATGAGCGGCAGGAGCGGGATCAAGAACAGCAGATGGTAGGGAGTGGTCTGCTGGAGGACGGCGGTCGGTTCCATTGTTGTTTCCTGGGATGGGTTCCCTGATGGGTTCTCGTGGACGCTCGGTCAGCCTTGTAGCGTCGATGTATCCGCCGAGTCGATGGTTCGGAAGTGACGAAAGATGGCGAGCACGATGGCGAGCGCGATCGCCGCCTCGGCCGCTGCCAGGACGATGATGAACACCGCCACCACCTGCCCGCCGATGCCACCCTCGACGTAGTGCGAGAGCGCGACGAAGTTGAGCGCAGCGGCGTTGAGGATGAGCTCCACCCCCATCAGCACGGCCACGGCGTTACGCCGCGTCGCCACGGTGAGGAGACCGAGGCCAAACAGGATCGCCGATAGAATGAGGAAGTGGTTGAGTCCGATATTGAAGAACGCTTCCATCGATTGAGTCCGTCGCTCGTCAGTGCGTCGCGGTTTGATCTGTCGCTGTTTCAGGGTGTCGGCAGCAGGGCTTCATCCCAGGAGCCGGTCATGCGTCTCGGGCGGCAATTCCTTGGTCCCTTCCTTGGCGGCGCGCCGCGCGATCACCATCGCCCCGACCAGCGCCATGAGGAGCACGATGGAGGTGAATTCGAACGGCAGGAGGTACTCCTTGAGGAACGCGTCGCCGAGCCGTGCCGTGGTCGGCGCGGACGCGGTCTCCACCGTGGGCCACTCCGTGCCGAGCGCCATCTTGACCAAGATGGCGATGAGCGCGATCGCCGACGGAGCGCCCACCATCAACCCCTGGGACAGGTTGGTGATGTTGACCTCACCGATCTTGTTGGTGAGGAGCACGGCGAACAGGATGAGGACCAGGATGCCGCCGACATAGATGAGGAGTTGGGCAATGCCGACGAAGTCGGCGCCGAGATAGAGATACAGCCCGGCCACGCCGCCGAGCGTCCCGAGCAGCGCGAAGGCCGAATACAGGATGTTCGGCGCCAGCGCCACGCCCATCGCCGAGATGACGATGACCGTGGCGAGCAGGTAGAAGAACAGGGTCCCTGGGGTGATGAGCGACAGATCCACTGACTGGTGTCCCTTATCCCTTTTGTGGCCGTTGATGCTCCCGGCCGATCATCTCACTTGTGATGCTCGAGCGTCACTTTGGCGGCGGCCTTGGCCGCCTCCTCCGCGCTCTTGCCGAGCCGGATCTGGAAGATGAGGTTCATGTCGCGGGTCGACTGCGCGCCGCCCGGCTCACACTTGAAGAACTCCCCATCCTTGCCCGTGATCATGGCCTTGGCGTAGTCACGGCAGGTCGGCCAGCCGCACGCCTCACAGTCGGTCTGCGCGAGCGCCTGGTTGTAAAGCACATCCTCGAGGCCCTTCTGGTCATTGGCCACGGGCCGGACGAGCGGCTCGAGCTCCTTGGCGCGGGCGATGATCACGTCCTCCTTGACCACCTCCTGTGCCCCGCCGGACTTGGCCACGCCGCCATTCTGGAGCGCCCAGTCACAAGCGAGCGCGTTGTACTCGGCCGCCTTCTTGCGAACCTCGCGCGCGATTTCGCCACGGCGCCGCGTGTCCACCACCTCGCCCTTCTTGGGCTTGTAGGGAACCACATAATCGCCCGGCCGGATGAAACGGAAGGTGAGCGAGTTGAAGTTCCCGGTCGCGGCCTCGAACTCGCGCGTCATGCGGATGCACTTGGTCTGCTCTTCATCGCTGGGCGCCTGGGCATCGGTCGGGCACGCCTCGACGCAGATGCCGCAGTACATGCACTTGCCCATGTCGATGTCGAAGCGGGTCATGGCGCGCGTGCCCTCGACCTTGTCGAGGTCGATGGCGATGCAGTTGATCGGACAGTCGCGCTCGCACGCCTTGCAGGCCGTGCAGATGTCCATGTCGACTTCGAGGAAGCCGCGATACCGCTCGGGCAGCGAATCGGCCACCGGCACTGCGGTGCGGTCCGGGTACTGGATGGTGGTGTGGTTCTTCCCTTCGACGTAGCGAGTCAGCTCGGCGAAGGTGACCGACATGCCCTCCATGATCGACTTCGCCGACTGGATGATCTCGCCGAAGTAACCACGCTGGTTGGCTAGTCCTGCCTTGGCGTCGCTCATACTGCACTCCTCATGAGAACTGGGCCTGCTGGAGGTTCAGGTCTCGATAACGGGACCGATTGTACTGGACTCGCTTCACGAACAGGACCAGAGGTCCGAGACCGAGCAGGATAAACCATGCGAAGCGCAGTCCGTATTGAACTGCCTGCGGCAAGAGCCAGGCCCACATAAGCGTGCCGAGGAAGCAAGCGAACGAGATGGGGATGAAGTACTTCCAGCACAGATTCATCATCTGGTCGACGCGGAAGCGAGGCAGGGTCCAGCGGACCCAGATGATGACGAAGATGAGGGCGATGATCTTGACGAGGAAGATGCCGAAACCCACCGCCTGCAGCCAGCCGTTGGCGTCCTGCTGCTGGGCGCTCACCCCCGGGATGTTCCAGCCACCGAGGAAGAGCATGGAGGTCACGGCGCCGATCACGAACACGTTGACCCACTCGACGAGCGGGAAGAGCGAGAAGCGGAAGCCGGAGTACTCGGTGAAGTAGCCGGCCACGAGTTCCGACTCGGCCTCGGGCAAGTCGAACGGCGTGCGGTTGCCTTCGGCCAGGGCCGAGATGAAGTAGATGAAGAAGGCGCAGAAGGTAAAGGGGCTGTTGAACAAGTACCAGTCCCACGGCATCCCGCCCTGCGCCCGCACGATCGACACCGTCGACAGCGAGCCCGTCTGGGTGGCGATGCTGAGCAGCGCCACCGAGGCCGGCAGCTCGTAGCTAATGATCTGGGCCGCCGAGCGCATGCCGCCGAGGAGCGACCACTTCGAGTTCGAGGACCAGCCGCCCATGATGATGGACACCACCACGAGCGAGGTCACCGACAGGAGGAAGAGCAGGCCGATGTTGAGGTCGGCGACGATCAGCCAGCCCGAGAAGGGGAGCACCATGAACACGAGGAACACGCCAACGAACGCCAGGTAGGGCGAGATGCGGAACAGGATCGGGTCGGCGTCCGTCGGGATGACGTCCTCTTTCATGAGCAGCTTGAGGCCGTCGGCCAGCCACTGCAGCCAGCCGGCCGGACCGACGCGGTTCGGACCGATGCGGGACTGCATGTAGGCCGAGATCTTGCGCTCCCACACGACCACCAGGCCACCGATGACCGGCACGGGCAGAGCCACGATAGCCGCGGCCAACATCATGAACAGCGCCCAGATGACCCAGTCCGGGATCCCCGACGGCTTGCCGTAGCGCGGCAGACTCACGGTCACGTCGGTCCAGGCGTTGCCCGCCGCCGGCCGCTTGGCCTTCACCGCGACCTCGGGCTCATCGGTCTCCCAGGCGGCGGCGAAGTCCGCCGTGCGCTGGG
Source organism: Polyangia bacterium (assembly GCA_036263495.1). Lineage (GTDB taxonomy): Bacteria > Myxococcota_A > Polyangia > Palsa-1104 > SHYY01 > DATAGU01. The sequence continues at coordinate 20,385 of DATAGU010000129.1, read as the reverse complement.
TCGGCTTTCCCCCGGCGGAGACGATGACGTCTCCGCGGCGGAGCCCGGCCTGCGCGGCGACCCCGTCCTCCTCGGGCAACTCTTCGATATCGGCGGCCTCGAGGACCTGATTATGGTTGTGGTCGAGACGCGCGAACTCCGCCGCATCCATGCCGCCCGGCTGCCCGATGCGAGCCTCCTGCGCGGTGATGCGGCCATCGATAGGCGCGGTCTCGTACGCGCGGAAGAGATCGTCCTTGTCGATGCGGGCGACGATATCGGTAATCCGCAGGCCCACGCCCGGCATCTCCTCCACCGTGAGGCCCAGCCAGGACCAGATCGTGCCGCCGGAGACCTTGCTGGCCGCGCGATCCGCCATGCGGCGCAGCGAACGGGGGAAGAGGTCGAGCTTGAACTTGTCGGTGGGCGAGGAGGTATACCGGAGCTTCTGGCCCTGGACCTCCTGCTCGACCGTCACGGTCGTCGGCACGTCGATGAGATGGACACCGATCTGCTTCTCGAGGCGTTCATCGGCATCGAAGAGGACCCGCGTGCGACCCACCGCGCGCCCCGGTATCGTCACCGCGCTCCCGCCATCGGTGTGGATGTCGTTCAGGATGATCGTGGTGGGCGCTCCGACCGTGAACAGTGAGTTCGCGGCCTCGACCGTGATCTTGTCGCCGCGTTCGATCTGCGTCGGGCGAAGGTCACGGATGGGTGCGCTCGGCGCCGCCGAGCCGCCACAGCTGGCCGCGAGGAGCAGGAGAGGAAGGAAGCGATGGCAGCGACACTTCATCGATCAATCTCGGGGGCGACGATGTCCAGGCTGGCGATGAGGGCCACCAGATCGGCGACCATGCAGCCCTTGGACTTGACCTGAATGATCTTCATGGCGTTGAACGAGCCGGTCCGAAAGCGGGCCCGATAGGCGTTGGTGCCGCCGTCCCCGGCCACATAGCACAGCATGTCGCCGCGCGCGGCCTCGACACGGGCGTGGGCATCGCCCTTGGGCTTGAGCTTCTTGGGCCGGATCCAGAAGTCGGGCTCGGTGGCCTGGATCTGATCCAGCGCCTGGCGCAGGATCTTGACCGACTCCTTCCACTCCTCGATGCGCACGTAGTAGCGATCCCAGCAATCGCCCACCTGCCCCATCAGCCCCTTGCCGATAGGCACGTTGAACTTGAGCTTGGGATACACCGAGTAGGGCACGTCGCGGCGCACATCGAAGTCGACACCCGAGGCGCGGAGGTTGGGCCCGACCAGGCCGTACCCGGCGGCCTCCTCGCCCGTGATCACCGCCAGGTTGGCGAGGCGCTTGATGAACAGCTCGTTCTGCGCGATCAGGCGGTCGTACTCGTCGATGATCGGCTCGAAGTGATCGATCCACTTGAGGCAGCGATCACGCCAGCCGCTCGGCATGTCCCAGCCGACGCCGCCCACGCGGTGATAATTGTAGGTCAGGCGGGCGCCGCACAGTTGCTCGAGGAGGTCGTTGATGTACTCGCGCTCGCGCAGGATGTACATGAACGGCGTGGTGGCGCCGATGTCCATCGCCATCGCGCCGAGCGCGATGCAATGCGAGGAGACGCGATTGAGCTCGTCGGAGATGACGCGCAGGTACTCGCCGCGCTCGGGCACCTTGAGATCGCCGAGCTTCTCGACCGCCATCGCCCAGGTGTGGTTGGCCGTCATCGCGCAGACGTAGTCCACGCGGTCGGTGTAGGGCATGAAGCCCTCGTAGGTGCACTTCTCGGCGATGTGCTCGATCGAACGATGGAGATAGCCGACGTCGGGGATCGCCTCGTGCATGATCTCGCCGTCGGTCTTGATGATGAACCGGATGACGCCGTGCGTGGAGGGGTGCTGCGGACCCATATTGAGGGTCATCTCCTCGCCCGACTGCTCGTAGGTGAAGATCATCTCGCTCATCGCACACCTCGTCGCCCGGCTGGGCACTGGCCGCTATTCATCCGCCGCCTGCCCTTCCGCTTCGCTCTCGCCGCCGCCCGCCATCACCTTCATCTTGGCCTCGGGCGGCGCCTTGTCATAGACCACAAGGAGACTGAGCGGCGAGGGCCGCGTGGTCGCCATGCCGCGGTACTGCGACGCTTCCTTGTAGTCCTTGCGCATCGGGAAGCCCGGCCAGTCATCGGGCATGAGGATGCGGCGCAGGTCCGGATGACCGGAGAAGCCCACGCCGAGGAGATCGAACTGCTCGCGCTCGTTGAGCTCCGCCGCGCCCCAGAGATCGGTCACCGAAGGGATGATCGGGTTGTCGCGGGGAAGCTCCGCCTTGACCACGAAGTCGTGGTGCAGAGCATAGGAATAGAGGTGGTAGACCACCTCGATCATGTTCTTCTTCGGCCAGTCGAGCGCGGTCACGCACTGGAAGAAGTCCATGCGCAGCTGGGGGTCGTCGTGCAACTTCTGGGCGACGTCGTGCCAGCGCTCGGGCTTGACGCGGCAGAAGGAGTCCTTGATGCCCTTGTCGGCCGCGGTGAAGTCGTACACAGCGTCGCCGACCAGCGACTGGAGGTGGGCAAAGATCGCAGCGGCGTCCATCTCAATCCCTTCCCGAGCGACGAGCCGCGGCATCGGCGCGAGCGCGTCGGATCCATTCGAGATCGCCGTGCCGCCAGACGTACGCGAGGCCGAGGATCAGGATGGCGACGAACGTGAGCAGCTCGAAGAAGGCCAGCGCGCCCTGACCGCTCGCCACGAAGCGGCGGAACACGGTGGCCACCGGGTACGTGAAGGCCACCTCGACGTCAAAGATGAGGAAGATGAGGGCGACGATGTAGAAGCGCGGGTTGAAGTTGAACCACGCCTGCTGCGTGGGCTCCTCGCCGCACTCATAGATCATCGCCTTCCGTGCATCGGGGGTCTTGGGCCGGACGAGCCAGCCCGCGAACAGCATGAGGAACGGGACGCCGAGACCGACGCCGATGAAGAAGAGGATGTTGGCAAGCGCGAACTGCATCCGGTGGTCTCCTCCTCCTTTACTCTGGCCACTTCGTCTCGGGGTCGCGGAGGTTGGCGAAGCCTACGAAATCGCTGACAGAATTACAATCGGCGTGACGCCGCGGGATAGCGTATAGCCAATCCCAGAGAGAGCGTCAAGGGAAATGGCGGCGCCGCCCACGAGGGAAAACCCGAGTGGAAAGGCCCACAAAGGGCCCATCGTCTAGGGGTCTCAGCGACGGGAGCAACGCGTCGCAGGGCGCCGGAGTGCTCCCGAGGCAGGGGCGCAATGCCTGAAACCATTGGGATTTTACCCGATGCGGGTCCTCCTGGCACGCCAATCCCTCCCCTCCCCTCCCCTGCCCGCCACGCCATCGTTTCGCGGTGCGGCAGAGCATCCTGGGTCGATCAGAGATCGGGCGTGGCCCTGCCGCCCTTCTCCAGCACCGCCCGCGCGGCCAGGAGATCGGGGAGCCGCAGCCCTTCCGTGAAGCGCTCATAGATCGGCCGCACCAGCGCCCCCGCCTCCCGACCGCGGCCCTGCTCCTCCCAGATCTCTGCGAGCGTCACGGCGGCCCGCAGCTCCAGCATCTTGGCCCCCTGCTCCCGAGCCACCACCAGGGCCGTCCGCAGTTCGGCCTCCGCGGCCTCCACCTGCGACCGATCCTGCGCAAAGAGACAGTGCCCCTTGAGCCGGTGCACCTCCGCGAGGTAGGTTCGGATGCCCGTGGCCTCGATGTGGCGCAGGCTCCCCTCTAGCCGGACCAGCGCCGCGGCCCAGTTCCTCTTCTGCATCTCCAGCTCTGCCATGTGGCAGTTCCAGCTCGCCGTCACGCTCTCCGAGAGGCCGACGGCCGAGCTGGACATGAGACGCTTCGTCGCCTCGAGATCCCCTTGCGTCATCGCGTGCATCACGCTGGCGGTCGCGTGGAAGAGCCCCGGCCCGAGCCGGTTCGCCAGTTCGACAAACGACTCGCTCCACCTGACCGCCTCGGCCTGCTCGCGCCGGAACAGATGGAACGTCACGCGCACGTACAGGGTATAGAGGTGGCCGAGGATGTGGTTCACCTCGCCGGCCCACGCCATCCCCGCCTCGGCGTGCCGCAGCGCCTGATCCGGCTCCCCGAGGAGCCAGAGCGAGATGGCCAGGATCGCGTGGGTCAGCACCTTGGAGTCGAGCCCATCGAGCGGCCCTTGCCCCCGATGCGTCCGCTCGTCGTAGAGCGACAGCAGCCGCTCGCAGAACTGCCGGGCCTCGACGAGCCGGCCGGCATCGAAGCGGGCCGCCGTGACCGATGGCAGGATCGCCACCTCTTGACCGATGTCTTGATTTTTCCGGGCGAGCTCGAGTAGGCGCTCCGCCAGCGAATACGCCAGCGCGGTCTGCCCCCCGTTCTGGTAGTAGATGCACAGCACCCGCAAGGCCGGCATGCTCTCGGGCGCATCCCCCACGAGATCGACGAGCGCCTGCAGGCGCTCCACCGCGGACTTCAGCGCCGGCGACGCGTAGCCGCGGTGATTGTGTAGCGCCCAGACGAGGAAGTGCTGGATGCCGAGCTCGACCCGGGCGCGCTCGCGCGGGTCCTCCCAGGCCGAGAGCCAGCCCAGCGCCTGATTCGCGTGCGCCATCGCCTCGGCATCGGCCCCGAGCTGGAGCGCCCGCTGGAGCGCCCGCTGCGCATAGGCGATCGCCTCCTGCATCTGCTCCGCCGCCGCGTGGTGCTGCGCCAGGAGCTGCGGCTGCGTCTTCACCAGCTCCGGGAAACGCTCCTCGAGCACCTGGGCGATGCGGGCGTGCAGCTCCTGGCGCGTGCGCCGCGGCAGGGACTCATACGCCACGTCCCGGATGAGGGCGTGCTTGAAGCTATAGAGCTTCGTGCGCTGCCGCCACACCGGCAAGACCAGATCCCCCGCCACCAGGCGCTCGAGGTCGGCCTGGACCTCCGCCGCCGTGAGCGGGCTCACGGCGCACAGCACCTCGTGGCTGAACTCCCGCCCGAGCGCCGCGGCCAGCTGCGCCGTCTCCTTGATCCGACCCAGCCGATCGAGGCGCGCCATGAGCAGGCCCCGGAGCGTGCTCGGGATCTCGAGATCCATGCGCGCCGCCGCCAGCTCGAACCGATCCTCGTGCTCGACGAGCGTCCCGCTCTCCACCATCGTCCGGGTCAGCTCCTCGACGAACAGCGGGATCCCGTCCGTGCGGTTCACGATCTCGCCGAGCGCCGCCGGCGACAGCGCCTTGCCCCCGAGGATCGCGGCCACCATCTCCGCGATCTCCCCCCGCACGAACCGGCCGAGCTGGAGTTGCAAGAGCGCCGCCGCGGGCCACGGCGACACGAACTCCGGACGCGCCGTCAAGAAGAGCCCCATGCGCAGCCCCATCCCTTCCTTCATCAACCGGCCGAGGAACGACAGCGTCGCCTCGTCGGCCCAGTGCACATCCTCCACCAGGAGGAGGAGCGGCTTCTCCTCGGCCAGCGTGACGAAGAGGGACACGAGCGCATCGACGAGGCGGTCTTGCCGGCGCTCGGACGTCGCCCCCGTCGTAGCGCTCGACCAGCGGCTTCCCAGCGGCAGGTCCAGGAACTCCGCCAGGAGCGCCGTCACCCCGCCATCGCCGCTCCCCTCCGAGGCGCCTCCCGGTCCCTCGGTCCCGCGCCCCGCAAAGCCATGACGTTCGAGCCAGGCCACGAGCTTCTCGGCCTGCTCCGCCTCGTCCCCCGATGGTGATCCCGCCGCCCCTCCCGGGGGTTCCTGGCCCAGATCGAGGAGCCGTTCCAGCACCTCACGGATCGGCCGCAGCGAGCTGCTCTGGTGCTCAGGCAGGCAGCGCCCCGAGAGACAGCGATACGCGTCGCCGCCTCCACCCCCTTCTCCGTCGATCCGGCGCACCAGCTCCATCGCCAGGGACGACTTCCCGATCCCCGGCTCGCCGACCACCAGGATGCACTGGCCGCTGCCCTGCACCACCTGCTGCCAGCGCCCGAGCAAGAGCTCGAGCTCCTGCGCGCGCCCCACGTGCGGCAGCGCCGAGACCCGCGCCAGAGAGACGATCGAGTCGTCCCACGGAGCCTCCGTGAGGTGAAAGACCATGCGCGGCTGAAGGCCCCCCTCCTCGGGGATGGCGTCCACCGGCACGAGATGGAACTGCCGCCGCAGGAGCGCCGCGCTGTCACCGCTCACCGCGATCCCGCCAGGCGGAGCGAGCGTGCACAGCCGGGCCGCGGTCTTCGCCGTCACGCCGAGGAGGTGCCCCGACCCGAGCGGCCCCGCCTGCGCCGACTCCGGCCCCACGTGCACGAGCCCGGTGTGGATCCCCATCCGGAGATCGATCTGGATGCGGCTCGCGTTCCGCCGCGGGCCCGCGGTGCCTGGGCGCTCCGCGTTCGCTTCGCGGAGCTTCTGGGCCATGTCGAGCGCGCCCTGCGCGGCGCGCACCGCGTCGTCCTCCTTGGCCACGGGATAGCCGAAATAAAAGAGCAGCTGCTCCCCGAGAGCGCTCACCACGTGCCCCTGGAACTTCTGCGCGATCTCGATCCAGCGCGCCTGCCAGGCCCGGAGCGCCTCCTCCATCTCCTCGAGGCCCATCGCGGAGCCCCCGGCCCGCGCGACCAGGTTGCAGCACAGGGCGGTCACCTGCCGCCGCTCCCCCGCCAGACCCAAGACCGTCGGCGCCGCCGGCGGGCGCTCGGCCTTGGTCTGGGCGAGCGGCTCGGGTGGAGTCTCGGCCAGAGGCTCGTCCCCCGATGGCGACTCCCCGACCCGGCGATGTCGATCCTGCCGGGTCTTCCCCTCCTCGGAGAGCGCCGGCGATGGCGAGGGCTGCCCCCTGCCCGCCTCGGAGAGGCCGACGTTCAACGGATCGATCACCAGGGTATCGAGCTCCTGCTCGAGGGCCTCGATCTCCTTGTGGAGCTGCTCGGCCGTGAGGTTGCGCTCGTCCACGTTCTTGGCCGTGACCCGCTGGAGCAGACGGCCGAGCGGGTGAGCGGCCAGCGGCTCGGGAAGCACGACGGGCGCCGGATTCATCTGGTGGTAGAGCACATCGGCCTGCGTCCCGTCCGGGATGGCGGGCTCCCCGGTGAGGCACTCGATGAACACCAGGCCCCAGGCATAGAGATCCACCCGGGGCGTCGGTGCCTGCCCCCGCAAATACTCGGGGGCCGCGTATTGCGGCGTGCCGATCCACTCCCCGCTCCGGGTCAGCCGCTCGTGGGGGATCTGCGGGCTCTGGCCCCCTGTATCGAGCGCCCCGATGTTGAAGTCGAACACCAGCGCATTTCGCCGCACCCCCGTCGAGACCACCATGATGTTGGCGGGCTTGATGTCGCGGTGGATGATGCCGCGCCCGTGCGCGCAGGCGAGCGCGTCGAGCACCTGCAGCATGAGATGGCAGGCCTCTCGCGGCGGCAGCGCGCCCTCCTCGGTGAGGACCTGCTCGAGCGTCTGCCCTGGCACATACTCGAACACCGAGTACCAGAGCCGCTCCCCAGCCTGGCCCGAATCGATGAGGCGTACGATGTTCGGGTGATGGAGCTGCGCGCAGAGCTGGGTCTCGCGCCGGAAGCGCGCCAGCCGTGCCGCGAGCAGCTCGCGATCCAAGAACGGCCCCTCGAGGATGCGCATCACCTTCACCGCCACGTCCTGGCCGGTGTTGAGATGCCGCGCCCGGTAGACCCGCCCGAAGCCGCCGACCCCGATCTGGCCGAGGATCTCATAGCGCTCCTGGAGGATGGTGCCGGGCGCGAGCGCCACCTCCTCCTGGGCCGCCAAGGGCATCCTCTCGTCAGGGAATCTACCGGGCATGAGCCAGCATGCTACACCGCCGCTCACACGCGTCGATAGGGCAAGATGCGTGTGAGCGGCGACGCGGCGCGTGGCAGAGGCGAGAGGGGGTTACTTCTGCTCGGCGGCGGCCTTCTTGGCCTTGCGAGCGGCGCCCTCGCCCCGGGGCTTCCGCACCTTGCCCTCGGTCGCGGGACGGAACTCCTTGATGCGCGGGTCGCGCGGACCGAAGGTCGCCTCAGCCAGACGGATGAGGCGGGCGCGCTCCTTGCGGCTCGCGCCCATGACCTCCGCCAGCTCGCGGGTCGCGAGGACCTGCTGCTGCTTGGCCTTCTCCTGCCGCGCGCTCAAGTCCTTGATGCGATCGAAGTACCCCGCGAGCCGCGTCGCCGATTGGGCGGCTTCGCTGGGCAGAGCGGTCTCATAGGACTTGGCCGCACTGACAGAGAGCGAGATGAAGTTGAGTTGATTACCGAGCGAATAACTCCTGGGCATGGGTACACCTCTCTCCAAAGCACGAGCGGGCGCTCCCCGACATGGGGAGAAGCGAACGCCCCCCGAGCAAGTGGAAGGAATCTGGCACTCGATCCTTCATCAGGCAAGGGCACCTGTAAAAATACTTTATTTTTAGAAGTACATGGTGGGCGACATCACGAATGTTGCATCGTGAACCCATGGGATTCTGTTGGCTGGCCTTCCATTTCGTAAGGCGAGTGGCAGTACCCATTGATGATGCTTTGGGATTCTCACGTCGGGGGATGGACGTGCTCTGGAGTGGGGTGCATGCCATACAAGCGCCCGAGATAGTCCCGCACCGATCCGAGCCGGATCGGGAACAGGCGCAGCGTGTCGCGCATGTCGATCTCATCGCCGTAGACCAGACCGAGCTTGAGCGCCGCGAAGGATTGCTGGAGCGGATCCGAGCTGGTCGTGAGCTGCGCCTTGAGCTCCTCCTCGGTGACGTAGTCGAGGGTGAACGGTCGGCCGCCGAGCTGCTCGCAGAGGCGGATGACCTCGAGCGTGCTCAGGGCCTCGGGTCCCCCGAGCTCCAGGATGGCGTTGCGCCCGACGGGGTGATAGAGCGCCGCCACGCCGAACTTGGCCACGTCGCCGGTCGCGATCCAGCTCACCTTGGCGTTCCCCGTGCCATAGATGCGCGCCCGGTGATGGATGGGATCGATGCCGAGCCCCGAGCCCATCCACGTCTCCATGAAGTAGCCCGGCCGCAGGATCGTGTAGTTGAACCCGCTCCGCATGATAAGCGCTTCGATCGTCCGCTTGGCGTCGGTGAGCGGACAGGGCAGGTTGAGGTTGCGTGAGTACGAGGTGTAGACGAACCGGCGGACGCCAGCCTGGCTCGCGGCATCGATGAGGTTGCGATACCCATTGAGATCCACCGAGGCGATGGTGTCGCCCGGCTGCGCATGCAAGGTGGTCGTCGCCGAGGTGAGCACCGCCGTCACCCCCTGGCACACCGCATCGAGCGAGGCGCGGTCCTTGAGATCGCCGAGCACGAGCTCAACGCCCCGTCGCGCGAGCTCCTTCACCAGCGCGGGGTTGGACGTGCGCCGCACCAGGGCCCGCACCGGCATTCCGTCTCTGACAAGCCGGTAGCACATCTCCCGGCCGAGCCCCACAGGCCCCGTGGATCCCACGACGAGATTCATCATGACGCTCTCCTTCTCTCCCTGTCCCTGTCCCTGTTCCCTCCACCGGACCCCGCCGCAGGTCGCGGCGCCCACCTGTCATGGCGAAGGCTCGAACCACGACCGTGCCCTCGCCCCTCCCCGCTCGCCGCGCTCGACAAGCCCCTCCTCCTGCCCGAGGGTGCCTCGCAGGTAGCCATACTCGCGCAGCAGCGCGCGCCGGAAGGCGTCGCGATTCGCAAATCCCGCTGCCTGCGCGTGGCGGAGGAGCTCGGCAGGCTCGGCAGGCACGCTCTGTCCGCGGCGCGTCTCGAAGTACCAGCGCCACAGCTGCTCTTCACTCAGGTGAAGGTCGCCGAGGGTGGGCTCGGTCAGGTGGGCGGCGGCCAGCCTGTGCCGCTTGTCGCGTGCACGGCCAGCGTAGGCGGCGTACTCGCCGGTGACACGGAGATGATCGGAGGTCGCCTTGCGGAAGTCCGACGCATACACGGTCTCGATCCAGCGCAGCTGCGCCTCCTCGCGCATGAGCTCGAGGAACCTCTCCTCGGTCAGACCCTGCGCCGCGATCCAGCGTCGCGCCGCGGCCTCGTCCTCGAGTCCATGCCGTTGCCGGAACGCATCGATGGCCGCCTGGAGCAGGTCCTCGGTCACCTGAAGGCCCTGCTGGCGAGCCAACGCCAGGCCCAGCACGCGCGTCATCGCCCCCACTCGCGCGGCCCCATAATGACGAGGGCCGGCGAGGGCCACCTCTTCGAGCAGCTCCTCCTCTTCGGCAGTCTCCTTGACCTGCGCCGCGAATCGTCGCGCTCCCGCCTGGTTGAGCAGCTGCTCCCAGGCGTCGGTGTGCTCGAACGAGTACCGGACGCGCTTGGGCCCCACGGTCAGGCCGGACACCTCGCGCAGCCGGCGCAGGAGCGCCAGCGCATCCCGCTTCTTCTGATCGATGCGCCCCGCCGGCAAAAAGGCGCGCAGGGCCGCGATCTCGTCCGCCGGGAGGCCACGCTCGCCGGCCCGCTCGAGCAGGATGGGATAGCAGCGCTCGGGATAGAAGAGCGCCTTGGCCATCTCTTCGAGCGCCTGGCGCGTCGTCTCACGGATCACCCGGGCCTGGGTGGCGGCGCGCAAGGTGGCGCGGATGTTGACCATGGCCTCGGACAGGGCCCGGTAGCCGCCTTCGGCCGGCCCATGCACCACCGCGACCTCGTCGTCGTCTTCGAGCGCGCCGCTCCGAAAGGCCTCGTAGATGGCGCCCACCCCTTCCATGCCAAAGGCGGCCAGCTCAGCGGCCCGCAAGGCGCCCATGCTGGAGCTCCCGATCACATGGATCCCCTGCGCCATGGCCCACAGGATCTCCTTGTGCCACACCGTCGGCACCCGCTCGAAGTAACCGTCGACGATGGCGATGGCGTGCGGCTTGTCGAGCGCTGCCCGGTAGACGTCACCCTGCTCCACGGGCGGGAGGTAGACGGCGTCGAGCTCGGCGCGCGCCTCTTCCAGAGGCAGGGTGGGCCCGACGAAGACATAGATGTTCATGACATCTGCTCCAGGATCCGGCGGGCACGCGCGCCGGGCGTATAGCCCGGGACATCGCCGATGGGTTCGAGGCCGGGAATCACGACCCGGACCACCGGGATGCGGAACTCGGGCTTGGTGAGGTCGACCATCACCACCTGCTCGATGCCCGCGGCGTCGAGCCGCGCGAGCTCCCAGGCCACGTCCTCGGCGAAGGTGTCTCCCTCGTAAGTGGGTCCGTTGTCAAAACGACGGCCGCCCGGACCGGCCTTCATCCAGGCGAGGGTGCGCCGCTGGAGATCGAGGTTCTGCGCGTCCCGATAGGCATACAGGCTCATGTCGTCGCGCGATCCGGCGATGTTGGTGAGCCGGCTCTGGGCCGCCTCGGTGAGCGCGCGGAGGAGCGCGATGCCGCGGCTCGGGTGGCAGCCCGCGCCTGCGGCCGGCTGCAGCGGGCGCAAGAGATCGGGCGTGCGCTGCGCGATGGCGCAAAAGAACGCGGGGATGCCCACGTCGGTCGTGGTCTCCCACGCCGCGACCTCGACCCCGGCGCCGTCGAACCGCTCGAGCACCTCCCGGCACCCGGGATCGTCGACCGTGCCCAGATCGATCCGCGTGCGGTCCTTGCGGTCGCTCCGCAGCTGCCACAGGGTAGTGGCGTCGCGCTCGATCACCTCGCAGATCGCGTGGCTGATGGCCTCGAGCACATGGTTGCCCGAGGCCAGGCCGTTCGAGCTCATCACGAACGAGCCGCTGCCCGTCGGCAAGGGCAACGTGTAGTTGGTGTGCACCATCTCGAAGGGCACCCAGGTCGGTGCGTCGCCGAGGAGATCGTGACCCACGATCCAGAGGAGCCGCAGGTCGCCGTGAAAGCGGCTGACCGACAGCCTGGGCAGCGCCATGACGTCAGCGAGCCGGTGGGTGGAGCAGAGCTCGTTCCAGCTCGCGAGCTTGAGCGGCGAGGTGATGCTCTCGGCGTGATAGAGCTCGATGGTCTCCATCAGACCCGACGCCTTGGCCGCGGCCAGGGTCAGGCCCTTGCCCTGCGAGACCGCCAGCGAGCGGGCATTGGGCCGGCACACCATCACCACGGGGACGCCGATGCTGTCGAGGCCGGTGACGTTGGCGATGCGGGTGATGCCCATGACAGGCATCACCCGCATCATCCGCCGTACCGTCTCCTCGGGATCGAGCAGGCGGTGGGTCCCCCTGCGGAAGCGCTTCCAGGTGGCTTCCGCTACGGCTTCAGCTGCTTCTTCAGACATGCGTTCTCGTTCCTGAGCTCATCGAGGACGGCCAACGACCGGAGGTTCGCGACATAGCAGGCCGAGTTCAGACCCAGGAGGGGCCTGTCCTCGTCGATGATGACGCCGACCTGGAAGCCGGGTCTCCCAAAGTACCGCTGCAGGCGCAAGGCGTCCGGGAAAGGGGCCAAGATGTCTTCATCTTTGGTGTATCTATCCTTGGAGACAAAGTAGATAGAAGGGGTTCCCTGTCCCGGGTCCTTTAGATTTTGTGGGACGACGATGTAGAGATTCGGCTGCACAGGCTTGAGCAAGTCCTCATCCGGGATCGGACAAAACTCCCCCTTGAAGAGCGGGATATCGACCCCTTCCATGTGGTCATACTTACGCTCGGCTGGCGCTCTGGGGGCAGCGAAATGTGTCGATTTGCTACGCTGGACGATACGTTCTTCGAAAGGCTTTGGCTGCTTGGCCTGTTCGACAAAATAGAGCCGCCGCAAATCGATCAGATACCCGGTATCGCAACCTGCTTCTTCATCCTTCGGGGTGAGCTTTTCGAGATTGACATCGACGACGTGAGTCAGCACCTGGGCATAAAAATTCTTTTGCCTCAGAAACTCGTACGGGTGTTGTAACTTATGATTACCGGCAGCGATGTGTTCATTGTACCGCAGTCGGTATACTTCATTGTCGACACCGATGACGAACACGTCTCGTTCATCGAGTAGGTCCTTGGGTGGTTCCTCCCTGTGTTTGATCGGAACGCCAGGGCAAATCGGATCTGGATTGTGCACCATTTGCTTCCTCCCCTTCTCCCTGTTGGAAGGCCTATCTTCCTTTCCTTGATCGATCGCGGGCAGCGATTTGGAAATCGCTGCCCCACCTCATAGGTACCCGTGCTCCTCCGCCACCTCGGCAGCCCGCCGAAGCAGCCCGCTCGTGACCTCCATCTCCCCCCTCTCCGCGGCGGCGACCGCCTGCTCGAGGATCACCGTCACTTCGCCGGCGAGGCGCTCCTGCTTGGCATCGAGCATGGCGTGCGCATGCCGCACGGCCTCGCCCACGTCCCCCTGCTCCAGCGCCAACGCCACCAGCACCCAGAGCCCCATCCACTGCATGGGGTAGGGATACACGAGCGCCAGCTTCTGCCAGCGCTCGCAGGCGGCCTGGCCCTCCTCGCGGGCCGTGGCGAGGTCGCCCTGGCACCACGCGACCCACGCCAGGTTGGCCCGCGCCGCGCCGACGTAATCGACCATCCGCGTCTCCCGCGCCACCGCGAGGCTGCGCACGGCCCATTGCCGGGTCTGCTCCACCGCCCGGCGCCGCCGGTGGATCATCATCATATAATTCAGGCAGCGCGACAGGAGCGTGCGATCCCCGATCCGCTCCGCCTCGGCCAGGGCCCCCCGCAGCTCGCCCTCCGCCTCGTCGAGCGCGCCGTAGAAGAGCAAGGCGAAGGCCAGCGCGAACCATTCGTACGCGACCGTCGCGAGATCCTGGGCCTCCTCCGCGGCGCGCTTGGCCTCGCGCGCGAAGCGCACCGTCTCGGCCGAGACCCGGTAGCGCCCGCGACGCTCGTCGAGGTGGGCGAGGTTGTCGTAAAAATGCGCGCGCTGGAGCGGCGAGCCCCATCGCTCCACGACCGGGCGAACCCGCTCCACCAGGGCCGCCATCTCCTCCCCCTCCGCCAGCCAGTAGTGGATGAAGAACCGGTCGTTCTGGATCTCCACCCACTCCCGCCACCACGCCGCTTCCGTCTCCTCGCCCCGCAGGCCCGACGGATCGACCGCGCCCCGCTCGAGGGGCGATGCGCCGAGGCACGCCTCGGCCCTCGCATAGGCGGCGAGCGCCTTCTTGTGCTGGTGATGCGTCTCCCAGGTCTTGCCGATCTTGCGATGCAGGCGCCCACACCAGATCCGCCCCTCGCCCGGGAGGGCCTTGAGCGCCGCGGCATAGGTATGCCGGGCCTTCTCCTGTTGCCCGGTGAGCGCGCACATGTCGCCCAGGCTCTCGTACATCCGGGGCAACATCTCGCGCCACGTCGAGTCGCCCCCTCCCGTCGCCCGCAGCACCTTCTGGATCTCCTGGACGGCGGCGCGGTAGAAGGCGATCGCCTCGCCGTTGGCGTAGGCGCCACGCGCCCTCTCGGCGGCCTCGGCGAAGTGCCGGCCCGCCTTGTCGTGGATCCCGGCCTTGGACCAGTGGTGCGCGACCATCGCGTGGAAGTCGGACGCGCCCGGGCAGCACTCCTCGATGGTCACGGCGGCCTGATGATGCAGCGCGCGCCGCCGCCGGACCGGGATCCGGGCGTATGCGATCTCGCGCAGCTTGTCGTGCACGAAGCGCAGCCGGCCGTTCGGCCTCTCCTCGAGGATCTGACGCCGGCGCAGCGTCGCGATCGACTCCAGGGCCTCGGCCTCGGCCATCCCGGCCACGGCCTCGAGGACATCGCCATCCACCTCGCGCCCGAAGACCGAGGCCAGCGCGACGAGACTCCGGGACCGCGCGTCGAGGTTATCGAGCCGGCGCTCGATGATCTCGGCGAGCGTGCGGGGCAAGGGCAGCCCGGCCTCGAGCGCCCCCAGCTCCTCGTCCGCGAATCGCCACTGCCCCGCCTGCCTCGTGAGCAGCCCCTCGTCCATGGCGACGTGCAGATACTCGGAGATAAAGAAGGGGTTTCCATCGGTCTTCTGACCGAGGAACCGGATCAGGGTCCAGGGAGGTTCGCGCAGCGCCAGCATGCCGCCGACCATCGCGCTCATGTCCTCCTCGCCCAGCCGGCAGAGCTCGAGCCGGACGCTGCCCGGCAGCTCCACGATGGCGCCGAGCGCCGGGCTCATCTCTTCGATCCGGTAGGTCCCCACCACGAGGAGGCCGTGGCCGTCGAGCGGCGTGCTGGTCAGCTCGCGCAGGAGGGCCAGCGAGAGATCGTCGGCCCATTGCAGGTCGTCGAGGACCAGGACCAGCGGCGAGTGCTCCGCCATGGCGAAGAGGACGGCCTTCATGGCCTCGAGGAGACGCGCGCGCGCCGCCTCGGGGGGCAGCGGAGGCGGCTCCGGCACCCCCGCCAGCGCCGGCAGCTCGGCCAGGGCCGACTCGTAGGTCGCAAGGACCCTGAGCCGGGGACCGAGCCGCTGGCGCTCCACCTGCGTGCTGTCCGCGCGGTACCGATCCGCCACGGCGAGCAGGAACGGGCGGAAGGGATGGAGCGGCGCCGCCTTCACGTTCACGTCCTGGGCGGAGAGCGCGACGCATTGGCCGGTCACCACCACGATGCCCTGCCGGGCCGCCAGCGTAGCCGCCTCCATGGCCAGGCGCGTCTTACCGACCCCGCTCTCACCGCCGACGAAGACACAACCGCCCTGATCCTTCTGACTGAGAAGGCTGATCACCTGGTCGAAGGTCCGCAGAGCCCCGGCGCGGCCGACGAGCTCGGGGCGGTAGAGGTACGGCGCCGGCCGGGGCGCGTCCACGACCTCCGGCTCCTCTTCGAGCCAAGCGGACAGGACCGTGGCCACGTCGTCCGCGTAGCCCAGGCGATCGGCGGGGCGCTTGGCCAGGAGCCGCAGCACGAGCGCGTCGTACTCGGCGGAGACGTCGCCCCGCGAGGAAGGTTTGGGCGGTGGATCATAGAGGTGCTGGAGCATCACCGCCGAGGCATCCCTCCCCACGAACGGCGGCTGGCCGGTGAGCACTTCGTAGAGGATGCACCCGAGCGCATACAGATCCGCGCGGGCGTCCACGAACTCGCCCCGGATCTGCTCGGGGGCAATGTACGAGATGCTGCCGAAGACCTGGCCGGCCACGTCCAGCTCCTCGCGCCCCTCGGCGCCGCCAAAGCGCGCCACGATCCCGAGATCCATCAGCACCGGCGAGCCGTCGGTGCGGATGAAGATGTTGGCCGGCTTGAGGTCGCGATGCACGAAGCCGCTCCCGTGGAGAAACGAGAGCGGAGCGCACAGGCGTCGCAGCGTGCGGAGGAGCGGGCGGAGCGCCACCGTCGGACGTCCGCGCGGCCACGTCTCGGGCCGCGAGCCCTCCCTCCCCTCATCCGCGTCCGTCCTCGTAGAGGTCCAGGTCTGCTCTTCCGTGCCGTGCATCCCCGCGGTGCTGCCCATCGACCCGATCGTCGTCTCGCGCAGCAGATGACCGAGCGTGCATCCCTCGAGCAGCTCCATCGCGTACCAGGGGACGCCCTCGGAGAGACCTTGCGCCAGGATCCGCACGATCCCGGGATGGCGGATGCGGCTCAGCGAGCGGATCTCCCGCCGGAGGCCCAGCAGCATCGGTTCGGCCAGCTTGGGGACCGTCTTGACGGCGACAGGCTCGCCGGTCTCCCCGTGCACGGCGCGATACACGATCCCCATGCCCCCGCGACCGAGAATGCCCGTGAGCCGATACGGACCCAGCCTGGGAGGAGGTGTCTTCCCCCCATCGCCCCAAACATCGTCCATGGCTGTCAGGAAGTATAGGCCTCTCGCTTCTTCCTGTAGAGGCCACGGCTTTACCGCTCTCCCAGTCCCAGATTTGGTCCGCCCTACGGACGGTCCCCGTGCGGGCGAGCGTAAATCCGCATCGATCCACGACCTCTTCACCGTCTGCGGCACCCTGCGCATGCAGGGCGGGAGCCCGCTTGCACAAGGGAGATAGCCTGTCGTGATCGCGCCCATCATCATCCTTCTTCCTGACCCATAGGCTTGATGGCGCTCGTCGGATCCATTGCCGAGGTCCTTCTGCTGGGTTTGCAGAAAGCGCACCAGCAAAACCGGACATGGATTTGTGCAGAAATCCTGTTCTTGCCGAGCGGCGATCGCGGCCCGATGTCACAGATCAAGGCGTGACGTCACCGCGTCATTCCTATGTACAGGGCGCCGCGTCTGCTCGTTCTCCGGCCGGCTCGACTGGCGCCCCCCGAGGAGGTTCATCATGCGCGCCGCGGTCATCACTCGGCTGAATCAGCCATGGGAGTTCCAGGACCTGCCCGATCCCCATCCGCAAGAGGGGCAGGTCGTCATCCGCATCGAGGCGAGCGGTCTCTGCGGGACCGACGTCCACGTCCATCGTGGACATTTCCCCTCCCCCCTGCCCATCGTCGCCGGACACGAGCCCGTCGGCACCATCGTCGAAGTCGGCCCCGGCGTGACCGCGCTGCGCGTCGGCGATCGCGTGGGCGTCTCGTGGAGACAAAAGGGATGCGGGCGCTGCCACGCCTGCCAGGCGCAACGGATCTACTGCCCCAACGTCCAGACCTGGATGAACCTTGGGGGTGGCAACTCCGAGCTCATGCTCGCCTGGGCCGAGGGCTGCACCCTGCTCCCCGACAACCTCGGCTTCATCGAAGCGGCGCCCATCTTCTGCGCCGGTTACACCGTCCTGAGCGGCCTCCGCGACGGCGATCCCAAACCCGGGGAGCGCGTCGCCGTGCTCGGCCTCGGTGGCCTCGGGCACCTCGCGGTCCAATACGCCAAGGCCCTCGGCCTCGAGACCGTGGCCCTCACCGGCAGCGACCACAAACGCGACGAGGCGCGCGCCCTCGGCGCCGATCTCGTCGTCGTGGCCGGCCAGCACGCGGGCCGGTCCCTGGCCGCCGCCGGGGGCGCCGACGTCATCGTCTCCACCACCAACTCCGCCGCCCACGTCTCGCAGGCCTTCTCGGCGCTCCGCCCCGGCGGGCGCCTGGTCAACCTCGGCGCCCTCGACGGGCCCATCCAGGTGGACCCGACGGTGCTCATGTTCCCCGACAAGCGCCTGATCGGGAGCACCCAGGGACCGCGCAGTCACCTCGTCGAGGCCCTCGCGCTGGTCGCCGCCGGCAAGGTGAAACCCATGATCGAGCAGTACCCCATCGACCAGGTCAACGAGGTCCGCGACCGACTCGCCGCCGGTCAGGTGCGCTACCGCGCCGTCTTCACCCATCGTCGGCCCTGATGCCAGGGGAAGGCCCCCACCCCCGATGGGTTCCAGGGCCGGCAAGCTCCTGCGAGCCAGCGCAGGAGCATGAAAGTTGCAAAATTCTGCCAAGGACTTCAGGCCCTACCAGGGCCCAGCGGACGCCCCTTGTCCGAGTCAGACAACGGCGTCGGGCAGGAGAAACGATTGGTGCTGTAACGTCATGACCTGGACCTAGGCTAGGCTTTGGCTCTCCTGACGACCACACGGAGGTGGTGCATGGCTTGGCGGTCTGAGCAGCTCCTCGTCCGTGCTCGCAGCGGTTCCCTCCTCGCCTGCCTCGGGGTCTTGTCCCTCGGGCTCGTCCTCTCCGGTGCTTCCGCCTGGGCCGTGCCCCCGCCGCGGCTCGCCTTCCGTGACGGCAGCACCCCGCCGCCCTTCGGAGACCTCGGGCGCGATCTCCTCGGCATGGCGCTCGTCCTTCAGGAGATCGCGCCCCACTTCGCCGGCCCCTGGCGCGCACAGTACGACACCCTCGACCAGCATCTTCAGTATCTGAGCTCCCTGCTCGAAGATGTGCCGGACGCCGACCCAGACGCCGAAGCCGCCCTGCGCCGGGCCATCGCCTACGGGCGAGACCTCGCATCGTTCAACCTCTCGGTCCTGCTCTGCGAGCGCAGCCGTGGCGGCAACACTCCTCTCATCAGCAACGATCATGGCACCGGCGCGCTCGACCTCACCTGGTACGGCCTGCGCCAACTCCGGAAGGACCCCTTCTGGGTAGACCATGCTCCCGAGGAAGCGCAGCAACTGCACGCCGATGCCTGGCGCAAGAAGGACAGCATCGTCGCCCGATTCGAGAACGTCACCCTCGGCGGCGCGGGCATCGACGCCGCCGTCCTCACCAGCGCCGCGTGGACCGCCGCCAGGCTCCTGGCCCATGGGCCAGAGCTCCTGACAGAGCTCGGCAAGCTATCGGGGCTCGGCCGGCTGGTGGCGTTCCTCCGTGGAGGGGCACCTCACGGCCCCGGCGCGGGGGAAGCCTATTGGGCGCTGACGGCCACGAACGCCGGCGGCGGGCCGCTCGCCCTGGTGACCGGGACCGGCGCGGCGGCGCGGACCCTGGCGCTCACCGAAGCCGAGGTCTGGGCGCTCGTGGAGACCCGCCGGCTCGGGCAGGCGGCGGCCATGCTTCATGTCGCGCTGCGCGAGCTCACGCCGGCGCAGACGGCTCGTGCCCAAGGACTGCGCGGCACCAACTCGGTCAGCGGTGGCATCAGCCGCCCGCCCGGTTTCGTGTCGACACAGCAATGGAACACGTCCGGCAACGCCGACCGGCTCCGCGCAGCGCTGGAGAAACACCTCGGGCGCAAGTTGACCGACAGCGAGGCCGTCCACCATATTGTGCCGAGCACGCACCGGGAGGCGGAGGCCGCCCGTGAACTCCTCGATCGCCTTGGCATCGACATCAACAGCGCCGACAATGGCGTCGTGCTCGCGCGCAGCCAGCATGTAGGGCACGGGCTTCATACCTATCAAGCGATTCGCAGAGTCTACGAGCGGCTTCTGCAGGCAGCCGCTCGCGGTGGGCAGGCCAAGATCATCGAGGAGCTACAGAAAATAGCGCACGAGATTCAAGCTCGAGCCTTCCCCCCATGACCAAGGACAGTTTTCCTTTGTCGAAGGTCTTCCTCCTGGACCCGAATCCAGATCTACATGGCGACTTGTTGACTATTTCGCGCCCCGGAGTCGCCTGGTTCGAAGTCTTCATCAGGCTGTCCAAGGGAGCTCGATGCGACGCCTGGTGGAAGCCTGTGCCGATGGAGTGGTTGCCCGCGAGAGTACGGAAAAATCGCAGCAGGCCTGTCGATTTCATTGGGCTCATGGGCCATGGCCTGGCGTTCTCGGATCGCGCGGCGAAGGTCTTGGCGTCCCTCCTCGGAGACACCGTCGAACTCTTGCCACTCGATTACGATGGTCCAGGACGGTTCTACGTCGTCAATATGCTCGACATTCTCGATTGTCTTGATGAAGAGCGCTCGATCATCGATCGGTATTCCGATGGCGACATCTCGAGCGTCAAGAAGTACGTCTTCAAACCCGGCAGCACCGAGGGGCATCACCTCTTCAAATGCAAGCAGTGCCTGCTTCACAACCTGGTCTCCGCCGAGTTCAAGGCGCTGGTCGAGGAGACGGGCCTGGTCGGCGCCTATTTCACCCCGGTTGGAGAGTGACGCCGGGCGCCCCCGGCGCCCGGTGCAATGAAAGGCTCGCTCGCCGCGCCGCCCGCCCTCACGCCACCGCGATCGGCAGGCGCTCGAGCCCGCGCAGGAACACGTTCCGGCGCCACACGAGCTTCTCGCGCGGCG